>JBCCYN010000110.1:0-16521 GCA_039189655.1 Pseudomonadota bacterium | reverse complement strand
GCCGAAGATCTTTTTGCCGACGACCCCTCCAAGGCGTTCCGCACCTTCGTAAAGGCTGCCGAAAAGTCGCTCATGAAAACCATGGGCAAGGTGGGTCTTTGCACGGTGGAGAGCTACTCTGGGGGCGAGTTTTTCGAGCCCAACTTCCTCGACACCGACGACCCTGTCTTCAAGCGCTACTTCCCGAACATGCACAGCCCCGTGGGCGGTGTCGGCTATAAGGTGATCGCCCAGTCCGTGGCCGATTGGCATGCGCGGGCGCTTACCGTCGAAAAAGACACCGATATTCCGATCCTCGGCCTCTTCAAGGAGCGCAGCGAGGGGGCGGGCCATTCCTATGGTGTGGCAGCCGTGCGTGGCTTCGTGGACCTCACCGAGGAAAAGATCGCCTTCGCCAAGGATCTGCCGGACGAGACCAAAGAGACCGCCGACACCATGCGGCTCATGACGCTCGGCAAAATGCGCGATGCCTTCGACATCGACGAGACGGGGTATACCCACACCAGCTTTGAGAAGCTGACGCCGGAGGCCATCGATAACTTTGAGATGACGCCCGGCTATCGTCGTTTCTCGCGCAACATGGCCGAGGAGCGAGCCAAGCGCCCGGCGGCCCTGCGCGATGTCTTGTCGTTCCCGGCAGACATCACCTTCCTGCGCGAGCACGACGAAATTCGCCGGGAAATGATGCTGTTTAACCGTGCCGGCAACAACGACTTCGTCATTCGTGGGGTGTCGAGCAAGCCGGTGGGCCATGGCCACTTTGCGCTGCGGCTGACGGGTCCCTACGCCCGGGATCTCAGCCGCCTAGACGCCCTCGCCCAGTCGCTGGTGGACCGTTTTCGGTCCAGCATCACCGGCCACTGGATCGAAGGCGGCGCCCTTCACATGACGGTCCACGGCGAAGCGCTCGACTATGTAAGCCGGCTGCGCGACGCGCCCCCCGCCATTCCCGTGGAGGAGGTTCAACCCGCCCACACCATCACGCCTGCGCTGGCGTCGGGCGCCATGAGCCACGGCGCGTTGGTGGCAAGCGCCCACGAGGCGGTGGCCCACGGCACCAACATGGTGGGTGGGATGTCCAACAGCGGCGAGGGTGGCGAGCACCTGTCGCGCTACGGCACCATCCGCGCCTCGCGCATAAAACAGTTCGCTTCGGGCCGTTTTGGGGTCTGGGCCGGTTACCTGGCCGATCCGGCGCTGGAAGAGATCGAAATCAAGATCGGCCAGGGCGCGAAGCCTGGCGAAGGCGGCCAGCTTCCCGCGCCGAAGGTAACGGTGGAGATCGCTGCAGCGCGCGGTGGCACGCCCGGCGTGGAACTGATCTCGCCGCCGCCCCACCACGACACCTATTCCATCGAGGATCTCGCCCAGCTCATCCACGACGCCAAGGCGGCGCGGGTGCGCGTGGTGGTCAAGCTAGTCAGCTCCGAAGGGATCGGCACCATCGCCGTGGGTGTCGCCAAGGCGGGGGCCGATGTCATCAACGTTGCTGGCAACACCGGCGGAACGGGCGCTGCGGCAGTCACATCGCTCAAGTACACCGGGCGCGCGGCGGAAATCGGCATTGCCGAAGTGCACCAGGCCCTCAGCGCCAACGGCATTCGGCAAAAGGTGGTCCTGCGCTGCTCCGGCGCGCACCAGACCGGCTCGGACGTGGTGAAATCCGCGCTCCTGGGTGGCGACAGCTTTGAGTTCGGCACCACCGCTCTGATGATGCTGAAGTGCGTCATGGCGAAGAACTGCAACATTAAGTGTCCGGCAGGTCTCACCACCAACCCAGAAGTATTTGATGGTGACCCTCGGGCGCTCGCCCAGTATCTCCTTAATATTGCCCACGAAGTGCGGGAAATCCTCGCCCAGCTCGGCTTCCGTTCCCTCAAAGAGGCACGGGGGCGGGCGGATCTTCTCCACCTCCTCGATCACCCTGCCTCGGTGGGCAGGCTCAATCTGCGCGCCATGCTCAGCCACGTGGAGGAGGTCAAGGTCGACGACCCCATCTACCTGGAGCGCGACTACGCCGTGGACGACAATCTCGGCGACCTGGTGCGCTCCGCGCTGGTGGACGGCGGCAAGACCGAAGTGAACCTTGGCGGCAACACGCTACAGCTCAGCAACCGCAATAAGAGCGTCGGCGGCCAACTGGCCATCGATATCGAGCGGATGCTGAACTACGAGCTGCGGGACACCGAGATCCCCGCCGCCTTCGAAGACGGGCGTGGACGGCGATTCCTACGACCGCGCGCGGTAACAGTCGCCACCTACGGTTCGGCGGGTCAGTCCTACGGTGCGTTCTGCAACGACGGCATGATGCTGGAGCACACCGGGACCTGCAACGATGGGGTGGGCAAGGGCGCTTGCGGCGGCGAAATCATCGTTCATTCGCCACCGTCCGGCCCGCGCGCTCGCGGTGACAACGTCCTCATCGGCAACTTTGCCCTCTTCGGCGCCACCGGCGGACGGGTCTTCATCCAGGGTCAGGCCGGAGACCGCTTTGCGGTGCGAAACTCCGGCGCCACGGCAGTGGTGGAAGGGGTCGGTGATTTTTGCGCCGAGTACATGACCAACGGCACCGTCCTCAACCTCGGCGGATTCGCTAAGGGTTTTGGGAACGGCATGTCTGGCGGCTTTGCCTACCAATACGATCCGGACCGCAAGCTGAGCGCCTTCATGAGCAAGGACTCGGTGCTGACCGGACCCATTTCCGGCGATGACCCAGAGGCCCGCCTACACGCGAGCGCGGTCCGCACGCTCCTGGGCTGGCACTACGACGCCACCAAGTCCGCCAAAGCCGAGGCCATCCTCGCCGATTGGGATACGAAGATGGAGAACTTCGTCTTCGTGATGCCCCAGGCGCTTCTGCAGTACCAGGATGCGGACGCGATCCTCGCCGCAAAGCCGCGCAAGGGGCTCATCGAAGAACTCGCCACCGGCCTTGCTTCCACACAGGTCGCCCAGATGAAACGCGCCTGGCAATCGGGCGGCCCCATCCTCGACGGCCGCGTGCCCGACTATGGCGACGTGGACACCCACGAGATGTTCCGCCTCCTCAACGGTTGGCTGGTGGTGGACACCGCCCAGACCATTGCCCTGGCGCGCCTTCCCAAGGGCACTGAGCGCCACTCGCCCATGGCGCAGAAAGCAACGCGCAACCTCATTTTGACTGAAGATTTTGCGCTCATGAGCGGAATGTTGCGCCATGCCCGCGAGGCGGTGAGTGAGTATAGCGACCAAGAGCTTGCCGTGATGATCTCCAACAAGCGGCTGGCGGACTTCAAAAAGGCTCTCAGCCTTCGCAATATTTTGTCCATGGACAGTCCGAGCACCTACGGCTGGATCCTGCATCAAGACCGCAAAAACGTGGCCGCCATGGGCACAATCCCGAGCTTTGACGAGTTGTTTGCTGGCAAATCCCTCCCTGAAAGGGCCGCCGCGTAGTAGGGCAACCCACCGACATGAAAGTACCCTTCATCCCGGACGCCGCTCCGTTCAACGACGACCAGCGCGCATGGCTGGCGGGCTTTTTGGCTGGCCTTCACTCCCGCGCAGCCATGGGCGACCAGGGGGCCGCTGTCCCCGCCCAAGGGGCCGTCGCCGAGGCGGCGAAGCTCGACATTTTGTTCGGCACCCAAACGGGCAATGCCGAGGCCGTTGCCCAAGATGCCGCTGCGGCAGCCCGCGCGGAAGGTTTTGTGCCCCGCGTCGCCGGGCTCGACGATGTGTCCATGGACCAGCTCGCCGACATGTCCCAGGCGATCATCGTCATTTCCACCTATGGCGAAGGCGAAATGCCGGACAATGCCCAGCTTTTCTGGGATGCTCTCTCCTCAGGGACGGCACCGCGCCTGGAAAATCTCGCCTATGGCGTCCTCGCCCTCGGGGACACCAGCTACGACGAGTTTTGCCACGCCGGAAAACTCATGGACATGCGCCTGGAGCAGCTGGGCGCCAAACGGCTCACCGCCCGCACCGACTGTGACGTGGATTTTGATGATCCCGCCGCCAATTGGATTGCTGCGACACTCCCACTGATCCCCAAGACCGCGTCGGCACCGGCCGAGAAATCCGCTGAGCCAGCTCCGGCCACTGCGACCCCGGCCCCGGCAGCGGAAAAGCCCCGGTGGGGCCGCAAGAACCCGTTCCCCTCTCCGATGCTGGAAAACCGATGCCTCTCCGGATCGGGTTCGGGGAAGGAAATCCGTCACTTCTCCTTTGATCTCTCCGGCAGCGGCCTTGCCTACGAAGCGGGGGATTCCCTAAGCGTCATTCCCCAAAACCGGAGTGACCTGGTGGATGCCATCATCGCCCACTTCGAGGCTGACGCGCAAACCCCGGCGCCGGGCACGGACATGCCCCTTGGCGATGCGCTCACCAGCCATTTTGAAATTTCCACGCCATCCAAAAAACTCGTCGCAGCCATTGCCGAGCGCAGTGCCCACGATGAGTTGAGCAGCGTCATCGCCAACGGCGACAAGGAAGCCATCGAGACGTTCTTGTGGGGTCGCGACACCCTTGATCTCCTGACCCTCGACGGCAAACGGTTATTGTCGTTGGAAGAGTTTGTGGCGCTCCTGAAGCCGCTCCAGCACCGCGCCTATTCCATTTCCTCAAGCCCCAAGGCCCATGGCGAAGAAGTCCATCTCACCGTTGCGGCGGTGCGGTGGGATTTTGAAAGTCGTCCCCACCGGGGGGTGTGCTCCACCCACCTTGCGGACATGGTATCGGTGGGCGACAAGGTGCCGGTTTTCCTGTCACCGAACAAAGCCTTCCGCGTGCCCGACAATGACGATGCCCCGGTGATCATGGTGGGCCCGGGGACCGGCATTGCGCCCTTCCGGGCATTCCTCCACGAACGGCGCGAGCGGGGCGCGAGTGGGCGCAACTGGCTCTTCTTCGGCGATCAGCACCGCGCGGAAGATTTCATCTACGAAGACGAAATCAGCGCCATGAGCGCCGACGGGCTGCTTAACCGCCTCGATCTCGCCTTCTCCCGGGATCAGAGCGAGAAGATCTACGTCCAAAGCCGCATGCGCGAGAATGGAAAGGCGCTCTTCTCCTGGCTGGAAGAGGGTGCCTACTTCTACGTTTGCGGAGACGCAACGCGGATGGCGAAGGATGTGGACGCCGAGCTGGCAGCCTTGATCGCGCGGCACGGGAGTTTTTCCCGGGAGGACGCGACGGCATATGTCAGCAAGCTGAAGCGCGAAAAGCGCTACCTCCGCGACGTCTACTGAACTGGGCTAGAGCCTGGTAAAGCAGTGGAAGCGTGGTCCGTCGCGCGCGGGAAGTGGGGCGACGGACACCAAAGCCAAACTTGGCCTTGTGACCTTTCTTTCGAATAAATAAAGGAAATTCCGAGCAGAATTTTATCAAATATACAACACGTGGCGGTTTGCCAGCCGCCACCGTGCTCCGGCGCACGAACTTAATTTGACCCCCATCGACCGCCAATTGGAAATCTGTCGGCAGCACTGCCGCCTCCGCACCAGCCAACGATCGGGAGCCACCGGCGCGCGTGCGGAGGGAAGAAATGAAAAAGATCACAAACGCCTCGCCTCGCCAGCGCCGCTCTGTTCGCCTCACGGCCGCCATGACCGTCGCTGCGTCGACCCTCCTTCTGGCGCCCGCTGCCCATGCCCAAAACGACCTGCTCAACTGGCTCAATCAGGATACCGCCACCGGAAACTGGGGCGGTGCAAGGGACGACCTCACCAACAAGGGCATTGACGTCGAGCTGAATTTTACCACCGACCTCCTGGGAAACCCCGTGGGCGGCATTCGCCAAAACGCGGCCTACGCAGGCCTGTGGTACGGGTCGACCACGTTCGACCTGGAAACGCTTGCCGGGATCAACGGCCTCAGCCTTTATATTGCAGGCGCCTGGGCCCAGGGCCGCGACCTCTCGGGCGATGACATCGGCAATCTGTTCGCTGTTGCGCAAGTGTTCAATGGCCGTGCATTGCGGCTCGCCGAAGTCTATCTCGAGCAATCCTTGTTCAGCGACAAGGTTAGCGTCGCCGTCGGGCGCCTTTCTGCGGGTGATGACTTTGCAGCGGCGGATGCCTACGGGTTTTACGTCAACAGTGCGGTGAACGGGAACCCCACCGGCATTCTCGTCAACGCTCCGTCCTTCACCACCCCACCCTTCACCCAGTGGGGCGCTCGCGCCACGGTGACTCCGCGTCCGGACTTTTATGTTTCGGCGGGAATCTACAACGCCGATCCGGACGTCCAGGAAGATGCCTACCACGGGCTTGATTTCACCCTGAACCCGCAAGACGGCGTGCTAGGGGTCGCCGAAATCGGCTACAAGCCCAACTCTGGTGACGGTGCCACGGGCCTTCCGGGACAATACTCCCTCGGCGCCTACTTCGACACCAGCAATTATCCGTTTGTGGACGGTTCGAACCGCTCCCGCGATGGCAACTATGGATTCTACGCCATTGCCCAGCAGATGATCTATCAAGAAAGCGCCGGGAGCGGTCAGGGTCTGACAATCTGGGGCACGGTGAACGTGGCACCGGAGGAAGACATCAACACGCTCCCCGTCGCGCTATTTGGCGGTGCCTACTACCAGGGCCTGTTCCCCAAGCGGCCCAACGACGTCACCGCTTTCGGTATTTCCTACGCTGCGTTCAGCGAGAGGCTCCCGGGCCAAACCTATGAGCTCGCGCTGGAGGTCAACCACCGCTTTCAACTGGGCAACTGGCTCCATGTGCAGCCCAACGCGCAGGCCATCATCAATCCAAACGGCGGCGGCATCCCCGATGCGTTGGTCGGCGGCGGAGAAGTTTCCATCGACTTCTAAATCCCGCTCCAGCGGCCTTGAGTTTTTTCGTATCCGGGCGGCGCGCGAAGAAAAACACTTTCCCGGCGGTGGAGTGGCTTGGGCGCGACTGATGCGATCAACGAATCTGTGGGAGCGGAACTAGGTCGTTCGCAGTGCCGCCAAACATTCTGGATCCGCACCGCTAAGCTCTGTTCGGTAAAGGTGAAGGCTCGGTTCGCCAAAGGTCCGCCCCAAAAGTATGCGGTAGGGCTGACACCCTTTGATGGGAGTGCGCGAAAGGCGAAACAAAAGCCGAGGCTCCGGGCTAAGCGCGGCCATCGCGGTGGCTGGGAATGCAAGATCGTAGACCCGGGCGCGGGAAAGCGCTTCGCGGAGGTAGAATACCCCCCGACGTGTGAAGACGATGGGCTCCCCGGGGGCTTTGTCGATGACCCGCGCCGCCTGAGAAAGGGGCGCAATTTGCCTAGCCTCCACATTAGCGTTGGTGACGCCTATGGCTCCTCCTATCACCAAAACCACAACAGCGGCGCCCGCGCCGACCCCTGACCGCCCGGCCGAAATGGCAATGACAATGCCACCAAGGCTCAAGATGGGCGCCAGATGGCGAAGATTTTCAGGATTTTGGAAGAACGCCGTCCAAACAAGACCGGCGAGGAAAGCAGCGCCGAGCGCCTGTTCCCGTAGCGGTAACGGGGGCGAAAACGCGCGCCACACCGCCACCATCGAAGGTACTGCAAGAAGGACGTAGAGGGCGGGGAAAGTGTTTAGCGAGCCCACCCAGCTTGTGCCTGACCGGTCGGAGAACGCGGTGTTTCCCCAACCGTAGAGGTGGCCTTCCAAGAAGCGCACCCCTTCGTGGATGTAGTTCGAGCCTTCCAGGGCGAAAATGACCAAGAGCGCTGGCAACGCCACGACCAGCACGCCGCTGCCAACCACCACGGCGGCTCGTAGGCGATGGAAAAGAAGCGGCCCGAAGGATGCCAGCAGGATTGGGCCCAGCGATGGCCTGGCGCACGCCGAAAGGCCTAGGGAGATCCCGGCTGCAAAGAGCCAGACGCCTTTGCCAAAACGCCTTTGGGTCGCGTTCACCTCCGCCGGTAGCAGGGCAAAGAACATGAGAAGAAAGAGGATGCCGGTGCTGCCCGACAAGCCCGACAGCGCCAGGTAGGGCAGTAGGGGCTGGGTGAGGCCGAGCGCAAACCCGAAAACGGCGGCCAGCGGCGAACAGGTCCAGCGCCAGGCGACCAAGGCGGCGGCAGGTGGCATGAGCATCGCCATGATCGTGCTGGTCAAGGTCAGCGCGGCAACGCTGTCGGGCACGACTTCTCGGACGAGGCGCCCCAAAGCGATGAACGCGGGGTAGCCAGGAAAGTGGGGGGAAAAATCGAGGATCGAAAAGCGTGTGAGGCCGGCGGCAAAGTGGCGGGCGTCGTCCGATGAAATGGACGGCGGCACTGCGGTGAGCCACCACCCCAGGAAGGCGTATGCACCGCAAGACACGAGAGCGATGAACCATACCCCCAAAGGGGCCGGCGCCATCTTCACCAGTACCGCTCCGACGTGACGCTGCGGTTTTGAAAGGGTGCCAAATCCGCCGGTGTCGACCCTATTGCGCGCCTTCTGAGGTGTTTGTCGTGCTCGCGTCGGAGGATGACGCGGCGCCAGCTGAAGCGTCCGTTGGTGATGGCGCCGCCGTGCTTGTTCCCGTGTCTGCCGATGACGATGGCGGCCGCAGTGCGCCCATGATCGCCGTATACGCAGCCTTCAATGCAGCCGGATCCGCCGGTTTCGCGCCGTAGCCAAAAACCCCTGGCTTGCCCACGGCGTCGAGGGCGGCCTGCATCTCTTTTGAGATTGTCTTTTGGGTCTCGGCCGGAAGGTCGCCCGCCATTGCCGAATAAAACGCCTGCGCCGTGACCACCAGCGTCGATGCGGTCTGGTAGGTTCCGATATTCTTCTGCGCTCCCGACAAACGCCGATCCACCTGATCGATGGTGGCGCGGCGCAGGGCGGCCTTGGCCGCATCGGCATTCTTGTCCTTGATGGCATCGCTGAATGCGGCGCCGATGCCCGGATCACCGGCAAACGCATCATCGCCCGCTTCCAGGAGATCAAGGTCAGGTTTGAATGCCGCCGCAGCCGTTTGCGCAGCAGACCAATCGCCGCTGTTCACCGCCGACAAGAACGCTTCCCGCCCTGCAATGAGCGGGTCCGATTGCGGCGAAGCATAAGAGTAGGCCCGTGCTTCCTGCGGCGCCAACGCATAAAGGAGCGCTGCAAACACGCCGGCCATCAGCAGGGAAGCCAACGCAAAGTTTGTGCCCCGCTTCCGACCGTCGTCGACGGCTAACGGGTAAAGATCGCCAATTGTCCGCTGACCAGCCATCGAGCATGTCCTTGTTGTTTTCAGTGCGCCCGATCGAGACCGACCGGACCAGCGAGTTTGGAACCAACAGCCCCATATGGCAGGCGTGCCCGCGACCAAACCCACCATCAGACCGGTGCCTTAATAGTCGAGGGCCGCCGGCGCGCGGCTCGAAGTCGTCAGCGTGGCGTCGCAATCGAGGGGTGCGCCGGCTTCGCAGGTGATGATCTCGTTGACGAATAGCTTGCCTATGGCGGTGCACGGCAGTTGGAACTCGAACGGGACGATGCGCATTTTCGACGCTGCAACCCCTCCGAACGGAAGCGCCAGGCGTTGCAGAATGATTTCGTCAGGATCGAACAAGAAAGTGTCCAGTTCGAACGCTGTGAGGTTCGTGTCGCTGCCATTGCGCACGATGAAATAGGCGCGGCAGGCCCCCTCGATTTCTTCGAGTTTGTTCAATTCCAGCGCGAGGCCAGGGCCGCCGCCGCCGCCGGTGCCCGGGGCCGTTGTGTCCTGCCCGAGTGTCGCCGTCGGTAGGGCGCAAAGGGCGAGCATGATCGTCAAAGGGCGCAGGCGGGCAAGCATCGGTGCCTCAATGGTTGGCAGGACAGATTTAGAACATCGAACGCGGCCATTATATTGGCACGATGGCAATCGACTGGCCAACCATAGAGCCGCGCGACCTGGCGCAACGCAGGGGCCGCCGACAAAGCCGGCAGCCCATTGCGGTGATGCTTGCCGCTGGCATCCATGCGCTGGTGATTGCTCTCGTCATGGATCGCGAGCCGGATGAGCTCGCCCCCATCACAACCCGGCTCGACGCTATCCAGGTGGACATAGTGGTGGCCAACGAGATCCCCAGCGCCGAAACGTCCGAAGCCCTCTCCGACGCCACCGCTGCGCCGAAACTGCCCCCGCTCCAGGACATGGCGCCCGCCAAAGCCGCCCGAGTGTTGCCCAGCGATGAAAGTCTTCGCGCAAACCTTGCAGAGCCCACCGGCCTTGAAGCGATGGCCGGCGCTCCGCAAACCGCAACCGTTGCCGAGGCGACCGGCGCGCTCCCGACCGCCAGCGCTATTCAGCCAAGAACTCCGGAAGCCCTGCGCTTGGAGGAAGCACGGAACCGCGATGTGGCGGGGCAAGCGGACGCAGTACCCGCTGCGGTCGCAACCGACAGACGCGAAGCGCGGCGCGCCGAAGATGTCGTCGATCTTGCTCCCGCGGCCCAAGACGCCATAGACCTTGCCGTCATGGGCCCGGCAAATCCGGTCGAGCATTCTTCGCCGGCGCAAGGGGCACTGGCAGAACCCCTGCCAGCTCGGATCGCGTCGCCCGCCCCGCCACCGTCCGCGGCCGCCGCAGTTTCCTCGAATGTCCTGGCTGCCGGGAACGCCGATTTGATCGAAGCTGCTGCGCTTCCAGCCGGCGACCAGGCCCCAGCGGTGCGGCCTTCACCTGCTGAAGATGCGCCAGCACCAAAGATTGAGGTCGCCTCGCTCAACCGGCTTCCTGGCAGCACTCTGAGCCCGGCGAGCGAACCTTCTGCGGTGGGCTCCTTGGGCCGTAGTGGCACCGCTTCGATCCCAGCGGAAACGACGAGCCGCCTGGCGACGACCCAGTTCAGCGAAGCACCGCGGCAGCGGGCAACCGCGCCCGCGGCGGCGCCCACTGCGGTGGCGGCTGCCGCGTTGCGGTCCTCATCACCGGCCGTCTTGCCCAATCTCCCCGACGCGACCGGCGGTGCTTTGGGGAACGCTGCACCCGGGGAGGCGTCGCCCACAAGAGCAAGCGCCGCCTTGCCCCCATCGGCGGCGCCGGTGGTTGCCGCGTCGTCCGTCCTGGCGGCTAGGTCTGGTGACAGTCTCCCCAGCGCCGCCGAAGCGATCCCAGGCGCACGCGTGACCGCCAAACCGTCAGCCCGAACCGCCCCGACGTCGCTCCAGCCCTCCGGACGCGTCCTAAACAAGCCTCCGCCGGCCCAGGTGGCACGGCAGCAGCCCTTGGGGGCGGCGCGCCCGGGAGTACCTGCGCCCGCAGCGGCTCCAGAGGCGCTCGCTCGACTTGATCCCGAAGCAGCCCGTGCGACCCCCTCGAGGGATCGGCCGACAACGCCCGACAATACCACCCGAGCGCGCCCAGAGGACTACGATATCAACGAGGAGCTGGCTGAGGTCCTCACCAACTTCCCCTGCGCGCGCGTGGCTGCCAGCGATGTGGCTGCGGACGGAAAGGTCACGCTGTCAGGATTTGCCACCAGCGAGGAAATGCGCGCCGACCTCCTTGCTGCCACGGGTGCATTGGACGGGATTGACGACATTGACGGGGCGGAGTTTTTGATCGTGGGGGCGCCCTGCGCGATGGTGCGGTTTGCCGGTTGGATCGACGGTTTTAGCGCACGCACATCCCTTACGGCGCCGAACTCGGGGCTGCCGCCTCGCACCGTCGTGCACCCGGGCGAGCCTGTCCCGTTCGCCCTTACCTCACCGGAGTTCCCCAGCTACATCTTGCTCGACTACTATCGCAGCAATGGCGATGTTTATCACCTCGACCACAAAAACTGGCCGCGCGGTCCGTTGCCCGCGCGAACGTCCAGCATATTCGGCGGGGACGGATTGCGCGGGGTACCCCTTACCGCGACGCTTCCCTACGGCCGTGAGATGATGGCGGCAGTGGCAAGCTCTGAGCCGTTGCTGGAACAGCCGCGCCAGTTGCGGGACGATGCGGCGGCATATGTTTTGCGGCTCGCCAACGCCATTGAGGGCGCACTGGCTCGGGGAACGCGCGTGGAAGTCTTCTTTGCCATCGTGGACACCGCGCCGCCGGAGGAAGCCCTTGCTGCCGGTGGGTCACCTGCCGGAGCCCCCACCCAGTAGACAAACCACCGAGGCCTAAAGAATGCGTCGAAACCGATTTGAGCGAGTGGATGAAGTCCAGGAGGATGCCATCACCCTAGAACTCGCCCCCGATGGCGACATGGAGCAAGCGCGTGTGCACGTGCCCGGTGCCGATGGCGTCCCGGCGCGGACGAGCGGGGCAGCGAAGAAGGTCGATGCCTTCAGAAATGCCATAAAGATTGCCAACACCATGAAGCTAGCCATTGTCGTCATGGGCGACGAGGGCGCCTGGGACAGCGAGTGGGGTGACCTTTACACGCCAGTGTAAGCGCGGCGGGGGGAGCATCTCGTAAGAGCGCTCACTCAACTGATCGTCCCTCGGGTCGATCCGGTTGGCCAACGCGTTAGTCGCCGGTGAGAATGGCAGGGAGATGAAGGCCCTTTTCGCGAGCTGTCGCGAGGGCGATGTCGTAGCCGGCGTCGGCGTGGCGCATGACACCGCTGGCAGGATCGTTCCAAAGCACTCGTTCGAGCCGCGCCGCTGCTTCGGCAGTCCCATCGGCCACCACGACCATGCCCGCATGCTGGGAGTATCCCATGCCCACGCCGCCGCCGTGGTGCAGCGAAACCCAGGTGGCGCCCGAAGCAGTGTTGAGGAGCGCGTTGAGGAGCGGCCAGTCCGATACGGCGTCCGACCCGTCCTTCATCGCTTCGGTTTCCCGGTTGGGCGAGGCAACGGACCCGGAGTCCAAATGGTCTCGACCAATGACGATGGGCGCGGAAACCTCGCCGTTGGCGACCATCTCGTTAAACGCGAGGCCGAGCCGATGCCGGTCGCCAAGCCCCACCCAGCAGATGCGGGCCGGAAGGCCTTGGAAGGCAATTCGCTCCCGCGCCATATCGAGCCATCGATGGAGATGGGCGTCGTCGGGCATCAGCTCTTTAACCCGCGCATCGGTGCGAAAAATGTCCTCCGGGTCGCCCGAAAGCGCCGCCCAGCGGAACGGTCCGATGCCCCGGCAAAAAAGCGGGCGGATATAGGCCGGGACGAAGCCAGGAAAGGCGAAGGCGTCGGACAGTCCATCGTCCTTCGCCACTTGGCGGATGTTGTTGCCGTAGTCGAGGGTGGGAACGCCTGCGCGGTGGAAGGCGACCATGGCCTCCACGTGCTCGCGCATGGATTGGCAAGCGGCGGCCTCCACCGCCTCCGGTTCGCTCTCGCGACGGCTGCGCCAGTCTTCTAGCGTCCAACCCTTCGGCAGGTAGCCGTTGAGCGGGTCGTGGGCGGACGTTTGATCGGTGACGATATCGGGGTGAACGCCGCGAGCCACTAGTTCTGGGAAAATGTCGGCCGCATTTACCAATAGCCCCACCGAACGGGCTTCCCCGGCGGCGCTCCAGCGCGCGATGAGTTTTAGGGCGTGGTCGAGATTGTCGGCGCGCTCGTCGAGGTAGTTGGTGCGCAAGCGAAAGTCGATGCGGGTGGGGTCGCATTCCACCGCCAGGCACGATGCGCCGGCCATCACTGCTGCCAAGGGTTGCGCGCCGCCCATGCCCCCAAGCCCGGCGGTGAGGATCCAGCGGCCGGAAAGATCGCCGCCGTAGTGCTTTCGGCCGGCCTCGGCAAACGTCTCGTAGGTGCCCTGAACGATGCCCTGGGTGCCGATATAGATCCAGGAACCCGCGGTCATTTGGCCGTACATCATCAGCCCGGCGCGATCGAGCTCGTGGAAATGCGCCCAGTTTGCCCACTCCGGCACGAGGTTGGAGTTGGCGATGAGAACCCGCGGTGCGTCCGGCGTCGTCCGAAAAACTCCCACCGGCTTTCCGGACTGCACAAGAAGCGTCTCGTCCGCCCCAAGGGCCCGCAGCGATGCAACGATCCGGTCAAAGTCCTCAAAGGTGCGGGCCGCGCGACCGATACCGCCATAGACCACCAACTCGGCCGGATTTTCCGCCACCTCGGGGTCGAGATTGTTGTGCAGCATCCTGAGCGCCGCCTCGGCCCCCCAGGTCTTGCACGAACGCTCCGGCCCCCGCGGGGCGCTGACGGCGGGGCGGTTGTGGCCCATACGGCTCATGGGATGGCTCCAGGATCGACGAGGGGCAGATGGGCAGCGGTGAGCGGCCCGTGCGCCGGCGCGTTGGTTCGCGTTGAAGGCGGACGCTCGTCGCTCCCAAAGGAGTTTGAGAGCGTATTGAGCGTGCGCAGCGTCACACTCGAACCCCGCGGCGAAAGCGCGCTCTAAGCGGGTTGAACGCCATGCGGTAGACGAGCTCGGCGGGTTCATCCACCGCCCATAGGGCAAGGTCGGCAGTCTTGCCCGGCTCGATGGTGCCGGTTTCTTCGCCAATGCCGAGCGCTGCGGCGGCATGGAGGGTGGCGCCAGCGAGTGCCTCCTCCGGCGAAAGGCGAAAGAACGTGGCTGCCATGTTGAGGGCAAGGAGAAGCGAGGTGAGTGGCGAAGAGCCGGGGTTGCAGTCGGTGGCGACGGCGATGCGCGTTCCATGGCGGCGCAGGGCTTCGACGGGCGGCCTTGTTATCTCGCGCAGGGTGTAAAAGGCGCCGGGGAGCAGGACGGCGACGGTGCCGGCGGCCGCCATTTTTTCCGCGTCATTTTCGGTAAGGTGTTCCAGGTGATCGGCGGAAAGGCCGCCCCTGGCGGCGACCATGGCTGCACCACCCAGGTGAGAAAGCTGCTCGCAATGGCCTTTGATGGGAAGTCCCAGGTGTGCCGCCCGGTCATAAAGCGGCGCGATTTCTTCGGGGCTGAAGGCAATTCCCTCGCAAAAGGCATCGACGGCATCCACCAGCCCTTCGCAGGCCGCCGCATCGAGCCCAGCAATGGCCACCTCGCTAAGATACCGCGCCCTGTCGCCAAACTCCGGCGGCAGTGCGTGGGCAGCCAGCCAGGTGGTGTGAATGTCCACCGGCCGGACGGTTCCGATGCGCCGGGCGACCCGAAGCATCTTCAATTCGTCTGCGACGGTGAGCCCATAGCCCGACTTGATCTCCAGGGTGCCGACGCCCTCGGCAAGGAGCGCGTCCACCCGGGGGAGGGACGCGGCGAGAAGATCGTCTTCGCCGGCGGCGCGCACCGCGCCCATGGTCGACAAGATCCCGCCACCCCGCCGGGCCACCTCTTCATAGCTGGCGCCTTCGAGCCGAGCCTCGAATTCCCCCGCGCGATTTCCGGCGAACACGATGTGGGTGTGGCAATCGATAAGGGCGGGCGTCAGAAGGCCGCCTTCGCCATCGATCCGCTGCGCGCCTTCGGGAATGTTCTGGCCCGTGCGAGGCCCGACCACAGCAATCTTACCCTTGTGGAGCGCCACCGCCGCGTCTTTGATGAGGCCGTAGCGCTGTTGCGCTCCCGCCGTCCCGGCCGCCCCGGCCGCCCCCGGCGCCATCGTCGCCACGGAGCAGTTTTCGATGACCACGTCCATCCGCAGCGCCTCCTTGGCGGCAGGTCGCACTGCGGGCTCGGGCGCGTCAAGGCGCGCGCCGTGAGCGAGGTCATCGTCGCCTGCCGCGCCTTGACCGCCAGCGGTTGGCGGCACGACGTCGCGATCACGTTGCAGGCCGGAAAAATCGCGGCCATCGAGCCTAGCGCCGCGCCGCACACCGTGGACGTTCTCCTGCCCGCGCCCGGCAATCTTCACTCCCACGCGTTCCAAAGGGCGATGGCCGGGCTCACTGAACAGCGCCGCGGTAGCGACGACTTCTGGTCCTGGCGCGCGCTCATGTACCGGTTTTTGGAGGCTCTCGGCCCAGACGACGTCGAGGCCATCGCTGCCGGCGTTCAGATGGAGATGCTTGAGGCAGGGTTCGCCGCGGTCGGCGAGTTTCACTACCTGCACAACCCCTCCGGCGGCGGCGCATACGATGCGCCGGCAGAACTCGCGACGCGCATCGTGGCCGCGGCAGAGCGCACCGGCATTGGCCTGACGCTCCTGCCCGTCGTTTATACGCAGGGAGGGATGGACGGCCGGCCCCTGGAGGGCGGTCAGACGCGTTTTTCCACCCCACCGGCGCACTTCAACGGCATCTTGGATGGGGCACGCGATGCCATCCGGGTTCTCGGGGATGACGCGAGGGTCGGTGTGGCGCCCCATTCGTTACGCGCCGTCCCAGCCGGGCTGTTGCGCGACGTCGCAGGGTTACCCGGCCCAAAACATATCCACGTGGCGGAGCAGGTGAGGGAGGTGGAGGAGGTGCGCGCCCACACCGGCGCCACACCGGTGCGACATCTGGCAGCCTCTTTGAGCCTTTCGTCCGATTGGACGCTGATCCACGCCACCCACACCGATCGGCACGAACTCGCGCTCATGGCCAATGCGGGGGCCACTGTGGGCCTTTGCCCAATCACCGAAAGCAATTTGGGCGATGGTCTGTTCGATGCCGTGTCGTTCCTGGGCGCTGGCGGCATGTTCGGCGTCGGCTCCGACTCAAACATTCGCATCTCCCTCGTGGAGGAGCTGCGCACCCTCGACTACGGCCAGCGCCTATTGGGTCGTGTCCGCAATCCTCT
>JBCCYN010000109.1:0-16874 GCA_039189655.1 Pseudomonadota bacterium | reverse complement strand
GCCGGGACCGCCGTCACGCTGGCGACCGCGCCCACCTGGGTGGTGCCGTCCTGGAGCGATGCCATCGCGCTCGTTCTTATCGGTATCCTTGGCGGCATCGGCCAGCTTTGCCTCACCCAGGCGTTCCAGCATGGGGAAGCCTCGCTGTTGGCGCCGTTTGAGTACACGTCGATGATCTGGGTGGTCAGTATCGGCTACTTCCTGTTTGCCGAAATTCCCTCCGCCAGCGTGCTTGTCGGCGCATCGATCGTCATTGCGTCTGGCATCTTTGTGATCTTGCGCGAAAGAAACCTCGGGCTTCACCGCGAGGAGCGCAAAGTGGGAGCGCCGCTGCGCCCTTAGACCCGTTGGGGCATGGCCGGAAGCGGGCCATGACGTAACACCGGCGCTTCCCTTCTATTGGTGTGCAATGGGTATCGGGGCGCAAGTGGCCCTGATCTGCCTGCGAAGGATCACTGTTGCCCGAAGCCTTGGGTTCGCGTCGTCTCGCTGGCCCATCACCGATCGGGCCTACATTCGAAAAACGCCGAAGCGGGTTTCCGCGATGGGCGCGTTAAGGGTCGCGGCGAAGGCGAGGGAGAGAACCCGTCGGGTATCGCCGGGGCGGATCACGCCATCGTCCCACAGCCTTGCTGTGGCATAGTGGGGGTGCCCTTCCCGCTCATAGGTTTCTCTGATCGGTGCTTTGAACGCGGCCTCGTCTTGCGCAGACCAGGACCCGCCATCGGCTTCCACGTTGTCCCGCTTTACTGTTGCAAGCACCGACGCGGCTTGCTCGCCACCCATGACCGAAATGCGCGCCGTCGGCCAAGTAAACAAGAAACGCGGCGAAAAGGCCCGTCCGCACATTCCATAGTTCCCCGCTCCATAGGAGCCACCCACGATCAGGGTGATTTTTGGCACGGCAGCACAGGCCACCGCCGTCACCAGTTTTGCGCCGGCCCGGGCAATTCCCCCCGCTTCATAATCCCGCCCCACCATGAAACCGGTGATGTTCTGCACAAACAAAAGCGGTATCCGCCGCTGGCAGCAAAGCTCCACGAAGTGGGCGCCCTTGTCGGCACTTTCGGAAAACAAAATGCCGTTGTTGGCGACGATCCCGATGGGAAGTCCATTGAGCCGCGCGAACCCGGTGACGAGCGTTGTGCCGTAAAGCGCCTTGAACTCGTCAAACCAGGACCCGTCCACCAGCCGTGCGATCAATTCGCGAATGTCCGTTTGCCTACGCAAATCGGCGGGTATGACACCCTCAATCCCCTCATAAAGGGGTGGCTCGGGTTCGCTCAAAAGCACTTCGGCTCGCTGGGGCGGGGCAAGGTTTGCCACCGCGCGCCTTGCCATCTCAAGCGCTTGCCGGTCATCGAGGGCGTAGTGATCGGCAACCCCTGAAAGTCGTGCATGGACGTCAGCGCCCCCGAGGTCCTCGGCCGAAACCACCTCGCCGGTGGCCGCCTTCACGAGGGGCGGCCCACCCAAGAAGATCGTGCCTTGCTGGCGAACGATAATCGCCTCGTCCGCCATGGCTGGCACGTAAGCCCCGCCTGCGGTGCACGAGCCCATGACGACGGCGATCTGCGCAATTCCCTCCGCCGACATGGTCGCCTGGTTATAAAAAATCCGACCGAAGTGATCGCGATCGGGGAACACCTCTGTCTGGTTGGGAAGGTTCGCCCCGCCCGAATCCACCAGATAGATGCACGGCAGCCGATTTTGCCGGGCAATCTCTTGGGCCCGCAGATGCTTCTTGACGGTCATCGGATAGTAGGTGCCGCCTTTAATGGTGGCGTCATTGCACACCACCATCACCGGGCGCCCCATCACCCGACCAATCCCGGTGATCAGACCGGCACCATGGATCCCATCGTCGTAGAGTTCGTGCGCCGCCAGCGGCGAGAGTTCGAGGAAGGGCGCGCCAGGGTCGAGGAGACCGTTGACCCGCTCGCGCGGCAGCAGTTTTCCACGCTTGATGTGTCTGTCGCGAGCCCTCTCCGGTCCCCCCTGGGCCGCCCCGTCGAGCCGTGCGTCCAGGTCCGCCACCAGCGCGGCCATCGATGCCGCATTCGCCGCAATGGCCTGCTGGTCGAGGTCCGTTCGTAAAACCGCCACGTGCGCCCCCATTTCTTTTGCGCTATCGAGCACCGGCGCGGGCAAAAGGGAAGAGGCATGCACGGCGAACGCATCGAGCCCCACCACATCGACGCGTTTGCGGAGCTTTTTGAAGCCTGCGCGATCCGGTCGGACGAGAGCGTCGCCATTTTGTGTGAGACCGGCTCCAGGGCCATCAATGTGGAGATTGCCCACCTTGCCCTTGGCCGGCTCGGTGTGCGCCCGTTCCGCATCCTGGCGCCCACGCCCCGGATGGGCTCAATGATCGTGCGCTCCACCGGCGCCTCCCAGGTGCTTGGGGGGTTGGAACCGGCGGTGGCCGCCCTCAAGGCCGTCGATGTGGTGGTGGATCTTTCCCTTGAAGGTTTGATGCACGCACCGCAGACCGCCGAAATCCTGCGGGCGGGAACGCGCATTCAGGTGATTTCCAACGAACATCCCGACATGCTCGCCCGCATGCGGCCCGATCCCGCGCTGAAGAAGCACGTTCGCGATGCCGCCCGCCAGGCGCGCGCCGCTGAAACCATGACCGTTCGCTCTGAAGCGGGCAGCGATCTTGCGGTGGACATGACCGGTGCCCAAACGGTGGGCGTTTGGGGCTGGACCGATAAACCGGGCACCCTCGCCCACTGGCCGGGTGGCATTGTCGTCTCCTTCCCGCGCGCGGGCACGGTGGCGGGAAGGCTCGTGCTTTCCCCCGGCGACATGAACCTCACCTTCAAACGATACGTCGAGGCGCCGGTTCACCTGACCCTCGAGGACGATCGCATTACCCAGATTGAGGGTGATGGTGTGGACGCACGATTGATGCGCGACACGCTGGCGGGTTGGAACGATCCGAACGCCTACGCCGTCAGCCATGTCGGTTTGGGTCTCAACCCCGCTGCCCGGTGGGATGCGCTGACCATGGTCGATAAGGTGGACACCAACGGCACCGAGTTGCGGGCGGTGGCAGGAAACTTCCTCTTCTCCACCGGCGCCAACGAGTTCGCCGGACGGTTCAGCGAAGGCCACTTCGACCTTCCCATGATGGGTTGCACAATCCGCCTTGACGGCGTTGCGGTTGTGGAAAATGGCAGCATGGTGTGACCGTGGCCGGCGAGCACCTCGACAAGACCGATTTGCGACGATCGGCCCAGGCGGTGCGCGCGCAGTTCGCCGCTGCCCACCCCCAGGCCGCGGAAGCGGTGGCGACATGGGCGCCCCGCCTGTCGGCCCGCTGCGTTGCCGCCTACCGACCGATCCGCTCAGAAATCGATCCCTTCCCCCTTGCGCGAAAGTTCGCAGCCGACCGTTGGGCTCTGCCGGTGTTGAACGGCAAAGAGATGTCATTCCGATCCTGGGCGGAAGGTGAGCCGCTGGTCCAGGGGCCGTTCGGCATCGAGGAGCCGCTGGGCGACACGGTCGAGCCGGACTTTCTGATCGTTCCCCTCCTCGCCTTCACCCGCGAAGGCGGCCGGCTCGGCTACGGGGCCGGCCACTACGACCGTTACATGGCCGCCCACCCAGGCATACGGACGGTGGGCATTGCTTACTCGGCCCAGGAATTGCAAACCCTGCCCCTAGAAAAACACGACCAGACCCTCACGGCCATTGCCACTGAGCGGGAATGGATCACCATTGGGGAGGACTTGTGCGTCTCATCTTTCTAGGCGACGTCGTGGGGCCAGCGGGTCGCCAAGCGCTGTCGACGCACCTTCCCCGGCTTATCGAGCGCTTTGCCGTCGATTTTGCGGTGGTCAATGGCGAGAACGCCGCCGGCGGTTTCGGCATTACCGAAAGCATCGCCCAAGAATTCCTCGACGCCGGCGCCGACTGCATCACCACCGGCAACCACGTCTGGGACCAGCGCGAAGCGCTTGTGTTCATCGAGCGGCAACCGCGTCTTCTGCGCCCCATCAACTACCCGGCCGGAACCCCGGGATCGGGCGCCACGATGCTGACGGCGCGTAACGGGGCACGGGTCTTCGTCGCCAACGTGATGGGTCGCACCTTCATGGACGCCCTCGACGATCCGGTGCGCACCTTGGAGACCGCACTTGAAGTGCACCGGCTCGGGTCGGAGGTGGACGCTGCCATCGTCGATGTCCACGCCGAAGCCACATCGGAAAAACAGGTGTTCGGCCATCTCCTCGACGGGCGCGTGTCGCTCGTCACCGGCACGCACACCCATGTGCCCACAGCGGACCACCGCGTCCTCGAGCACGGAACGGCCTTCATCACCGATGCCGGCATGTGTGGCGCCTTTGGCGGGGTCATTGGGATGGACAAGGATGAACCCATCCGCCGCGTGGTGGAGCGGGTTCCGGGGCGGCGCATTGGACCCGCGAACGGTCCCGGCACCGTGTGTGGGGTAGCGGTGGACACCGACGATAGCACCGGCCTTGCCAACTGGATTGCGCCCATACGCTGCGGCGGCGACTTGGAAGAAGCCTTGCCCCTCGCCTGGGAGCGACCCGCCTCCCAGGCGCGCGCGGCCGGTTAGAGCATCATCGGGCCGGAGCGCACGGCGATCCGCCACATGATGCGACCAATCTGGAAAGATTGAGCGCCAATCTCATTCAGTGTGATCGGGCAACGCGCTAGAACCCTGTCGACCCGGCCGGATTTCAGCCTGCTCAGGGAAAAACGGCTCGCTCTCTGGGTCGACGAGCAATGGGCCCGGCTGCCGCACGGCACCTCAAGGCCGCGCCACAACCCTCTCCCCAACGGCCAATTTTTCGACCAAAAGCCCGTCCCTTCCCGAGGCAATCCCCGCTTCGCCGCGGGAACAATTCCCGTTTTGCCACAAGCGCATACGGGGATAATTGAGGCAATCGGTGCGCGTTTGGCGGCCAGGCCAAGGTATAGCTTTCCCGCGCGCCACGGGGCTTGCGGGGATTTCGCAACGGCCCAGCAAAGTAATCACCATTATCATCTCAGGAAATAAGATCACTTTCGAAAAATAAATCGAAGGTGATCCCATGTACTTCATCATTCATGGAAGCGAGCTTCACAATTATCCGCTGCTTGAGGAGCAAATGTTTCGGCTTCGGTCGAAAGTATTTCGCGATGAGTTGCAGTGGGTGGATACGCAAGGCGACCGCGAGAGCGACGTATATGACACGCTTAACCCGGTTTATGTCATGCATACCGACGCGCTCGGCATTGAGCTTTACGCATGCGGCCGGCTGATGCCGACGTCCGGGCCGACGCTGCTTGGCGATGTGTTCGGCGACACGGTGCCCGATGTCGACTTCGCCTCCCCGACCGTCTGGGAAATCACCCGCCTTTGCATTGACGATGACCTCATCCGCGCCCGCGGTCTTGATGCAGAGCGCATGACGATTTTGCGTTCGCTCCACGTGGCTGCGCTCGAATTTGGCCTCAGCGCCGGCGTCGACACCTTCCTCGCCAACTTCGACCCGCTGCGCCTTCGCATGTGGCGGCGCATGAAGGTGCACTTCGACGTGATCGGCACCTGTGACGACTTTTCCACCCGCGTTCACCTCGGCGTGACGGAGTGCTCGCGCCAAGTTCTTAGCGAAGCGCGCGAACGCCTTGGTCTCACCGGACCGCTTTTGGAAAACCCGCCCTGCGTCTTTGCGGAAGCTGCGTGATGTTGGGGCCTGACGCATTTGCGACCCTCGCCCTTGCCCGCATGGGTGCGGCGCTCCTGATGGCCTACGCGTCGTCGTCCCTGAGGAGGGCAAGCCGCTCGGCTTTGACCACCGCTTGGGTTTTGGTGCCGCAGTCGAGCTTTACCCGCGCCGACTTCAAATAGGTGCGCACGGTGTGCTCGGACAAACCGGTGATGATGGCAATATCTGGGACCTCCTTGCCCTCGGCCACCCACCGAAGCACCTCTTTTTCCCGCGGCGAGAGTTTTGGCGGCGGCGCCTCATCGCCAAAAAGTTCTTTCAGGCCGCGCTTGTGGAGTGCGGCGCCAACTTCGAGGAAGTCGCGCAGAAAGGCCGCCTTATAGTCCGCCCAGGCGTTCCCCGTGAGATCGCTGGAGATGGATAAGATACCGCGCTGGTCGTGCTTGTTGGTGAGCGGCACCAAAAGCCCGTTGGCGCCCACGCCAAAACGCTCGGCATCGGCGAAAAAGTCCGCCACTTTTTGAGACGAACGGTCGATATCGGACCAATCGAACGGCGCCGATCGACGAAACCCCTCGCGCATGATGGGGTCGACCCGCCAATAGCGTTTCAGCAGGTAGCGCGCCATCCAAAGGCCTGGGTAGGTGGATCGCACATAGGGGTCTTTGGCGGGATCGTTGCCAAAGCGCGCGGCGAGGTAGCTCAGATGCTTCATTTGAAACGCATCGCGCAACGCATGGATGGCCCGCTCCATGCCCGTTTCGTCAGCAATCGCCGCAAGCGCGCCCGCTGCGGCTGGCGAAGCATCGCCACCGCTGTCGCGACTTTGAAATGCGGGCGTCTCCTCAACCAAACGCATGTCCCCGTGTCCCATTCACACGAGGGAAGCGACCAATTTCCTAGGCCCACCACGACCCTGGGCATCCCTCCCCATTTTGGGGGTAGTGCATAATGCGGGCACCACGATCTATAGTAGCAGTCAGTTAAACACAGATCGTTGGGACGCCACCATGAGTGTGTACGAGCAGGATTTCGCCACCCTCGCGAAAGCGATGCAGAACTTCTTCGACGCGGTTGACTGGCGCACTGATGTAACCGTGCAGTCAGCAGCGGCGGAAGCCGAAGCGATCCACGGAGACGGCGCAGCAATTCACGTGATGGTACGCGCATGCGACCATCTACGCGACGGTGAACCCGACGATTGTGAGTTCTGGATGAAGGTTTACGGCCTCCTTATATCCCCGGAACCCTCGGCCGGGGGCCAAGTTACACTCCACTAAAAATTGATTGCACCAACCGTTACGTCAACCCCGTTGCCGAAATCCAGCGCTTAATTCACGTATTGCGTAAATAGATCTCATACTCCACGTCCGTGACCCGCTGGCGCAGGACCGCCTCCTCCTGGCGTTTCATCGACGAGAACACGTGCCTGGTTTCGGGTCCGAACGCCTGCTCGGCGAAGATCGAGCCGGCGAAACGTTCTATGGCTTCGCGCCAAGTCCCTGGAAATTCTGGTCCTTCTCCCACGTCGGTTTGGCTGATCGGCCCCGGCGTTCGTGAATTTGCAATCCCGTCGAGGACGGCGGCGATGACTGCGGCCGTGACCAGGTAGGGGTTCGCGTCGGCGCCAGCGATGCGGTGCTCCAGACGGGCATCGGGGCCGCGGCATTTGGGCACGCGGATTGCCGCCCCACGGTTATCAAGGCCCCACGTGCACGACATGGGCGCGTAAGATCCCTCCAAAAAACGCCGATAGGAATTGAGATGGGGTGCGAACACCAAGAATGTGTCGCCCGTTGTCTCAGCAAGGCCGGCAATGGCGGCCTGAAGCTGCCGGCCCACCGGTTCGCCTGGCTCGTCGAACACGTTGCGGCCGGTTTGGTCCAGCAGACTGAGGTGAATGTGCAGTCCCGAACCACTAAAGGCGCCAAACGGCTTTGCCATGAACGTGGCATCCAGCCCCTTCGCCCGGGCAGCGGCGCGGATGAGCCGCTTTAACGCCACCATTTCATCGCAGGCCCGGGCGGCATCGTCCCGGTGACGCAGGTTGATCTCGAACTGGCCGGCGCCGAATTCGGCAAGGACGGTCTCCGTGACGATCCCCTGCGCCGCCGCCGCCTCGCACACCGCGCTCAAAATCGGATCGAACGCCTCGGTGAGATCAAGATCCATCATCTGAAACGCATCGAGCCGGGTGCCCTGGGTAGGGTGGCGCGCGGGAGCGGCCTTCACCGGGTCGATGAGATAAAATTCCAGTTCCAGCGCGACCACGGGACGAAACCCCATGGCCCTCGCCTTCTCCAGAACGTCCAAAAGCACGGCCCGTGGATCGTAGGCGCTGAGGGGGCTGCCGCTGGCGTCGGCGAGCATGCCCTGGAGGACGAGCAAGGGGCGCTCGCAAAACGATGCCGGCCCGAGGGTGTGGGCAAGGGGCACGAACGCGCCGTCCGGATCGCCGGTTTCCATGGCAATTCCCGACGCTGGAACGTCCAACCCAAAAATATCGAGCCCGGCGAGGGACGGCTGAAAACGCACACCGCCCGGCCCCTCTCGCGCCAGTCGGTCCACCGCTTCCAAGGGAACGCGCTTGCCGCGGGGCACGCCGTTGAGCCCGACCGAAAAGACTTCGACGGTCTTGGCCTTCGGGTGGGACGCCCGCATGGCGGCGATGGCGGCGGAGAGCGGTTCGTCAACCGCCATGGATTTCCCCAGTGTGACGGGAAGGAACGGTCAGGCCATTTGCGACAGCGCCCTGCCCTTTGCGCGCGCTCATTGGACCGCTTGTCCCCTTAGGGCGAATGGCGCAAAACGCCTGGAAGTGACGGCGCGCCGTCCCCACCACAACGAGCCCGACCATGAAAAATGTCCGCCCGACGGCCGAATACCAGGCCATGGACGCGCGGCACCACTGGCATCCGTTTTCGGACATGCGCGAACTGAATGCAACGGGTTCGCGGGTCATTGCCCACGCCAAGGGCTGTTGGCTGACCGATACGGATGGGAACAAGATACTCGATGGCATGGCTGGGCTTTGGAACGTCGCCGCCGGGCATGGTCGGCGCGAGATCATAGACGCTGTCGCCGCCCAGCTGGAAACCCTTTCGTACTACAATACCTTCTTCCAGTGCACGCACACCGCGGCTGCCGAATTTGCCGAGGCCCTTTGCGAGGTGGCGCCGGAGCACATCAGCCACGTCTTTTTCACCGGCAGCGGATCTGAATCCAACGACACTGCGTTTCGCCTCGCCCGGCTCTACTGGGAGCGCCTCGGCAAACCCCGCAAGAAGCGCTTTATCTCCCGCAAGAACGGCTATCACGGCTCGACCATCCTGGGCGCAAGCCTGGGTGGCATGTCCGCCATGCACAGCCAGTCCGGCCTTCCCATCGACGGGATCAGCCACATCGAGCAGCCCTATTGGTTCGGGGATGGCCGTTTTATGGGGGTCTCCCCCGAACAGTACGGCATCATCGCTGCGCGGCGTGTGGCGCAGGAGATCGACCGACTGGGCGCGGACACCGTCGCCGCCTTTATCGGCGAGCCCATCCAGGGCGCAGGCGGGGTCATTATTCCCCCTGAGAGCTATTGGCCCGAGGTGGAGCGCATCTGCCGCGAGCGGGAGGTGCTTCTCGTTGCCGACGAGGTCATCACGGGCTTCGGACGCACGGGCGCATGGTGGGGCGCGCAGACGTTTGGGTTCACGCCCGACCTCATGTCCATCGCAAAGGCCATCACGTCCGGCGTCGTTCCCGCCGGCGGTGTTTTCATCGCCGAATCTGTCGCCGAGGTCCTCGCGGGCGCTGGTGAGATTTTTCACGGCTACACCAATTCGGGTCACCCGCTGGCCTGCGCGGCAGGTCTTGCGAACCTCAAGGTTTTTCACGCGGAGCATCTGGTGGATCGCGTCGCGAACGAAATCGGCCCCCATCTGCAAGCGAGCTGGGCAAGGCTTGCGGATCATCCCTTGGTGGGCGAGGCGCGCATGACCGGCTTGATCGGGGCGCTGGAGATCGTTGCCGACAAACCTACTTTGGTGCGCTTTGACGGGACCGTCGCGGCCGGCTCCCTTTGCCGCGACATTTGCGTCGCCAACGGCCTCATCATGCGCGCTGTGGGAGACACCATGGTCATCTCGCCGCCGCTGGTGATCAGCCGGGAAGAGTGCGACATGCTCGTGGAGCGCGCGCACGCCAGCCTCGACACTCTCGCCCAACGGCTGAAATCGGCACCAGTTGACCTGTGAGCCGGACGGGTCGGCCACCTATGGCTTGATCACGCCGCCCACTCCAGTAACGTCAGACGGAACAGGCAAATCCGGCGGGCGCACGCGCACTCGCCCCAGCGCGAATGGAGCGCAATCGGAGGAAGACTATGCAACGAGCGATGCAGGCCGTCATTGTTGCCATCGTCATGTCCGCCGCACCCGCGGCAGCCGACGGCGTCGTCAATGTCTACAACTGGTCCGACTATATCGACGAGTCGATACTAAAAGACTTCACAGATGAGACCGGCATTGACGTCAACTACGACGTCTTCGATTCTAACGAGATTTTGGAAGCAAAACTCCTTGCGGGTAACACCGGCTACGATGTGGTTGTGCCGTCCGCGTACTTCCTCCAGCGGCAGATCGCGGCGGGTCTCTTCGGCGAATTGGACAAGTCGAAACTCGGCAACATCGAAAATTTGTGGGACGTGGTGACCGTCCGCACCGATGCCTACGATCCCGGCGCGAAGCATGCCATTCCCTACATGTGGGGCACCACCGGCATGGGCTACGTGGAAGAACAAATCCTCGAACGGATGCCCGATGCCCCGGTCGATTCTTGGGACTTGGTATTCAACCCCGACATTGTCTCAAAATTTGCCGACTGCGGGGTTCACATCCTTGACGCTCCGGCGGACGTCATCCCCAACGTGCTTCATTACCTCGGCAAAGACCCCAACTCCGACAACCCCGATGACATCCGCGCCGCTGCTGAGGTGATCGCCTCCATCCGCCCCTACGTGCAAAAATTCCACTCATCTGAGTACATTAACGGGCTTGCGGGGGGCGACATCTGCCTCGCTGTCGGTTGGTCGGGCGACGTGCTTCAGGCGCGCGATCGCGCGGACGAGGCCGACAACGGCGTCACCGTAAAATATACCATCCCCGCAGAAGGGACGCAGATGTGGTTCGATATGATGGCGATCCCCACAGATGCGCCCAATAAAGAAAACGCCCACGTGTTTCTTGACTATATTTTGCGGCCTGAAGTCATCGCCAAGGCGACTAACTATGTAAACTATGCAAACGGTAACAAACCGTCTCAAACGCTCATTGACGAAGGCGTCCTCACGGACCCGGCCGTCTATCCAAGCGATGAGGTGATGGGGCGCCTCTATACGACGGTCTTGTGGCCGCCGCGGGTGCAGAGAGTTGCCACCCGCGAATGGACACGCGCCAAGACCGGTTCCTGATCGGTCGGCGTCTCCGGGCTTTAACGCGTGGGCGACGGGGCAACCGTGCGGGACGGTGCGACAGTGAACCGTGTGCGCTCCGCCCAGCCGCGCTGCAATTTTGCGCCTTGGGACGATCCCAACACCGCGCCCCTCATCGAGTTCGACGGCATATCGAAACGATTTGGCGATACTCTCGCCGTCGATGACCTTTCGCTGCCCATCTATGCAGGCGAGTTCTTTGCGCTTCTCGGCCCCTCTGGGTGCGGCAAGACCACATTGATGCGGCTTCTTGCTGGTTTTGACGAACCCTCGGCCGGTGACGTGCGTCTCGCCGGCGAGAGCCTTTTAGGCGTTCCACCTCACCGGCGTCCCATCAATATGATGTTCCAATCCTATGCGCTATTTCCGCATCTCAATGTTTGGGACAACATCGCGTTCGGATTGCGCCGCGATCGATTGCCCAAGTCGGAGGTGGCACGACGGGTGGACGAGATGCTGGCCCTCGTTCAGCTGACCGCCCAGGCGCGGCGCAGGCCGGACCAGCTTTCCGGCGGCCAGCGTCAGCGCGTTGCCCTTGCCCGCTCCCTCGCAAAGCGTCCGAAAGTTCTTCTGCTCGATGAGCCGCTGGCCGCTCTTGATAAAAAGCTCCGCGGCGAAACCCAGTTCGAGCTGATGAAAATTCAGGAGGATCTGGGCATCACCTTCCTCATCGTCACCCATGACCAGGAAGAGGCGATGGTGCTTGCCCATCGGATCGCCATCATGCGCGAGGGCCGGATTGAGCAAGTGGCTGGCCCAGGCGATATCTACGAAACCCCGGCGTCGCGCTACGTGGCAGAGTTCATCGGTGACGTGAACCTCATCGAGGGCACCGTGGAAGAGGTGAGCGCCAATGGAGTGAGGCTCAGGGCGGATGGCATGGAAAACGTGATCGTCCTGCCCGCGCACGATCGCGCCCAAAAAGGCGCAAACGCGTGCGTCGCAATCCGCCCCGAAAAGGTGTCGATCCACTTAGGCCAATCGCCTGCGGATGCTGGCAATACTATTGTCGGAAGCGTTTTTGATATCGCCTACATGGGAGACTACACGCTTTATCGGATCAAAACATCGTCCGGGGCCCTGATTGAGGCGAGCCGGTTCAACCGCCATCGAAACGAGGACGAACCCATCACCTGGGACGACCAGGTTTGTCTGACCTGGGATGCGGCTGACGCGGTCTTCCTTGACCGCTGACATGCGCCGCCGCCCAAGCCAATCGGCCAACGAGAACCGAAAGGGCATATCCCGGGTCGCCCTCGCAGCCTTTGCGGCGATACCCCCTTACGTCTGGCTACTCTTCTTCTTCCTTGCTCCGTTTCTGATTGTTCTAAAGATTTCTTTTTCAGAGGCGGTTATCGCGCAGCCGCCCTATACGCCGACGTTCTCCCTTTCGGACGGCATTTCGGGGCTTCTGGAGGCTGTAAAGTCGTTCACAATATTTAACTATACTTTCCTCACTGAAGACTCCCTTTACTGGCGATCCTATCTGTCATCCCTGCGTATCGCCGCCATCTCCACGGTTTTTGCGCTTATCATCGGCTTTCCCATCGCCTACGCCATGGTCCGTACGGGGACGCGATGGCGACCCCTACTCGTGGCGCTTGTCATACTGCCGTTCTGGACCTCGTTTCTCATCCGGGTTTATGCCTGGATCGGCATTTTGAAACGCGACGGCCTCCTCAACCAATTACTGCTTTCCAGTGGTCTGATTTCAGAGCCGCTCACCATCCTCAACACCGATCTCGCTGTCTATATCGGTATCGTCTACGGCTACCTGCCGTTCATGATCCTCCCGGTCTATGCAGCCCTCGAGCGTCAGGATCGCTCGCTTCTGGAGGCCGCCGCCGACCTTGGCAGTCCCCCGTTCCTGGCATTTTGGCAAGTGACGGTGCGGCTCTCCTTGCCCGGCATCATCGCGGGCTGTCTTTTGGTGTTCATTCCAGCCGTCGGCGAGTTCGTTGTCCCCGACCTCCTCGGCGGCTCAAGCACGCTGATGATCGGCAAAACGCTCTGGACCGAGTTCTTCAACAACAGAGACTGGCCGCTGGCGAGCGCGGTGGCCGTCCTTCTGGTGCTGGTCTTGGTGGTGCCCATCACCCTCTTTCAGCGCGCCCAGCGGCGGGGCGAATTGTGACACGCTTTTCGCCCTTTAACGCAGTATCGCTCACGCTCGGCTTTGCGTTTCTCTACATTCCCATCATTCTTTTGGTCGTTTACAGCTTCAACGCATCCCGCCTCGTCACCGTTTGGGGTGGCTTCTCCACCACCTGGTACGCGTCGCTCTTTGCCAACCAGCAGCTTCTTGGTGCTGCAAAAACCTCCCTCCTCGTGGCGCTCACCACGGCGACCCTCGCCACCGTGCTTGGGACCCTTGCCGCCCTCGCGCTGGTACGGGCCAGTCGACTTCCGGCCCGCTCACTATTTACTGCCATGACTTACGCTCCCTTAGTCATGCCGGAAGTCATCACCGGCTTGTCGCTCCTTCTACTATTCGTGGCCATCGGCTTTGATCGCGGCTTTTGGACGATAACGGTTGCTCACACCACGTTTGCCCTTTGTTTTGTGGCCGTCGTCGTGCAATCGCGTCTTGTGGCTTTCGACAACAGTTTGGAAGAAGCGGCCCAGGATCTTGGGGCATCGCCGGCGCAGGCCTTCATACTGGTGACGCTACCGGTCATTTCCCCCGCCGTGATTGCCGGATGGCTTCTCGCCTTCACCCTTTCGCTGGACGATCTCGTCATTGCGAGCTTTGTATCGGGGCCGGGCTCGACGACGCTGCCCATGCGTATTTTTTCGTCCGTGAGGCTCGGCGTGACGCCGGAGATCAACGCTGCGTGCACGATCCTCATTGCCCTTGTGGCAGTAGGAGTTATGGCGGCAACGCTGACAGCGAAGTGGCGGGACGGGCGCCGCCGGGAGGGACCATGACGAACCCAACCCCAGACCGCGCGATCTTGAAAGACCCACCGGCGGGCATCGGCCAGGAAAACTGGTTCGCCGGCGTGACCAGCCTCTTCCGAAGGCGCTATGCGATCGATCCCACAGGGGCTGACGTGGCGGTCCTTGGCGTGCCCTTCGACCAGGCAGTGACCAACCGTCCCGGCACGCGGTTCGGCCCCCGGGCAATCCGCGCCGCTTCAACGGCCATGGCGTGGCCTGGAGGACCTTGGCGGTGGCCCGAAGATCCGTTCAAAACCCTTGATGTGGTGGACACGGGCGACGTTGATTTTGACACAGGCCGGGCCGACACTTTGGCGAAGCGAACCGAGACTCGCGCCGCATCCATCATTGCCACCGGCGCAAAGTTATTGGCGCTGGGTGGTGACCATTTCACGACCTACCCGCTTCTGAAGGCGCACGCTGCAAAGCATGGCCCTTTGGCGCTAATCCAATTTGATTCCCATTCCGACACGTGGCGGGACGCTGAGCGGCGCATCGATCACGGCACGATGTTTTTCTACGCTGCCGAAGACGGCATGGTGGATCCGAGCCGATCAATCCAGGTGGGGATCCGCTCAGGAAATGACGAAAGCCACGGGTTCAAAATTTTGGATGCCGACTACGTCGCCGATCATGACCCGACCGCCATTGCGGAGGCTATTTGTGCGCGCGTTGGGTCAGGTCCGGCCTATCTCACCTTCGACATCGACTTCCTTGATCCAGCCTTCGCGCCTGGAACGGGAACGCCCGTATGCGGTGGCCCGTCCACCAACAAGGCTGAGCGCATCCTTTGCGCACTCACGGGCCTTTCCATCGTCGGCATGGATGTGGTTGAGGTTTCGCCACCCTACGATCACGCCGAAATCACAGCCCTCGCCGGGGCCACGATGGCCCTCAACATGATCGGGCTTTTCGCCGCGCAGAAATAAGCGCTGCCCCCGCCGGCCATCGGACAAACGCAGTATTGAGCGCAACAATAATTTCACATGATGCCAAGCCTATGAAATATTCGCACCTGCGATTTCTTTGTCGAGCCGTTCGATTGCACCGCCCGGTGGCCCGGCGAGTGGCGCGATGACGCGGTAGACGGCGGGGGTGAGGAGGAGCGTGAAAATGGTCGCAAGACCGAGGCCGCCCACCACCACCCAGCCCACTGCGCTGCGTGCCTCGCTCCCTGCCCCGGTGGCCAACACCAAAGGGATGCTGCCCGCCACCGTCGATGCCATCGTCATGATGACCGGCTTCAGGCGAATTCGCATGGCGTCGCGGATCGCTTCATCCACGCCGGCGCCCGCCTGACGAAGCTGGTTGGCAAACTCGACGATCAGAATTCCGTTCTTCGCCATGATCCCAACCAGTATCACCAGGCCGATTTGACTATAGTAGTTGAGGCTTCCACCCGTGACGTAGATGGAAAGGAGCGCTGTGGCCAATCCACATGGCACAGTAATCAGTATGATTACAGCGCTCGCAAAACTTTCAAATTGCGCCGCAAGGACAAGCAAGATGACGAGGAGCGCAGTGGCAAAGACCCATAGTGTAGCCGATTGCGAGGTCTCCAGCGTTGCCGCTTCCCCCAGGAAAACGAGCCGGCCCCTATCAGCCAGGACCTGGGGCGCTATTTCTCGTAGCCGCTCCACGGCGGTGCCGAGATCGACGCCGCGGCCCAGATTCGCTTGCGCCGTCACAGCCTGCTCGCGCCCCTCTCGGTTTAACCGGGCGGCGGCTGCCGAAACGCTTAATTCCGCCACCGCAGACATGGGCACGAACTGACCGCTGTCTGCCTGCAGGAACAGATTTTCCAGATCGCCTTGGTCGTTGACCGGCCGCCCACCCACTTCGAGGCGCACGTCGATGGCTTCATTGCCCCTAAAAATCTCTGAAACGACGTTGCCATCGATATAGGTGTTGAGCGCCTCAACCACGTTCCGCGGAGAAATACCAAGGTTGGCGGCTTGATCGCGGTCCACCTCCAGCAACAGTTGCGGCTGATCGATCTCATTCTCAAGCTGAGGACTGGCGAAGGCGGGATCTTGTTCCATCAACTCAATGAGCGCCGTTGCGAGCTCTCCAAGGACTTCAAAATCCCTTCCCACGACGGCGAATTGTACACCGCGTCCCGCCCCCCTGATGCCCAGACTATTGGGACTTCGAAGGGAAATTATAGCGCCAGGTATCCGGCGAAGTATTGGTGCAATTTGTGCCGTGATTTGCTGCTGGGTCCGCTCGCGCGCCTCCCAGGACGCAAGACGCACGAAGATGAGCGCAGTGTTGGTGGCGCGCAGCCCGATCATCGACTGCACGGCCACAACCTCCCCTGCCGACACGAGCGGCTGCAGGACGCGCTCAACCTCTCCGGCCTGCGCGCTCGTATACTCAAGGCTGGCCGATGCTGGTGTGCGCAAGGCGATGATGATGGTGCCTCGATCTTCGCTGGGTGTCAGTTCCTGCGGCAGGACAGCGTAGAGCGACAGCGAAACGCCGGCGAAGACTAGCGCGCCCAAGATAACCGGCCAGCGCCACCGCACCACCTGGTCCACAAGCTTCCCGAACCATTTTGAAAGCCCGCGCAAATCGTCTTCGCGCACGCTGGATGCGCCGGTGGCGGTCGGTTTTCCCGGGTCGAGTAGTGCACAAAGGGCCGGACAGAGCGTGAGGGCCACAAAGGAAGAAAGCGCGACCGAGAACGCCAACACGAACCCGAACTCGCCGAAAATGCCCCCTGCTTGGCCGGGCAAAAAGGAAATGGGCACGAAAACGGCAGCTAAGGT
>JBCCYN010000108.1:0-17290 GCA_039189655.1 Pseudomonadota bacterium | reverse complement strand
TCGCGGTTGGCTCGCACACCGCTGTCAGGCGCCACCGCCACCCAAAATGCCGCTCACGCGGAGCACCAAAAAATGTTCTTGACGAAGCGGGAAGCGCGAGCGCCGGGGGTGCCACCGACCTACCCGGGGCTTTGACGAGCTTGCGATCTCATTTCCGTGCAACGCGCCGGAGGGCATTGGCCCTGCGCCGGCGGCGGCCGCGTCTTCGCAATGGGTGCCGGAACCCTCGACGCGCGCTTCGCTTTGCGACAATCTAGCAACAAATAGAGCCGCCCCGTTCATCGAACCGCGGCCGCACAGAGGGAGGGCTACGCCATGCGCTGCTTCGCGCTCATCGGCCCAGCAGGCGCCGGTAAATCAACCCTGATGGAACGACTTTCGGGATTGGAGAACGGGCCGGCGGCATCCCATTCCCAACCCCACGGCGTCACCGCGCTCACGGCCTTCAATTTCATGGACGAGGCTTGGTGTGGCATCGACTGCCGCGGCGGCGCTGAAGCGCTTCCGGCCACCCGGCAAGCTCTCCTGGCGGCCGACATTGCCGTCCTCTGCGTGACGCCTGACCCAGAGCAGGCGGTGCTCGCCGCCCCCTATTTCCGGCTCACCCACGAGGCCCACGTTCCCACGATCCTATTCATCAACAAGATGGATGAAAGCCACGCCCGGGTGCGCGAAATCGTTGCGGCGCTTCAGGATTACAGCGCGGACGCCATTGTGCTGCGCCAAATTCCCATCCGTGAGGGCGAGGATGTGGTGGGGTCGGTGGACCTCATTTCGGAACGGGCATGGCGCTATCGGGAAGGCAAAGGCTCCGCCCTGATCGAGATCCCCGATGGGACCATCGACCGGGAGCGCGAAGCACGATCGGAAATGCTCGAAAAACTCTCTGAGTTCGACGACTGGCTCCTGGAAGAAGTGGTCGAAGACCGCGAGCCTGCAGCCGGGCCTCTTTATGCCATTTGCACCCGGACGCTCCGGGAAACGAAAATGACGCCGGCCCTCATCGGCGCGGCGGAAAAAAGCGCGGGAATGATGCGGCTGATGAAGGCGTTGCGCCACGAAGCCCCACCGGTGGCCGCGCTACGGGAGCGGTTGGCGCTGGAAACTGACGGCACCCCTGAGGGCGATATGCTGGCCGTCCTCTTTCAATGCGAGCAACGCAAACATGTGGGCAAGGTCACCTATATGCGAGCCCTTGCCGGTGACCAGGTGGTGGCAGGCTCGAAACTCGCGGGCACCAATCTAGGCGGGATCATCGACGTCGGTACCGAGAAGAAGCACGAGGGCGCGCTTGACGAAGGGGCGGTGGCGGCAGCCATCAAGGCCGATCCGCTGGTGGCTGGAACTGTTGCCACGCGGGAGGCTGCCCTACCGACGCCGGACTGGTCGAAATCACCGCGCCCCATGATGGCGCGGCTTGTGATGCCCAAGAGCGATCGGGAGGACGCCAAGTTGTCGGCCGCTTTGGCGCGGATGGCCGAAGCGGACCCGGCCCTTATGGTGGAACATGAAAAGGGGACGGGCAGCCTCCTCCTGCGGGTGGCCGGTGCAAGCCATCTACGGGAGGTGATTCGATCGCTGGACGAGGACTATGGGGTTTTGGCCGAGGACGCGCCCACCCATTCGGACTTTCGTGAAACCATCACAAGGCCGGCAAGTGTCCACTACCGACATCGCAAACAGACGGGCGGCGCTGGGCAGTTCGCGGACGTGAAACTTACCGTTGAACCGGTGGCGCGAGGCGATGGCTTTCACTTCGGCGAAACGGTCAAGGGCGGCGCCGTGCCGCGCAATCACATCCCAGCGGTGGAAGCGGGCGCCCGCGACGCACTGGTGCGCGGACCGAACGGTTTTGAGGTCATCGACGTTGCAGTCACCCTCACCGACGGCAAGCACCATGCGGTGGACAGTTCGGACTTTGCCTTCAGAGCCGCGGGAAAGGCGGGCGTGCTCGAAGCGCTGGGCGACGCGGTGCCCGTGGTGCTTCAGCCCATCCAGACGGTGACGTTTCAAGTCCCCTCCATCCATTCCGGCGCGTTGGTGCCGCTGGTGGCATCCCACAAGGGTCGCGTCTTGGGTTTTGAAGCAGACGCAGACGCGAAGGGGTGGGATGTGCTGCGAGCGCTGCTTCCGGCCGAATCCATCGAGGGCCTGGCCCAGGACCTGCGCGGCGCCACCCAGGGCACCGGCCATTTCGTCGCCGAGTTCGCCCATTTTGAGGAAATGTACGGTGCCGACGCAGAGCGGGCCGTTTCTTCGCGGTCCGCATCCGCCGCGACCGCCTAGGTCGCGTTTTGGCGGCATGGCCCCTGCTGCCCCTCGTGCCCGTTGCAAAAATTTGAGTTGCCGGGGGGCGTACCATCAACGGGTCACGTGACGCGATGTAGACCAGTCCCGAAAGCCTTAAGAGACGCGCACTGCCATTCTCTCATTCGGCGATCGTCATTGCCCCACCGCCGGGTCACCGTTTCCGCGTTTGTCGAAGGGGCAGCAACACACGAACGATCGCCCAAACGCCCAAAACCGCAAGAACCTACCCGGTGGCGGACCACCAGCGGTCCATGGGGGACGGCGGGAACCCCTGAACCTCTTCCTCCGGCCGACCGAAACGATCCCACCAGGCAATCCTGATCTTGTTATTGCGCCACAGCGGCAGGAGGGCGAGTTCGTGACGGAACGCGCGGTCGAAGGCCCGGCCTGCAGTCGCTAAAGCGTCCCTGGTGCGGGCGCGCTCCAGGGCCTCAATTGCCGCGTCCACCGCGTCGCTTTTCAGACCGGAAAGCGCGTAGGACTGGGGCGCGTCGGCGAGGGCGCTATGCCAAAGCAGCCGCTCTGCGGTGCCGGGTAAACGGGCAGGCGACCAGGACAAGGTGGCAAGGTCAAAGTCGCGGGAAAGCATGCGGCGCGATAGGGACGCACTGTCACCACGGGCAAGGACAAGTTCCACGCCGATCCGGGAAAGGGCGCTCTGCAACGCAATGATGGCCCGTTCCGCGGCCGGCGCGGCCACAAGAACTTCTAGCCGGAGCGGCGTTCGATCGGCGTCGACCCGCTGGCCGTCCTGGAGCGAAAAGCCCGCTTCGGCCAAAAGCGCATCGGCCCGGCGCAGGCGGTCCCGCTCCGTGGCCTCGCCAACCCCCGCCAGGGGGTCCGGCTCCGAAAGCGCCGCGGCGGAAATGGTGGTGCCGGACAAAACGTCCCGCTCCCCCGTGCTTGCCGCTCCCACCGCCTTAAGCGCGGTGCCGGCAAAGACACTGCCGAAGGGCGCGTAGGCGCCGCTGAAAATGTTGCTGTTGACCGGTTCGAAATTGAAAACGGTGACAAGCGCTTCGCGCACGCGGCGGTCGTTGAGGGGCGAGCGGCGCATGTTGAAGACAAGGCCCATGAGAGTGCCCACATCCGCGCCGTTGGCGGCGGTGCGCTCAATATCGCCGCGGTCGAAGGCTGGTCCCGCATACCCGGTCTGCCAGCGCGTGGGGTTGGTCTCGGTGTGAACGTCGTACTCGTCCGCCTTAAACGCCTCAAAGGCGATGTTCGCGTCGCGGTAATACTCGATCTCCACCCGGTCGAAATTCCAGCGGCCGATGTTTGCCGGCTTCGACGCGCCCCAGTAGTCCTGGTCGCGGGCGAGCACCAGGCGTCGCGGAGCATCCACCTCCACCACCCTTAGCGGGCCGGAACCGATGATCGTCTCCGCAGCTCCGTCGCGCCACAAATGCTCCGGGTGGATGGGGATGGTGCTCAGTTTGCGCAAAAGGTCGCGGTCCCCGACGCGCTCGTTGCGCACAAGGATGCGCTTGTCGTCGAGAACTTCGGTGGATACCGGGCGGAAGACCTGCCGATAGTAAGGTGCGCCTTCGGCGGCGAGGGTTTTTAGGGTGAATTCCACGTCCTGGGCGGTTACGGGGCGACCATCCTGCCAGCGGGCGTCGCCGTCGATGAAGAACTCCACCTCAGAAAAGTCGTCGGCCACGGCTAGGTTTTCGGCCAACACGCCGTAGTAGCTCGCCACTTCGTCCTCGCTGGCGAGCATGAGCCGGTCGTAGACGAGGCGGATGTCGGTGGGCGGACGTCCCGGATAGCGCAGCGTATTGGCGGTGTCGAAAGCACCGATGCGCGTCAGACGAATGGCACCGCCTTTGGGCGCGTCGGCGTTGACGTAGTCAAATCCTCTAAATCCAGCGCCGTATTTGAGGGCTCCGACGACCGAATAACCATGTGCCGCATTCCCCGCGCTTGCCCAACCGAGTTTGGGAAGCGCGAGGGAACCAACAGCACCGGCAATAACCTGGCGGCGACTTAGCAATCCGGCAAAACCCTCATTAGGGCACCCCGGCTTCGGCCGGAACGTCCTCAAGCACAGTGCCTTCGATCTCGTCTTCGGCATCGTTCCTTAAGGGGTCGGCACCATCGCCGCTGACGGCTCCTTGGGCCGCAACGGCAAGTACGGAAAGGCCCGCAAATGCGGCCTCGATGGAGCCAGGCTCCGGAGCCTCGCCGCCCAAAAGGCCCTGCAAGGTGAGCGATAACGGAAGTTGTAGCACGGTCATTGGACCACCTATTCGAATCTTCATCGAAAATCAGATACCTGGACGGCACCGTGGTGGCTCAGCGCTCATCCATGGCCAAGTTTGACCCCACATCTTTGGATGGTCAAGTAAAAAGCACCTGAACCCACTCATTTGCTTTCGAATAATTATAACTTACGCCGCAATAGATCGAAATAGTGTAGATGCGTTCTAAAGCAGAGCCGCTAGCGTACTTACGAAAGTCTAAATTGTGCAATATTTTATCATGATGTCTTGCCGTATGGTGCAAAACGCGGCACGAGGCGCAGACCGTTAACTTGAATCTAAAGGTCAACAATGTCTCGTGTGCTCACGCGGCCGGTCTCAGGCGTTCTGCTTGGCGACCAGGGGGATCGCAACATCCCCTTCAGCGACAAGATCTACTTGCTCCAGGATATGAACGGCGACGGTGATGCGGCCGACGAAGGCGAACGGCTGGCGTTTTTCGACGAAACCAACGCCGCTGGCCTCGGCGGCGAAACGCCTACAGACGACATCTTTGACATTTTCCAAGCCTCGGACAGCTTCGTCTATGCGGGCGACGGAAACACGGATTCCGTTTACCGGCTGCGCGACTACAACGGCGACGGTGATGCCAACGATGTTAGTGAGGCGACGGTCTGGTTCTCGGCCACCGAGAATGCTTCCGGCCTACTGTTGCAAACCCCCAACGGCATCACCGAAGGCGCGGATGGCGCCATCTATATCTCGAACGCCGGCGCAGGCGCCCAAAACGGCATCGACAACGTTTTCCGTACCATCGACCTCAACGGCGACGGCGATGCCAACGACGAAGGCGAATCCAGCCTGTTCCTAGACCTTGGCGCGCTGGTGGGGTTTTCAGTGCCCTTCGATATGACAGCCATCGGCGACCGTTTCTACCTCGCCGATTTCGTGGGCGGCGCCGAGGGAGTTATCTATACGTTTCGCGACGACGATAGTTCGGGGGCCATCGAAGCCGATGAACTCAGTGTGTTCGCGGACCAGGAAGCCACCGGCGCCCGCCTCGACTTCGCCTTAGACGCTGACGGGGACTCCATCGTCACTTGGGAACTCAGCGACAGCGACACCGGTGTTCAAAGCATTTTTCGCCTCACTGACCTCGACAACTCAGGCGCCATCGACCAGGAGAACGAAACCGAGGAAATTTGGAATACCAGCACGCTACCGGGCGTTTTCGTACGCGGTGCCGGGTTCTCCATTGCGGCCGACGGTGAAGGCCGCATCGCCATTACGTCGAACGATCTTCGCAACGCCAGCGGCGACACTGTCTACATCCTGGAGGATCTCAACCAAGACGGCGACTATTTCGACGTCGGCGAGACCAACATCCTAGCCACCCGCGGTTTCGACCCTGACACGCTGCAACGTCCGCGCGCTGTTGAGTTTTATGAAGACGACATCACTGTCGGCACCAAGCTCGCCGGCGGCAACCAGTTCTCCCTGTTCCTGGACGAGGAAAGCGACACCGTCTTTGCCGCTGGCGCCAACTTCTTCGGTCAGCTCGGTCAGGGGATCGAAGGGTTCAGCGTTGCCGCACCGCTCCCGGTGGAAGTTCCGGAAGACTTTGACGAAGACATCGTCTCGGTGAGCGCCGGCCAGCTCCACGGCTCATTCCTCACGGTGAGCGGCGACGTTTATGTGTGGGGCTTTGGTCTTCGCGGAAGGCTCGGGCTGGGCGATGAAGAAAACCAAACCGTCGCCACAAAAATCTCCGGCGACCTCGACGACGAGCGCGTCACCATCATCGACCACGGCAACGGCGTCTCCTTTGCCATTACCGATGACGGGACCCTTTTTGGTTGGGGCCAGAACAACATCGGCCAGCTAGGCCTGGGCGACGAAGAAAATCGCTTGGTCCCCACCGTCATCGATGTGGACGGCAAAAAGATCATCGCCGTTTCGTCGGGCAACTCCCACACCCTGGCGCTCGCAAGCGATGGGTCGGTGTACGGCTTTGGCGGCAACCGAGACGGCCAAGCGGCGCCTGACCAACTGGAAGCCCCGGGCGATCCGGTCAACGAAGTTCTGAACCCGACACTCATCAACGGGCTTCCCAGCAACATCGTCGCCATCACCGCAGACACCCAAACGTCCTACGCTGTGACAGAAGACGGGCGTGTCTTCGGCTGGGGCGAAAACTCTTTCGGCCAGCTTCTCGTGGGGACGGACCAGGGCGATGGGACTTTCATTCCCACCGACGACAGCGTGCTGACCCCCGTGGAGCTCGATGTTCCGGGGAATGTGGTCGACATCAAAGGCGGGGCCCGTTGGGTGGCTGCGCTCACCGACGAAGGTGAAGTCTACTTCTGGGGACCCAACGACGAAGGCGTCTCGGGCGGGCTCGACGGTGATCCCCTCGCCGAAAGCGACGTGTCGTTCTTCCCCACCACACTGCCTGAACTTGCCCGCGAAACCATCGTGGAAATCCAGAGCGGGCCTCAGCACTTCCTCGCCCTTGCCGACGACGGAACCATTTTTACGTTTGGCGAAAACGGCGACGGCCGGCTCGGCTACCTCACCGACGGGCGCACCTACGTTCCGGACACGGTCGATCTGGACGGCGATGCCGCGCCTTTCCTCCTCTTTGCCGACCCTGCGGACAACGCCAGGGATGTCGCCAGGGACTCTCTGGTGGTGCTCAATTTCACCGAAGAGGTCTTTCGCGGCACCGGCGAAATACGTTTCGTCAATCGCGACAACCCGGACGAAAGCTTCTCCGTCGACGTCGCCAATCCGTTCCTGGTGGGCATTGAGGGCGGTCAAGTCACCGTCACACCGTCCGACTTCTTCGCCCGCGATGCCCGCTATGCCGTGGAAATCGATGAAGGAGCGTTCGAAGACGCAACCGGCAACCCCTTCCCGGGGATCGAAACCGGGGACACCTCCACCTTCAACTTCACGGCCGCCGACACCGAGGTGGAGAACGTGGCGATCTTCGGGAAGTCCACCGGTGACCTCCATCGCGGCACGCCAGAGAACGACGTCATTTTCGCGCGCGCGGGCGATGACTTCGTGCTCGGTCTTGACGGCAATGACACCATTGCCGGCGAAAACGGCGACGACACCATCTTTGGCGGCGGCGGTAACGACAGCATCCGCGGCGACAGCAACGATGACGTGTTGTTTGGTGAGGATGGCAACGACCGGATTCGCGGCGGCAATGGCGGGGACACAGTGTCTGGCGGCGAGGGTGATGACACGCTCTCCGGCGAGGGCTCAAGCGATTCCCTGAGCGGCGATGCCGGCAACGACCGGTTGATCGGCGGCGAGCGCAACGACACGCTGCTGGGCGGCGACGACGACGACCGTCTTATCGGCGGCCTTGGTCTGGACTCACTTCTTGGTGGTGAAGGCAACGACACCCTCAACGGCAACGAGGCCAACGACTTCCTGGGCGGCGAGGGCGGCAACGACCGTCTGATCGGCGGCGACAAGAAGGATACGCTGGTCGGCGGCGATGGCGACGACATCAAGTCTGGGAATTCCGGGATCGACTTGTTTGTCTTCGACAGCGATGACGGCCGCGATATCATCACCGACTTTGAGTCCGGGACCGACACCATCCAGCTGACCGACGACACCCCGTTCACCATCGCCTTCAACGCCAACACCGGTAACTCGGTGCTTCGCTACGGCGACACCATCGTCGTCGTGCGCGGCGTTGATCTGCAGGATAGCTCGGTGGAGTACGCGCTCACCGCAACCACCGCAGGCGACCTCCTCGTTTAGCGCGTTTCTCGATCAGCTTGGACCACCTGATCGAGAAAAAGCGCTCTAAATTCAAAGGGGCGAGCATCCTATCTGCGCCCCATTGGGTGCAGGATGCTCTCGGTCAGTGACGAGGGAGTGGGCGGCATGGTTCCCGCCCGCTCCGCAACTGCCCATTTCGGGCGCGCACCAAGCGTTTTTCAGTCAGGCACAATCGGTTTGGCGCCGCGAACAACGCGGTCGTTCCGGGGGCGAGCGCATCGGCCGCGATACGGTTCTTACGGCCGACACCCTCGGCTCAATGGCTGGAGCGGGAGGCCGAGGCAAGTTCCCGAAGGGCGTTTTTGAGAGCCGTCTGGCTCGCGCTGCGCAACGGCAAAAACGGCTTGTTCATGGTCTGGCAGGCCCGCTTGGCCCGCAGGCTCGCATCGTGGCTGACACAGTTGACCGGGCAGAGCACGCAATCCACCGAGGGCAAGAGCCCGTCAAGCCTTTGCGCCCCGTCCTCGATCCCGCCGTCGTGGTGGACGAGGGCGCAGTCAAAATCTTCGGCGATGGATCGCAGTCGCTCGATGGTCTTGGTGTGGCCACCGAGATAAAGGATCGACGCTCCCGATAGGCTTTGGGACGAGGCGCCGATCCCCTCGGGGATGGCAGCGTCTTCAGTGGTTTGTGGAAGCGCTGCGGGAGCAACGATCGGTCGGCGCGATGCGCGCTGGGCGGCCTCCAACGCTTCCACACGGGCCTCGGCCAAACGGGCGCGCCCGCGCACCGAACGCAGCGCGCGGTCGAGCTTTGCGAGCTGTCTTTCCTTCGCTGCATCTTCCCGAGCCTTCTCTCGGCCTGCTGGCTGCGCTGCCACTTGCATCCGTGCCAGACGAAGCTCTTCCTGGAGGCGGGCGATTTCGCCGTCCCGTTCCGAAAGCGCCGATTGATGGACACCATCCATGCGGCGTAGTTTTTCCTTCGCCCCCTGCAGCTCAGTGCGCAGATCCGCCGCCTCCAAGGTCCGCTTGCGATAGGATGCCCCGAGGATATGGGACAACATGTGCACCTCACCGAAAACAGCGGTGCGAAGGCTCCCGGGCACATGTCTGTGGGTCATCAAGGCCCAGTAGGCACCGGCAATGGCGCCTTGGTCGCGCATCTCACACCACAGACTCAAGAGCGCCGTCTCATCCTGCGCCCGCGCCACGCGCCGTATGGGGCCGGTGTGCCGCGCATCCATGATTTTGTGGAAGAGCTTGGCAAACGGGGTCTCGCGAGACAGTTCCTGCACGAAGTGGCCGTGAATGTCGTAGTCTGACGTTCCGGCCTTAAACGCGACCCGCAGTTTTTTCGCGCAACGATGAAGGTCCTCGATGGACGCGCAGGTGCCCACCACCGAACAGTGGATCGGATCCTGAAACTCCCACATCTTGATGCGCTTGGGGTCCCGCGCCGGGGGCTTGCCGTCGCCGTGCGGGGTTTGGGCGGCGGTGGCGGTGGGGTCTGCCAGGACGTTCGGCGCGACGTCACACATGGGATGCCTCTCTTGATCGCTCACTTCTGCCGCGATCGCAACGCCATGACAAGATCTAGCTGGGGCTAAGCATCAGAAATCATAGTACATTTTAAAAATTCAAAAGCACTTCTCGCATCGCTCTAAACTGATGCGCGTCTAGGTGTTCATCGTGCTCAGGAAGGCCGGTTGCTCTTCCCAGGTGCGGCCGGCGCAACGGGACGTCGGGAGCGCTGGCGCTCAGCCGTGGGTGTGCGGCCGAATTGGTCCTGATAGCTCTTGGAAAAGTGCGAGGGTGAACAAAAGCCGCAGGAGACAGCCACCGACAGGATGGGAAGGCTCGTTTGACGCAGCAGCCAGCGCGCCCGCTCCAGGCGGATGGCCAGGTAGTGCCGGCCCGGCGAGCGGCCCATGTACTTGGCAAAGAGCCGTTCGAGCTGACGCACGGAAAGCCCGCCCGCCTCGGCAAGCTGAGCGCAGGAGAGCGGACTATCCGTGGTGTTTTCCATCATTTCCATAATGTTGCAGAGTTTTGGGTGGGTGATGCCGAACCGCTGAGACTTGTCCATGCGTTGCCGCTCCGTCGCCTCCCGGGAGCGGTGATGGACCAAAAGATCCGTCACCTCCGCGGCAAGCTCGGTGCCGTGATCTTCGGCAATGACGCTGAGCATCATGTCCACCGGTGCCGTGCCGCCCGCGCACGTGTAGCGCTTGCCGTCGATGCGAAAGAGTTCCGGTACCAGCGGAATATCTGGGAATTCGGCAACGAAGCTGGGCTGGTTCTCCCAGTGGATGGTGGCGCTTGCGCCATCGAGGAGCCCTGCTTTGGCAAGCACGTAGGACCCCGTGCACACGGCCCCGAGGGCGGAACCGAACACCGAAAGGCGGCGCAGGGTGGCGATGAGCTGGGCGTGCGACTGTCGCTCCACGTCAATGCCAGAGCAGACGACCGCCATCGAAAGGGGATGGGCTGCGTCAAAACTTGCGTCCGCGGTGACGCAGACCCCGTTCGACGCTTCCACCGGCTCCCCGGCTGCCGAGTAGACCGGCCAGCGATAAAGATCTTCACCCGCAATTCGGTTTGCCGCGCGCAGCGGCTCGATGCACGACGCGAACGCCAGCATGGAAAAATTCGGCACCAAGAAAAGGCCGATTTCCCGGCGAAGCGCCGATGTACGCGTCGAATCAACGACTTGAGCCGATCTCGATTGATCGGCCTGACCCATTTCCAACACGTCGCCGGCTTGCTTACGCCCGCCGGCGCCGTCTCCTCCCTGTGCGGCCATCACTCACCCGCCCGGCAACCCCACACGAGAAAGGTCTGCTTTTATGGCTTCGAGCGCAAGCGTTGTTGACGCGAATACGATAGCGGGCGTCGTTTGTGGAGTAGAACACCCGTTCTCGGATGTTCAGACTTTCGCCGACGTGCGACGCATTTGCCAGGCATCCTGCGTTGTTTTTGGTTATTGGGTTTGGCGCGAGGCGCGGTTTTCAAGCGCCCCGATCGCGTTGCGGAGAAGGCGTTCATGACGACTGAAACGAGGGCGGTGGTCATCGGCGGCGGTGTGGTGGGCGTGGGAACGCTCTACCACCTGGCGGCGAAGGGTTGGAGTGACGCAATTTTGTTGGAGCGCAAGGAATTGACGTCCGGCTCCACATGGCATGCTGCCGGCCTCCTCCCGCTCTTCAACATGAGCTACTCGGTCGGACAGATCCATAAATATTCGGTCGCCCTCTACGGCCGACTCGAAGAAGAAACCGGCCAGAACGTCGGCTTTCGCCAGGTGTCCAATATACGTCTTGCGCGCACAAAAGCCCGCTGGGATGAGTTCATGTTCTATAAGGGCGTCGCCGACACCATCGGTATCGAGGTCGAGGTGTTGACCCCCGCCGACGTGAAGCGGCTCTGGCCGTTATGCGAAACCGAAAACCTCATCGGTGCCATCCGCCATCCCCAGGACGGATATATTCAACCGGCCGATTTGACCCAGGCGCTCGCAGCCGGAGCCCGGGCGCGGGGCGCCACCATCAAACGAAATACGGCGGTCACGGCCATCTCCCGCGATGGTGAGCGCTGGCGCGTGTCCACGACGGCGGGCGACATTCTTGCTGAACATGTGGTCTCGGCAACGGGAAATTTCGCCCGCCGCACGGGCGCCATGGTGGGCCTTGATGTGCCGGTGATCCCGGTGGAGCACCAATATATTGTCACCGAGGCCCACGCTGCTTTGCGCGAACGGCGGCTTGCCGGCGAGCCGGAGATGGGGGTCCTGCGCGACGCCGATTCGTCCTGGTACATGCGCGAAGAGGCCGACGGCCTTCTCCTTGGTCCCTACGAGGCCGGCGCGCCCTGCTGTTATGTGGACGGCCCGGATGACGCATCGGAGTACGAACTTTTTCAAGAAGACCTTGACCGGCTGGCGCCCCACATCGAGACGGCCATCGAACTCGTCCCCATCTTCGGCGAATCGGGCGTGAAGAAGGTCTATAACGGAGCCATCGCCTATACGCCCGACGGCAGCCCCATTGTCGGCCCGGCACCGGGCCTGCCCAACTTCTGGCTCAATGAGGGCCACAGTTTCGGCGTCACAGCCGCCGGCGGGGCCGGTTGGCAGCTCGCCGAGTGGATCGTTGAAGGAGAACCCACCATCGACATGATGGGCGTCGATCCGCGCCGCTTCGGCCCCTACGCGACCCGGGGCTACCTCAAACAAAAGAACGAGGAAGCCTACGCCAACGTTTTTACCGTGCACTATCCCGACGAAGAGCGTGCCGCCGGCCGGCCGCTGAAGCGGGCTCCCTGCTATGACCGTATGGCGGCCCTGGGCGCAGTGTTTGGGAGCGTCTACGGCTGGGAGCGGCCCAACTGGTTCGCGCCCGAGGGCTATTCGCTCTCCGCAGAGGAGCTTGCAAAGGCCGACGTGCTTTTGAACGAAAACCACCCGCCCGCCCTCAATGGCAGCCCGGTTCAGGAAAAATGGAGTTTTCGGCGTTCCAACTACTTCCGCTTTGTGGGCGACGAAGCAAAGGCCGTCCACGATGGCGTCGGCCTGCAGGATATGAGCCCGTTTGCAAAATTTATGGTGTCTGGCCCCGGTGCCGAGGCTTGGCTCGACGGGCTTGTCGCCAACCGGCTCCCCCAAAAGGTCGGCCGTCTCGCGCTCTGCCACATGCTGTCCAAGACCGGCGGCGTGCGTGCGGAATTTACGGTTTTCCGCGCCGAAGCGGAGCGTTTTTACCTCGTTTCCGCCGGAGCGTACGAAGCCCACGACTTTGACTATCTTTCAAAGCTGTGCCCCCGCGATGGGTCGGTGCAGCTGGAGAAAATCACCAACCAGTACGGCGTTCTTGTCCTTGCCGGCCCCCGTGCGCGGGACGTGCTGCGGGAGGTGACGGACACCGACCTTTCGGCCAACGCATTCCCCTGGCTGTCCGGAAAACCTATAAGCATCGGGGCTGCGAGCGCCCTTGCCCTGCGCGTCAACTTCGTCGGCGAATTGGGCTGGGAGCTTCATCACCCCATCGAGATGCAAAACACCATCTTCGACACTCTCATGAGGGCCGGGGCCAAGCACGGCATACGCGCTTACGGGATAAGGGCGATGGATGCGCTGCGGCTTGAAAAATCCTATCGCCTCATTCCGCGCGAACTTTCCATAGAGTACGCGCCGCTTGAGTCAGGGCTCGACCGTTTCGTGAAGCTCGACAAGGGCGACTTTATCGGTCGCGATGCGCTCATGGCGTGGCGTGACCGGGGGTTCCAGAACCGCTTTGTGACCATGGAGGTGGAAAGTGACGGGGATGCCGATGCCCGAGGCTCGGAGCCGATCCTCCTGGACGGCGCCCTGGTGGGGCGCTGCACGTCCGGCGGGTACGGCTGGAGGGTGAGTAAATCCCTGGCGCTCGGGATGGTGCGGCCGGATCTTGCCGAAGTGGGCACGGAATTGGAGGTCACGATCCTCGGCCAGCAAAGGCGCGCTGTGGTGATCCCCGAATCGCCATTTGACCCGTTGAACGAGCGCCTTCGCGGCTGAAACTCTTGCACTCGGCGGTCGGGCGGCCGCCATTGCCGCAGTCGGCTTGCGCCCAATAGGCCCGTCGTCCAGCTCGTAACGTCGTGTCTCGGGCTGGGCTTCAAGCCCAATTGGGCACGAGCAGTTCACACGATCGCATGACCTGCTGTAATTTCCTGTGTTACCGCGAAGAGAGATGAACCGCGGATGGTTTATCTTGGATAAAATACCACGCCAGACAATATCTCTCACCTATACATGGGACCGGAAGCATCCCGGCTCGGCGTCCGTACGAACTGCCCAAAAATTAAGATTACTTCGACAACGACGACGCACTCAAGCAAGGCAGTGACGCTTTGAAGACAGCGGACGGGAATTTTCGTCGGCACCATCGATCAGTTTAGCAGCACCGAGGTTGCCATGAGCAGTGAAAGTTACGCCCCGCACGATGACACCGTAACGAGCTTTCCTGGTCTTCCCGCAAGCTTTTCCAGGCAAAGCTTGACCGTTGATCAATCGGACAGGAAAGTCCCCATCAACCTGCGCCAATCCGGGCCGACAGCCGTCGAAATGCTGATATCGACGCGGGTCCGAAAGTCGCCCTACTGGCATTTGAGCCACGCAGCCGGTTGTTGGCGTGCCACCGTCTACAACCGCGTCTATCATCCCCGCGGATATGTGCGTCCCGAAGACGGCGGCGCGATGGTGGAGTACGATGCGCTCGTCAACCACGTCACCATGTGGAACGTGGCGGTGGAGCGCCAGATCCGCGTCAAAGGTCCCGATGCGGAAAAGTTCGTCAACCACGTGGTGACGCGCGACGTTACGCGGATCGCGCCCATGAACGGCAAGTACGTGATTTTGTGCAACGAAGCGGGCGGTATCCTCAACGATCCGATCCTCCTGCGCCTTTCGGAGGACGAGTTCTGGTTTTCCCTTTCCGACAGCGACATCGAGTGGTGGCTGCGGGGCGTGAATGTCGGACTGAAGATGGACGTTGAAATCGCCGAGATCGACGTTTGCCCCGTGCAAATCCAAGGTCCCAAGAGCGAGGCGCTCATGGTCGATCTCTTTGGCCCCCAAATTAGCGACATCCCCTACTATGGGATGATGGAAGGAGAACTGGGCGGCGCCAGGGTTGTGATTTCTCAAACAGGCTTTTCCGGCGAAAAAGGCTATGAAATCTACCTGCGCGACGCGACTTTGCACGCCGAAATCTTGTGGAACACTGTTCTCACCGCCGGTGAGAAGCACAACTTAATGGTGATCGCCCCAGCGCATCATCGGCGCATTGCGGCGGGCATTTTGTCCTGGGGCCAGGACATCGATCAGGAGGTCTCACCCCTCCAATGCAACCTTGCCTATCACGTGCCGCGGAAGAAAAGCGCCGACTATATCGGCAAGGCCGCGCTTGAGGCGCAACGGGCCGAACTTGAGGCGGGCGGCAGTCCGTTCAAGATGATGATGGTGGGAATGAATTTCGGCGGGCGAGAAGTCACCGACTACGCCCACGACTTCTGGCTTGTTTCGGACGAAGATGGCGGCGACCCCGTGGGTTATGTGACCTCCCCATGGTATTCGCCCGAGCTGGGAACCAATATCGCCCTCGGCTGGGTTCCGGCCGCGATGAAGGATATCGGGACCAGGCTGAAAATCTGGCTACCGGATGAATACGCCGATCAGCCGGGCGTGCCCGTGGACGGTCACGTGGTGGAACTGCCATTTCGTCCATCGGCCAACCCGAGCGCCCGCGAGATTGCTCGGGCGGATGGTCGCGACTACGCCTTCTAAGGCGTACACTAGGTAGGAGGAGCGGTGTCGCTCCTCGGACCGAACGGCGTTATCCGTTCTGACAGCGGGTCTTCCGGTGGCATAATCCCTTGACCCGCTGTCACGCCACTCCCGTCACGCTGACACGCGCCAGGGCGCGGTAAGCTGCGAACCCAGCGCCCGCCACCGTCACCCCCACCGCCACTAGGGCCGTCGGCGTTTGTGGCTAGCGTTTTGCGGCCGAAACCATCGCCCGTCCTTCCACGGGCGGGAAAATTTTCCCCATAACAATTCCATCTCGATACGGGCTGCTCTAGCCTCCCACCCTTGTGCCGTTGAGAAGCACGACAGAACGGGAGGTAGGCGATGACGTTGGCAATCCGCTTGGCGCGGGCCATGCACATCGTGTCGGCGATGTGGACGCTGCTCCTGGCGGTGCTCATCTTCTGCGACGTCACAGGCCGCAATTTTTTTTCCGAGCCGATCCCTGGCACCAAAGAGATCATCCAGAACTCGGTGGTCTCCATCACCTTCTTGCAGCTTCCCCTCGCGATCTACTCGGGCTCGATGCTGCGCACGTCGATATTCGCCGATGCGGTGCCGCCGACCGTGGCGAGGCTGTTACGCACCATTGGGGCGCTCTTGGGCCTTGCCCTCTTTCTGGGCCTTCTGTGGAGCACTTGGCCGTCCTTCATGGACGCTTACAGGATCGGCGAATATGAGGGCGAAGGTGCTCTGAGGGTGCCCACCTGGCCGGTGCGTGGTGTGGTGCTGGTGATGAGTGTCTTCGGCGCGTTTGCCTACCTCATGATGATCGCCCTCGACTGGCAGGGGCGCCTGATTGACGACTTGGAAGCCCCAGGCTCCACCGCCACGTTGGCGGAGCGCTAGCACCCATGGGCGGCGACATTCTCCCCTGGATGCTGGGGCTCCTCATCCTCCTTATCCTCCTTGGCGTTCACATCGCGGTTGCCCTCGCTGTCTGCTCGGGGCTCGGCGTTTATCTGATGTTCGGGGCGCTGGAGCCCGCACTGGCGATTTTGGGCAACACCGCCTACGAGGCCGTCCGAAAGGAGGTTTTTGCGGTCATCCCACTGTTCGTTCTGATGGGCGAGTTCGTCTCGCGATCGGGCGCAGCGGGCGACCTTTACCGCATTTGTGACCGCTCACTGCGGAGGCTGCCAGGCCGGCTTGCCATCGCCACCATTGCCGGAAACACCGTGTTCGCCGCCGTGACGGGCGTTTCCATCGCTGCGGCCGCCACCTTTTCGCGCATCGCTTATCCCGAAATGCGCAAGGTGGGCTACCGCCAGACCTTCGCGTTGGGAGCGGTGGCCGGCTCAGCGTGTCTTGGCATGCTCATCCCGCCGTCAGTGCTTCTCATTGTTTGGGCGATCCTGACGGAGATGAGCGTTGGTGCGCTGTTCATTGCGGGCCTTCTTCCGGGTCTACTGCTCGCGGTCCTCTTTGCCCTTTACGTGGTGATCGCCGCCGTCAGGACGCCCGCCATCGCGCCGGCCTTTGCCGAGCCGCTGGTGGAACCAACGCGCGAAGAAGTGCGCTCCGAACTGATCGGCGGCATTGGCATCTTATTCCTCATCGTCCTCGTCATCGGGGGCATTTGGCTTGGTTGGTTCACCCGGAAGAAGGCCCGCAATGAACAGCGCACCAACGCTCATCTCCGTCAGGATCGCCCAAACAATGAGAAGCACTGACGGCGGGATGAG
>JBCCYN010000107.1:0-17377 GCA_039189655.1 Pseudomonadota bacterium | reverse complement strand
TGGTCTCACGCAGCGCCTGGCGGCTTAGCAACTTGGACGACCACATTGGCGAGGTAACCTTAAACGGCGCGCCCCTATCAGATGTGGGCTTACCGCAGACAATCATCGAAGCTGCCGGCGGCGCCGGCGATGCCCTCCCCCGTGGGCTCCTGTTGGTTCAAACCGCACCCGGCGTGAGCTGGGAGGCCACGCTTAAAAATCCGGTGAGCGGGCGCAGCCTAAAACACCGCGTGGTGGCCGAAGATCGCCAAGAGGACCGGTGGGGCAACGCGCGTCCGCGCCCGCGATACTCGGTCGGACCCACCCAAAAAGACGTGACCCATTACATCTGACCCCTTTGCGCGCCTAAGTATTGCGTACAACCAAGTAGAGCCCGCGCATTGTCGTCGGGCAGCTTGTGGCACTTCATCTTTGCCAGCGGCGTCACGCATTGATCATCGCCTCCATCTGCGCGGCGCACGCTGCGCCATAGCGGTGCAGCGCGGCGCGGTTTTCCGGGGCGTACCAATCGACGATTTCGCCCATGCTGGCGCGCGCCTTGAGGCGATCCAGCCAAGCCGAGACGCCCGGCCGCCCGCGCCACAAAAAACCAAGGTGCAACAACTCCAGCCGAACCATGTAAGGCGCAAAGGCGGCGTCGGTGAACGAAAAGCGCGGGCCGCTGAGCCAGCGTGCGGCGCAAAGACGGGTTTCGAAATCGGCAAGGAGCCGGTCAAATCGCAGCAGGCACTGCCGCACAACAGGTGCTTCGATACCGCGATAAACCACCTCCTCCAACCATGCACGGCTGGTCGGGTTCATCTGCGCGGCGATCAGCGGGGCAAGGCGTTCAGGGTCGCTGCCGCCCGCGGCCTCTACCAGTCGCATCCGATAGGCAATGCCAAAGGTCAGCACCGAAGCGGCGTGGTGCAGCCCGTCCGTACCACCATCAAGACGCATCATCAGCGCGCGCGCGGCCGCCCGGTCCGCCGGGCTTTCGGGGCGAAGGGGCACGTCCGGAAAAGCGTCTTCGAGATACTCCAAGATGACGTTTGATTCGATCACGACCACATCGTCATGGACCAGCGTGGGCACCACCGCGGCCGGGTTCAGCGCAAGATAGGAAGGATCGAACTGATCCCCATCAAGACGCATCAAGCGGCTCTCCCACAAAAGACCCTTTTCGGCCAAAGCCACGCGGATTTTTGCGGCGCAAACCGAAGAATTGTGGTGGTAGAGCGTTAAAACCATCGCGGCCTTCTTAGGCCCTATACTCCTCCCGTGCAGTAACCGAGATCGGGCACTCTTCAACAATACATTTGATGGTCGTCTGGCTGTGCCGCTCCACCGAGGGTTTGCGGCTGCCGCCGTCTGGTTCTCCCCAGGTGAGCTCAACCTCGGTCCCTAAAGCCGCCGCGCGTTCATCGAGGAGGGCAAGGGAAATCCACGACCGCACGTTCGAGGTGTAGACCGGATAGTGCGACAAGCCGACGATCTCACCGTTCAACCGAACCTCGTCGTAGGGGCAGGTTGCGTAGTGCGAGGCGGGCATGTCCATGAATTTATACCGCTCGCCCACCTCGCCCAGTTGTGACGCAAAAACCTTTACAACGTCGTCCTTCGACCAGCGCAGCGTGCGTTTGTGCTTGTGCGGCGCGCCCTGCATCTTCTCCAGCGCGGAGCGCCCAACAAAATCGTGGTCGAATTTCACAATGTGCCCGTAGCCGATATCGTAGGGTGTCAGATAGTAATCATCGACCTTGTCGGAGATGAACGAGCCACCGAGCGACATGTTGCCCTCAAATCCGTCCCCAGGCAGCCACTCGCGGTAAGACTTCGTGCTTTCGCCGGAAAAAACAGCAGGCAAGGCGGAGGGAAACCAGCCGCTTTCGTGGGCCACGGTGGAATAGGTTTTTGCGCCTGCGGCAAGTAAACCCATGTCCGCACCCGCTTTCATGATCGCATCGCGAACACGGTCGTAGTCCTCAAAGGGGCCGAACAACTCCAGCCCCGCAGCACCAGCCATGCCATGGCGCAAGGCACGGACACGGCGCCCCGCGACGTTGATCTGCCCCATGCGGAAGAACTTAAAACTCTCGATCGGCCCGCCGTTCAGTTTCTCCAGGATCGCCCAGGCGTTGGGCCCCTGCACCTCGAACCGATACCCTTTGCGCGTGCCGGTATTGTCGAGCGCACGACTGTCGAGCTCGCACTCAACGTCATAGCCGCCGGTTTGCGCATGGTACATCAACCAATTGGCATTATTGGGCTTGTTGACGATATTCACCTGATCATCTTCAAGAATAAAGATGATCGCGTCGCCCGTATAATTCCCATCCTCGTTGCAATGGACAAATTGTTTGGCGATGTCTCGCTTCCAATTGGCCATGGAGTTGATCGCCAAATCGGTGATGAGACGCCGCGTATCTTTACCGCGCACATAAAGATCAGTCATGTGGAAAGACTGATCAAACAGCACCGCGCCGTTGCGCCAGGCCGCCTGCTCGTCGCGCCAGTTGGAAAACTCCGCCTTGATCGGAAATTGATACGGCCCCGACGGTGCGTTGCGCAGCATCTCCACGGGGCTGCCGATGGCGTTGATCTTGGCTTCAAGGGAGGGGGCGGTCATGTCGGAACCCTTCGACTGAACTGTGCAAGGGACACGGGGCGCTGGGCACCGGGGCGCGGGGCACGGGGCGCACCGTCAAACACCGACGCCGGAGCCCGGTTTACTAGTGGGCAGAAAATGGGCAGGATCGCAAGAAGAAATTTGAATGCGGCCCGGACAGACTGGTGCGGCGGAGGAATCCATGGGGACGGTGGAGAATAAATTGGCGCAAATGGGCATTACGCTTCCCGCGCCACTGGTGCTGCCGAGCGCCAACCGGACCGCCGCCGTGCAGGTGGGAAACATGCTTTATCTGTCAGGGCACGGCGCCGCGCTCCTTGAAGACGAAAGCGTCAAGCGGCGCGGCAAGGTGGACCTCGACATCACCGAAGCGGAGGCCTACGACACCGCCCGAGCGCTTGCCATCAAGATGATCGCCACCCTCAAACACCACGTGGAAGAGCTCGACCGCGTCGAACAGGTGGTGAAAATCTTAGGAATGATCAACGCGCACCCCGATTTTGAGCGCCAGAACAAGGTGCTCAACGGCGCCTCGGACCTCTTCTTCGAGGTTTTCGGGCCACAAATCGGTTGCCACGCCCGGTCCTCCGTCGGCGTCGACGGGCTGGTGGATCGTCAGCCTGTGGAGATCGAAGGGACGTTCGTGATCGCCAGCTGATGCTGGGGGATTGACCGGACTTCGGTTGAGAAATATCTAGTGGGATGAAAGTGGGACGGCCGCACTGTCGCGGAACCGATCACCTCCGGTTGTCCCGGCGATCGCCAATACGAGTATTTCCATAGCATGAACGCCCCGCAATATACCACGTATGCTTTGATGGAAGAAATCCGCGACTTCTGCGATGCGTTCGGCATCGCGCAAAGCACTTTTGGGCGCCACGCGGTCAATGACGGCAAGTTTGTCTCGCGCATTGAACAAGGGTCGTGGATCACGCAGGAGACCGCCGAGCGCGTGCACGCCTTCATGGCCAGCGCCAGAAACGGCCAAATCCTGCTACGGGGCCGGCCGCGGCGCAAGAAATCGGAAGCCCGTGCGCAGAAGATGGAGGAGTTGATCAGTCGTGAAACTTCCGTGCGTACCGCCGGAAGCTTCGCTTATCTTGAGCAACGCCAACGTCTTCATGTCTTCTCCAATACAACCAACGAACACTGGGTGCTTGCAGATCGCGCCGCCGAGGACATGGCGGGCATTGCCCCCTCAGCCGACGGGTTCCGCATCCTTTATGCCCCCATGGACAATGGGATTGCGCTGACCCGTCTGTTGCGGGCGCAGACCGCGCGCCATCCCGATATGCCGATCCTTGTGGTGATGAAGGGGCGCGGTTTGGAAGACCTTCGCAATACCATCGGCCGCCTGGTCGACCGCCTTGCCGAGCATCCCAATATCGTCTTTGTCGTCACCAACATGTACCTCGACGAAGCCGTCGATCTTACCAAACGAAGCGACGACAACCCCGCTGATCCGATCTGGCACGACGGTGCGCTGGAGGGCAGCCACAGCTACGATTTCCAGCGGCAGGTCTCCGCGCTTTTTGGCGAGTTGTCGAAGGAATGGCTGGTGGAGTCGGGCGATCAGGGCCAGCCGGTCTATGCCGCGCCGAGTGTCGCGGTGATTTATCGCAAGGACGCCAAACCAGCGATCGAAGGGCTCATTCCCCACCCTGGCGATCCGGCGCTGCGCTACAACTACGCGCTCCTCAACCACCCTTATCTGCACACCCACACGATGGCGTTCCGCACCGAGTTCGTTCTCGGCCCGGTCGCAGAATGCCTTGCCGTGGGCGGTCGAATGATGGTGGTGCAGTCGCTGGGCGAAGATCCCGCGCACGAACTTGTCAAACGCGTCTGGCCCGATCAGCCGATGCACACCACGAGCCGGCACGACATCATCTCGGCAATGCGCAAGCGGCTCAGTCAACAGGATTTCAGTTTTTCCGGCCTCACCGACACCAACGCGCTCTTCCGTTTCGATATGCACACCTTGCCGGTGGGGCCCAAACGAACCTTGGGCGCGCTGTCGCTCAACTCGGCATGGAACAACGCCGTCTACTATGCGCAGGTGCGCGAAGACTTGGCGCAGGAAGCGATGCGGGCCGGCGCCGGCTATTTGAACGCCACCCGCGACGTGATTGAAGACAATGGCGGGCTCTGGTTCATCAACGAGGCCTTCACCATCACACGCACGGGCGGCGACTGATGGAGGTGCTGACCCAGGCAGAGTTCGGCCGGCTTGCCCTATGCTTTGCGCCGCAAAGTGCGGCCATCGTGGGCGCGTCCACAAACCCCAATAAGTTCGGCGGGCGCGCGCTCAAATTTTGCCTGGAACGCGGCTATGGCGGCCGGCTTTATCCGATCAATCCGGGAAGCCCGGTCGTGCAGGGCGTGACGGCATTCGCATCGCTCGCCGATCTGCCCGAGGCGCCGGACATTGCCGTGATTGCCGTACCGGCCGCGCAGGTCCGAGACAGCCTGATCGCCGCCGGCGAAAAGGGCGCCAACGTCGCCATCGTCTACGGCGCTCAATTCGCCGAAACCGGGGAAAGCGGCCGCGCGGCGCAGGACGATCTGTTGCAGATCGCCCGGTCCTACGGGATGCGGATGATTGGGCCGAACTGCATGGGGGTGATCTCGCTCGCCTCAGGTTTTGTTGCAAGCTTCACCACCGCGCCGCAACACCATGATGGCCACGGCTGGCCGCAGGTCGGTTCGGTCTCGGTCGCCTCGCAATCGGGCGCCGTCGGCATCCAGATGTTTGCGCAGCTGCGCGATCGTGGGATTGGCCTTGCCAACTGGATTTCCACCGGAAATCAAGCCGATATCGACGTTGCCGATGCCATCGCCTACTACGCGAGCGATCCGGCGACTAAGACGATCGCGGTCTACGTGGAAGACGCTTCGCGAGGCTTCAAATTAGTCCAAGCATTGGAACTGGCGCGCCAGGCGCGAAAACCTGTCGTCATCTTGAAGGTGGGCACCACCCCCGAAGGCGGCGTAGCGGCAGCCGGTCACACCGCGTCGATGTACGTGGAAGACCGCGCCGTGGCTGACCTTTTTGCCCAATATGGCGTACTGCGGGCGCGCTCGATCAATGAGCTGATCGACCTTGTCGCGGCCTGCAATGCCGGCGTCGTGCCCAGCGGTCCGGAGGTTGCGGCGGTCTCCGTTTCGGGCGGCGGCGCGGTGATGATTTCCGATGCCGCGGCGCTCGGCGGCCTGACGCTGCCGGACTATCCGGCGGACGCGCTCGCTGAGCTGAAGTCCGTCAACAGCTTCGTCAACGAGCGCAATCCCATCGACATTTCGGCCCCTTCGATGGCCAATATGGAGATCACCGGCGGCCATCTGAAATGGGGCACCGAGCGCGGCATGCCCACGATGATCGGCTATATCAGCCACGTGCCGCTGGTGCCCAGAACGCGGGCCGACATCATGCCAAAGCTGATGGCACTCACGGCCGATCACCCCAAACAGCTGGTGGTAATGGCAGCGAACCTTCATGCGCAGGATCGGGCAGCACTCGTAAAGACGGGGATGGCGGTGTTTGACGACCCGATCGTGGCGACCGAGGCGGTGGCAAAACTAGCCGCCACGGGGCGCGCATTCGCCGAACCGACGCAGGTGCCGGCCGCGCCACAAGGCGGCGAAGCGGTGGATGCAACCCTAGACCATGCCGGCATCCTGCAGCCCGCAAGGCGCGACGCGACGGCGCTCAGCGATGCCTTGGCGGTACGGGCTAAGTACGGCGTGATCACCCTAAAACTCTCCGCACCTACGTTGCAGCACCGCACCGAGCTTGGCGGTGTCGCCACCAACCTTATCAGCGACGCGGCAGTGGAAGCGGCGCATTGCGAGCTGACATCAATCGTGGAGACGCAGCGGGCCTCCTACCCCGACCTTACCGTCATCGCCCAAGAACAAATCACCGGTGTGGAAGTCTTGTTGGCGATCCGGCAGGATCCGCATTTCGGGCCGCTCATCTGCCTTGGCACCGGCGGAACCATGGCTGAAATCTTTGACGATCTCACCTATCTGAAAACACCAGTGAGCAAAACGCAGGCCGCTCGAATGGTGGAAAGAATACGCGCCAGCCGAATGCTTGACGGCTGGCGTGGTGCGCCCGCCGTCAGCCGACCGGCCCTCGTGAACGCCATTGTCTGCCTCTCCGAGCGAGCAGACGCGGTCCCAGCCTTTGAGATCAACCCCCTTATCATGACGCCTGACGCCGCCTATGCTGTCGATCTCGTCGTGGCGGGTGCATGACAACGGTTCTTCATCTCATCGACGGGCAGGATGTGGCCGGAGAGGGCGAAGAAATCCCCGTCCTCAACCCAACGACCGAAGCGGTGATCGCCCACATGGCCGAGGCGACCCCAGCCCAGGTGAGCGATGCCGTTACAGCCGCCCGCACCTCCTTCGAGGAAGGCGACTGGGCCAACGCGCCCATCTCGGAACGCCGCGCGATACTGCGTGAAGTGGCTGCGTCGATCCAAGACAGCGCAACCGAACTCGCCGAGTTGCAAGTTGTCGAAGGCGGGATGACGAAACCCACCTGCATCGCCCATGTCATGGGTGCGGCGGCTTGGTTCGATTACTTTGCCGATTTCCTCACGACCGTGGGCCAAGAAGCGTTCACACAGCTCCCCGGCGTAACAACGCTTGTGGAACGGGTTCCCATCGGTGTGTGCGCGCTGTTCACGCCCTGGAACGTGCCGGTGGGGCTGACGGCGATCAAACTCGCTCCTGCGCTGGCGGCCGGCAACTCAGTTGTCGTAAAACCGTCCGAGGAAACCCCCATCGTCACGCGCCGCCTCATCGACCTGGTGACGCGTACGGGTTTGCCAAAGGGCGTGGTGAACCTCGTAAACGGCCGCGGGTCTGTGACCGGAGCGGCCCTTGCCAACAGCGCCGGCGTCGAAATGATTTCATTCACCGGCGGCGCCGCGGGCGGTCGGGCCATAGCGGAGGCTGCCGCGCGCCGGCACGTTCCCTGTGTGACTGAACTGGGCGGGAAATCCGCAACGATCATCTGCGGCGATGCCGATCTTGATGCCGCGGTGCCCGGAGCGGCCCACTCGGTCTATGGCAACAACGGGGAGGCTTGCCTTGCCGGTTCGCGCATCCTCGTCGAAGAAACAATCGCAGAGGAATTCTTAATCCGGTTCCAGGCGTTTGCGGCAAGCATGGTGGTGGGAGACCCGCAAGTCGAAACAACCTCCTGCGGCCCGATGATTTCGGCAAGACACCGCAAGCACGTGCTCAGCTTCTACGAAGAAGACAATGACGTTTTATTTGGTGGACCCATCGATCGTCCCGGTTACTTTGTGCAGCCCGGCGCGATCCGCGTGCGCAACACCGATGCCCGCGTGTGGCGCGAAGAAGTGTTTGGCCCGCTGGCCGCCATCGTCACGTTCCAAGATGAGGCCGAGGCCGTAAAGCTTGCCAACGACAGCACCTACGGCCTTGTTGGATACGTATGGACCCGTGATTTCGGCCGAGCGCAGCGCATGGCAAAAGCCATGCGCACCGGAACCGTCATCATCAACTCCCCATTCCTGCGCGAGTTGAACGCACCCTTCGGCGGCTTCAAAGCGTCCGGCCAGGGCCGCGAGGGCGGGGTGCATTCCTGGCTCAACGTGACCCAGGCGCGCACAACCGTTTTTAACTACGGATAGGACCGGTGCTGACGGGGAAACGCATCATCGTCACGGGCGCAGCGCAAGGGATCGGGGCTACGCTGGCCGCCGGGTTTGCTGAAATGGGCGCGCGGGTTGCGCTGGCCGACATTGCCGACCCTGGCCCCGCTGCGGCGCGGATAAAGGGGGCCATTGCGGTGCAGATGGACGTCACCCAAGGAGCCGATTGTGAGTGCTTGGCGGCCGCGACCGAGGCGGCCTTCGGCGGCATAGATGGTTTGGTGAACGGCGCCGCCCTCTTCGCAACGCTCCCCATCAAATCGCACGACGATATCTCGCCCGATCTGTGGGACAAGGTGATGGCCGTGAACGCGAAAGGCCCCTGGCTTGTGACGCGGGCCTGCGCGCCGTCCATGGCAAAATCGGGCGGTGGTTCCATCGTCATGATTTCCAGCAACCGCATCCTGCAAGGCTCGCCGGGAATGCTGCATTACGACGCCTCAAAGGGCGCAGTATTCGCGATAACCCGCTCCCTGATCAGAGAGTTGGGTCCCAAGAATATCCGCATCAACACCGTTCTGCCGGGCCTCACCATGAGCGAAGGTGTGATGGCGCGCGAGGGGATCGAAGAACGCGCGCCGTTGATCGCAAAGACCCGCTCCCTGGCGCGCAACATGGAGCCCGATGATCTTCTGGGGCCGTGCGCCTTCTTTTTGTCCGATCACGCCGCGTTCGTCACCGGTCAGGCGCTCTGCGTCGACGGTGGCGGCGTCACCCACTGAAGGAGCGCCGCGATGGCCATTGTCTCCGTCACCATCATCGAAGGCCGCGACCAGGACACCAAAGCGGCACTGATGGCAAAGCTCACCGATGCCGTCGTGGACGTGCTTGGCGCCAAACCACAGCAGGTGCGCGTCGTCATCCATGAAGTAAACGACGGTGCTTATTCTGTGGCCGGCACGCCGATATTCTTAAACGAACACCAATGAGCGAGTTTACCGAGATCATCGCGGAGGTTCGTGCCGGCGCAGGCATTGTGCGGTTCAACCGTCCCGCGGCGCGGAACGCTCTGACCGACACCATGATGTCGGAAACCATGGCCGCATTGGCGACTTGGGAAATGGACCCCGCGATCGTCGGTGTCATCGTGACGGGAGACGAAACGGCCTTTTGCGCCGGCGGGGACGTCAAGGGCACCGCTGCAAGCCAGATGGATCCGTTCGAGAAGTATCGCCACCGCTATATCCAATCGGTCTGGCACGACAGTTTCCGCAAGCTTGCCCGCTACACCAAACCGCTGATCGCCGCGGTGGAGGGGCATGCCTATGGCGGCGGGCTGGAACTCCTGTTGCGCTGCGATTTTGCTGTTGGCTCCGAAACCGCAAAGATGGGCATGACCGAAGCGCGGCTTGGCCTCTTCCCGATCCTGGGCGGGGCGTATTTGCTGGCCGAGGCGGTGGGACCGCGCATGGCGCGAGAGCTGTGCTTCACCGGCCGCAAGCTTTCAGCATCCGAGGCCCATGCCTTGGGTATCCTCAACCACGTCACCCCGCCGGGCGGTGCCGTCGACTACGCCGCCAACATCGTCGAAGACATTGCCGGCAATGCGCCCCTTGCAGTCATGGCAGCCAAACAAGCCATCGCCCGCTCGCGCCATCAAAGCTTTGACGAAGCATTGAGCGAAGGCGGTGACCTTTCAGCACTCCTCATGTTCTCGCAAGATCGCAAGGAAGGCCTCCAAGCTTTTCTCGACAAGCGCAAGCCGGAGTTCAAAGGTGAGTAATACCGCCTATGACGCCATCGTCGTTGGTGCCGGCCACAACGGTCTCACCACGGGTGCCTACCTGGCACGGGCGGGAAAATCGGTGCTTGTGCTGGAGGCAAAACCCCACATCGGCGGCGCCTCAGTAACGGAAGAATTCACCCCCGGTTTTCGCGCATCCACCTACAGCTTCATCATGGGTCACCTCCATCCAAAGGTGATCAAGGAGCTTGAACTGCGAAAGTACGGCTTGGAAAACTTTGACGTCCCGAACGTCTTCAATCCCACCGATGATGGCGACGGTATCGTCTTCTCGAAAAACCCTGAAACGACGCAGCGCCAGATTGCGCGCTTCAGCCAAAAAGACGCAGAGGCCTACCCAAAATTCTTTGCGCAGATGCAGGCGACCGTCAAAATGCTGCGCGACCTTCAACTTGAAACGCCGGTAAACCCCTTCGACAAAACCTTTCGCGGCATCACTCGGACAGGACGGCTCGCATGGAAACTGCGCAACCACGAAAGGGAAGTCTACGCCCTCATTCAGGCGCTCAGCCTCAGCGCGCACGACTATGTGGACCGCTGGTTCGAGACCGATATCGTCAAGGCAAAGTTCATGTTCTGGGCGACCATCGGCGGCAATGTGGGGCCCTATAGTCCCGGAACGGCATTCTATCTGGTGGCACATCTCATCGGGCAGACCGGCATGAGCTTTGCCAAAGGCGGCATGGGTTCCATCGCCACCGCGATCGCAAAGTCAGGTGAGGCGTATGGGATGGCGATCCGCTGTGACGCCGGTGTGGACGAAATCATCGTTGAAAACGGACGCACCAAAGGTGTGCGGCTGAAATCCGGAGAGGAGATTTCGGCGAGGAAAGTGATTGCGAACACCAATGCCAAAGTAACCTTTGGCGGTATGGTGCGTCGCGAGCATCTGCCGGAAGAATTCATGGATTGGATCGACGGCTATCGCGTGCGTGGCAAGTCCTTCAAATTACTATGCGCCATCGACCGGCTGCCGAAATATAAAGGTTTCGATGCCGAGAAGGCAGGCACCGAGTACCCTGCGTACAGTCATATCTGCCCAACCCCGGAATTTCTGGAACGGGCCTATGACGAGGCGAAATACGGCTGGTATTCGTCAGAGCCTTTTCTGAGTCCCATCGTACCGACCTACTACGACGACACGCTGGCGCCGGAAGGCAAACACGTCATCACCTTCCAGGGCGGCGTTGCACCGTACGACTTGAAAAACGGTACCTGGGATCATGAAAAACCGAAACTCTACAACAACATCATGAAAGTCATGGACCGGTTCGCCCCCGGTTTTTCCGACACCGTGATCGACTACAAACTCTTCTGCCCAAAGGACATCGAAGACGACATCAACATGCCTGGCGGTAACACACAGCATGGGGAACTGACCCTCGATCAGCTGTTTTTCATGCGGCCGGCGCCTGGCTACGCGGACTACCGCAGCCCTGTGAAGGGCCTTTACCAATGCGGTGCGTCCACGCACCCCGGCGGCGCCGTCTCGGCCTTGCCGGGGCACAATGCGGCGCGGGAAATCCTGAGCGATATGCGCTGGGGCCGCGGCTAAGATCGCGTTCCCCCTTGCCCGATCTCGCTAGTGGGCACATAGTGGGAGAAAGAGCGATAGCGAGCGCGAGATGAGGGGGCATGCGATGCCACACGAGACGGAGATTCCCGACTACGTTATCGAGCGGATCATGGCAAAGCGCGGCAAACGCCCCGTATTTGATCGGTTCGAGGCGACAAAAACTGCCTTTCTCGTCGTCGACATGCAGAACTTTTACGTCGCCGAAGTTGATACCGCGATTTCCATCGTGCCGAATATCAATCGGGTCGCCGCCGCCTGTCGGGCAAAGGGCGTGCCGGTGATCTGGGTGATCATGAAATGCGCCGAAAAGGAAGGCGCGCCCTCGGACTGGCCGCTTTACCACAAGTATTTCTTTACCGAGGCCAAGGGGCTCAACCATCTGACCAAGCTCAGCCCCGGTAATCCTGGTTACGAAATCTATCCCGATCTGGAGGTGAAGCCGGAAGACAAAATAGTCACCAAGAAGCGCTTTTCACCGTTCATCCAAGGCGCCTCGGACCTCCACAACATCTTGCAACAGATGGGCGTCGAAAACCTGATCGTGGCAGGAACGGCCACCAATATGTGCAGTGAGTCCACCGCACGGGACGCAATGATGCTCGACTATAAAGTCGTGATGATCGAGGACGCCAATGCTGCGCGCTATGACGAAGATCATTTGGCGGGCCTCACCTCCTTCTACCAAAGTTTTGGCGACGTGAAGACCACGGACGACACAATCGCGATGATCGACTAACCGAGCCACAGCCGCGGCCCAATGGCTCCATCGCGGTTGCCCAAATTCCCCGTGACATGAGGAGACAACCCATGAAGATTTTGACCTACAGCGCTGTCCTCTTAGCACTCACTGGGCCGGCGCTGGCCGAAGACGAAATCAGCTTCGTGACCAATTGGGGAAGCGACTTTTATTCTTCGGCCTATATGATCGAATGGGCGGAAAAATTTAATGAAGCCAATGAAGGCGTTGCCGAGATCCGCTATGTGGGCGGGCCGGAGGTAACGCCAGCGCGCGAGCAGTTGACTGCCGTGCGCAACGGTGTGTTCGACATGATGTTCGGGGCCGCTGGCTACTATGTGGGCCAAGTGCCCGAAGCCTACGTTCTTTACGCCTCGAACATGACGCCGATTGAGGCCAGAGCAAACGGCGCGTTCGACATGCTGGCCAAGATCTATCGCGAAAGCGCCAACATCGAAATTCTTGGATGGGTTGCGGCGGGCGTTGGCTATCACATCTGGCTCAACACCGATGAGGTGCCCATGGGCGAGAACGGCTTGCCCGACCTCAGTGGCCTGCAAATCCGCTCCTCACCCTTCTACAACACGTGGCTGGAAACCATGGGCGCGACCGTCGTTCCCGTGCCTGCACCCGACATTTACAACGCCCTTGAACGCGGCGTCGTCGACGGCGCGGCCTGGCCGGGGTTGGGCGCTGCCGACTTCGGCTGGAACAAGTTCATCGACTTCCGCATCGATCCGCCGGTCTGGCAGTTCGACAACCTCGTTTTCGTCAACGGCGATGCCTGGGACGGGCTGTCGGAAGAGACCCAAGCGGCCCTGCGCGCCTCGGTGATCGAGCTGGAAAGCGCAGCCTATGAGCACTATGCCGGCCTCGCCGCGGCCGAAGCGGCTGAGATCGAGGCGGCCGGCACCGCGTCCTACAAATTAGAGGGCGAGACGCTGGACAATTACATGGACAATGCCGCCAGCATCATGTGGACGACCCTCGAAAAGGTGGCACCCGAAAACTACGAAGCGCTGCGCGAGGCGTTCTCCGACTGATCCTGGCGCACCGCTATGCCGCTGCGCCTTTGGCGTGGTCTGCTGACGGCCCTGGCGGGTATTGCCGGGGCCATAATTGCGCTGATGTTCTTCTTCATCGTCCTCGATGTGACGATGCGCAGCTTGGGCTACCAGCCCCCCCTTTTCACGGGGACTTTCATAGAGTTCGGGCTGCTTTACTGCACGATGCTCGCCGCACCCTGGCTGATCGGCCGAGACGGCCATATTCGCGTGCGCGCCCTCACCGATCGGCTCCCCGCCCAAACGGTGCGGTGGCTCGAGGCGCTGATCTTTACCGTCCTCGCGCTTCTGACGGCGGTCCTGGCGTGGTACGCGCTCGACGTGGTGCTTGATTCGGCCGCCCGCGGCGAGGTGGAATACCGCTCTATCATTCTTCCGCGCTGGGTGCTGTTCGCGCCGATGCCGCCCTGCTTTTTGTTCTGCGCCATCGAATTTGCGCGCCTTGCCGTCTCGGGCCAGGCCGACCATTCCGGCACGCAAGACGCGGAGCGTTCGCTTTGAATTTTGAGGCTCTGGAGGCCGGTGCGATCATAATCGGTGCGCTTTTCATGTGCATTGTGCTGTCCCTGCCGGTCGCCTTCGCCTTCATCCTGGTGAGCGTGCTTGGCATGTGGATGCTCATCGGCGGCGATGCGGGGATCAAACAAATCGTCGTCAACGGCGCCGACAGCGTGACGAATTTCGCGCTTGTTCCCGTGCCGATGTTCTTTCTGATGGGTGAACTCTTCTTCCGCACAGGCCTTGCCGTAAAAGTATTCGACGCATTCGATGCGCTCTTCGGCAACCTCAGGGCCCGGCTCAGCTACGTCACCATCGCCGGCGGTACCGCTTTTGCCGCCCTCACCGGCACGTCGATGGGCAACACCGCGCTCCTGGGCAGCCTCATGATACCGGAGATGGAGAAGCGCGGCTACAAGCTGCATATGTCCGTCGGTCCCATCGTCGCGACCGGCGGGCTCGGCATGATCATTCCGCCCTCTTCGCTCGCGGTGCTATTGGGCTCCATCGCGCGTATCGATATTGGCAAACTACTTATTGCAGGGCTTGGGCCTGGCCTCGTCCTGGCCGCTCTTTATGCCACAACGGTGTGGATCTCGGCCAAAATAGACCCCGATGCGGCCCCCGAATTCGACGTTGAAAGCCGGGTCCGCGGCTGGGCCCTTGCCAAGCTGTTTGCCGTCAATGTGCTTCCCATGGCGGGGATCGTTGTGCTCGTCGTGGGAGTGATCATCCTGGGGATCGCAACGCCTTCTGAGGCCGCAGCATTTGGTGTGCTGGGTGTCCTGGCAACGGCGGCGCTCTTCCGCTGCCTGAGCCTGAAAGCCCTGTTCCTTGCGCTCAAGGGCACACTGGCCGTGACCGCAATGATGCTCCTCATCATCATCGGATCCTCCACCTTCAGCCAGATCCTCGCCATCTCGGGCGCCACGCAGGAAATTATCGGCACGCTGCGCGATCTCGACATCGGCCCCTACGGCTTCTTGATGATCGCCCTCATTCTTCTCTTCTTTCTCGGGATGCTGATGGACCCGCTGTCGATCATGCTCCTGACAATCCCGATCCTATTTCCGCTCATCGACACCTACGGCTTTGACCCGATCTGGTTCGGCATCGTGATGCTTCTGATGATCGAAATATCGATGGCCACCCCGCCCTTCGGCTTGGGGTTGTTCGTGATGCTTGGCGTGGCGCCCAAGGGTACCAAGCTCGGGCACGTCGTCAGCGCTTCAATACCTTATATCGGTTGCGATCTAATCTGCGTCATCCTGATCACCCTGGTACCGGCAATCGTGTTGTTCCTTCCCGGGCTAATGAGTTGAGCTAAGAATACCGGTGTAAATATCCACCACTGCTAGTCTTCGGATCAACAAGTTCCGAGGTGGTGGAAGCAAAGAGCGCAATATTGCAGGGATCCTGGTGTGTAGACGTGATCTGCTAGCCGGCGCGATCCCAAACGCCACCACCAGGATCAGCCGTTCGGTGAATGCCGCATCGTCATTTTAGGAGCTGGTTGATGTCAGGATCGAACTGCCAGATGTAATCTTGTTCCGGTAGAACATTTTTTGCCCATCGGGCGAGCAGATCCTTATCCTTGCGCGCACACTCCATCTGCTGCGCGATCGTCCGGGGGTTCCACTCGCTGGTGAGCTCCGCCATCAGCGAATCATGGATCGGCTTGTGCCCCGGTTCGTCCGCGAGGTTATTTTGCTCGTCGGGATCGTGGGCAACATCGAAGAGGAGCGCCGGCCCGTTGTTGTAGATCGATAGCTTGTATTGGCCGCGGCGGATCATCCGATGCTGCACCGCCCGGCCTCCGGTCCAGTAGGGCACAGGGTCGGTGCAGTATTCGCTGAACACTGCGCCGCCCCAGGGCGCGGCATCGTTCTGCGCATAGGACCAGAAGCTGCGACCATCCGCGTTGGGGAGCGACGGCGCGCCCAGAGCTTCGAGCATGGTGACGGAAAGATCAATGAGGCTCAAAGGGGCGTCCCGCCGTTCACCGGCAGGCAGCACACCGGGAAGCCGCATCAAGAGCGGTACGGAAACCGATTCTTCGAAAAAGGTGTGTTTCCAGAAAAGACCCCGCTCGCCCACATGATCGCCGTGGTCGGAGGCATAGACGATCAAGGTGTCGTCGGCGAGGCCAACCTTTTCGAGGGCGTCGATCAGGCGCCCAAGGAGCATGTCGATGTGTTCCACGAGCGCCCAGTAGGCGGCGCGGGCGCGCTCGATCGCTGCCTGATCGGCGCTCGCGACACCCCGGTCGTGCCGCCACCAATGAAAGAAGGGATGCTCCTCTCCGGGCGGGGCAAGGCGCGGCGGCGGTACGCGGCCGTGGTAGCGGGCATAGGCGTCCGGTTCGGCCACGTAGGGCGGGTGGGGCAACATCAGCCCGACAGTCAAACAAAACCCGCCGGCAGCAGCCTGGTCCGTCGCGTGCGCTGCGATCCAGTCGCACGCAGCATCGGTGACCGCATCGTCCTTTACTTGGTAGGCAGAGAGCCCGGGCCCGCAATTACTTATGCTCCGGGGTTCTGGATCGTTGGCTCCGTCGAGGACCCCCAGCGACTGGCGTGGAATGCCCGGCACGTTGGGTGAATGGTCGCCGACAGCGCGCTCTGCGTAGCCGTGCAGCTGGTCCGGGCCGATGGCATGGAGCCGGCCCATAAGGGCGGGACGGTAGCCGGCGGCACCCATGGCGTGGAGCCATGTGGGAATGCCCGATGGCAGCACGTCATCGTTGGTCCAGCAGCCCTGGCGGAAGGGATGGCGCGCGGTCAACATCGCCATCCGGCTTGGTACGCAAATGGGGGAGGGGCAGTAGGCGGCGTCGAAGGCGACGCCCTCTGCGGCGAGGCGATCTAGGTGAGGTGTTGCCACCACCTTGTCGCCGTAGCACCCAGCAACGCTCTTGCAGTGCTGGTCGGAGAACACGAACAAAAGATTCTTGACGGTCATGGCGTCACTTTCATCCTTGAAGAACTGCAAATGGTCCCGCGCCGGTCACCGGTGGCGTCCCTTCAAGCTCTTGAGGTTATGCACATGGACAAGCTCTCCTGCCGAAACCGGCGCACTCAGCGTACCGATAACGGCGCCGTATTTGCGCACAGGCGTGCCTTCCGGCAGGTCCACAAGCGCGATTTTGTGAAAGGCAGGGATGGCATCGGAAAGGACAAGATGGTTCCGCCCGCCGGGTCCGCTAACCGCCGCCCGCTGGCTGGCTGCGAGCGCGCGCAAGGCCGTCGCCACATGGTCCGAAGCGTCGAGTTTGATGGCATCGGAACTCACAGGGCTTCCCCAAAGCGGCTGATCGTTTCCTCGCCATCACCAAAAATTTCCGCATAGGTGAGTGCGCCGGACGCGATGGTCAGCATCTCCTCGATGAGCCGTTGGGTCGCCTCAGAAAGGGCTTCGTGACCCTCAACGACTGCGCTCGCCGACACATCGATCTGCGT
>JBCCYN010000106.1:0-18090 GCA_039189655.1 Pseudomonadota bacterium | reverse complement strand
CTCGTCCTTCAGACCATGGACCTCTCTGCGTTGGTGGCTGATATGGTAGAATTCTACGAACCAGCGGCGGAAGACGTGGGAATGGAGCTCCGCGCCAACGTTGCGACGGACCTGACGATTTCCGGGGAATCAAATCTGTTGCGCGCCATGCTCGCCAATCTGATTGACAACGCGCTGAAGTACGGCGTGAGCGAAAACGCTGTGGTGGACGTGACGCTCTCGCAAGGCCGCGGCACGGCAGACATCTCGGTGCGTGACTATGGGGCCGGGGTGCCGGCCGCCGAAAGGGCGCGATTGACCGACCGTTTCGTTCGCGTGGATGCCTCGCGCTCAAAACCGGGTGCCGGCCTCGGCCTTTCGATGGTCAAGGCGGTGGTGGGTCACCATGGGGGAACGATGGTGTTGGAGGACGCCGGCCCGGGGTTTGTGGCGCGAATTTCGCTTCCGCTCGCGAAATGACGCCGCTGGGGGCGACGCTGCGGCCGCTCCCTGGCGCTGCTGATCCTGATTTTGTTCGCGACTTTGATAGCGCTCTCAAGTCAGCAGGCCTTGGGGAACTGTCCGGTGAGCTGTCGGCCGTCCTCGGCTCGGTGGCGGACGCCTCCCCCTTTCTGCGGGGCTTGATGTTGGCGAACCCCGCGATGGTGGTCGAGGTTGTCGGCGCACCGCTTGCCGCGAGTGTCGCGACCGCTTCCAAATTTGAAGGCGACCTTGGAAGCGCACTGCGCCGGGGCCGACAGAGGGTGGCCCTGGCGGTGGCCCTAGCGGACCTTTGCGCGGACGCGAGCGTGGAGACGGTCACCGAGGCGCTCAGCGCTTTTGCCGATGACGCCGTGCGGGCTGCGCTAAAGGCTGTGCTCGGGGAAGCGGCGGCAAACGGACGCGCCTTGAGCGATGATCCTGCGCAATGCGGTGTGATCGTTCTTGCGATGGGAAAACTCGGCGGCCACGAGTTGAACTATTCGAGCGACATCGACCTCGTCTTTCTCTTCGACGAGGAGCGGTCACGCGCGGTGGGGCTTTCCTCAAAGCGGGTGGTTGCTCTGACACAGCGCTTCACGAAACTTCTCACCGAGCGAACCACGGACGGGTACGTCTTTCGCGTGGATTTGCGCTTGCGGCCCGACCCCGGCTCGACGCCCGTTGCCGTTTCCACATCCACCGCCTTGGCCTACTACCAGTCCCGGGCCAGGGCTTGGGAGCGCCAAGCCATGATCAAGGCGCGGCAGGTGGCCGGCGACGGTATCGCGGGGGCCGCCTATCTTCGCGCTCTTGAACCCTCGATATGGCACACGGGATATGATTTCGGGGCCATCGACGATGCGATCGCCATGCGTGAGCAGATCGCCGCCATCAAGGGCGCGGGAGACATCACCGTGCCGGGCCACAATATAAAAGTGGGCCGTGGCGGTATCCGCGAGATCGAGTTCCTCGTGCAGAGCCTGCAAAAGACGGCGGGCGGTCGCGATCAGAAGCTGCGCGGCAATGCAACGCTGCCGATGCTGGAGGCGCTGGCGCGCGCCGGGTGGATGCGGCAGGACGATTGTACGCTCCTTTCGAGGGCCTATCGCTACCTGCGGCGCGTGGAACACCGCCTTCAAATGGTGGCCGATGAACAGGTCCACACGCTCCCCGATGCATCGCGGCTTGATCGCATCACGCGGATGATGGACGAGCCAGCCTTCGAAGAGACGCTGCGCTCCATCCTCATCGCCGTGCACGGACGCTTCGTGGATCTTGTCGATGGTGGGGTAGCCATGAATCCCGCCATCGCTGGATTGAACGTGGAGGCGCAGGCGGCCGACAGCTCCATCGAGCCCGAGTTTCGGGAAAAGGCTGATGGCTGGCAGGAGGGCGGCTACGCAAGTCTGCGTTCGGAGCGGGCTCGGGGCCTGCTGCGGCGCCTGGAAGGGCCGCTGGCCCAGGCGATAAAGGCTAGCGCGGATCCTTCGGCGGCCCTTGCCGGTATCGATGCGCTCCTGGCTCGGCTCCCGGCGGGGGTTGACTTCCTCTCGCGGCTCGACAGGCAGCGGGACCTTTTGCCGGTGCTCGTTCTCATCGTTTCGGCCGCGCCGCGCCTTGCCGAGCAGCTGGTGCGGCGGCCGCGGCTATTGGACGTCTTGGTGGACCCGCAGTTTTACGGTCGGCAAGACAATCTGGAAGCCATGGAGGCTGCGCTGGACGAAGCGCTTGCCAACGTTGGCGATTACGAGGCGAAGCTCGACGCGCTGCGGGTTTTTACCCGTGAGCACATGATGCTGATTGAGGTTCGCATCTTGGCTGGCTCCATCTTGGGGGTCACGGCGGGCCAGGTCATCAGCGCATTGGCGCAAATGGTAACATCGAGGGCGCTCGATGTGGCCATGGGTGGCTTTGCCGAGCGCCACGGTCAGTTCGCAGGTGGCGGTGTTGCTGTCCTCGGGCTCGGGTCCTTCGGGAGCCGGGAAATGACACCATCCAGCGACCTCGACATGGTGTTCATCTACGATGCGCCCGACGAGGCTGCCCAGTCCGATGGTCCGCGGCCACTGACCCCGGGCCATTACTTTTCAAGGGCTGCCCAGCGCTTCATCGCAGCGTTGAGTGCGCCGACCGCCCGTGGGCAAGCTTTTGAGGTGGATTTGAGGTTGCGACCCTCTGGGCGGGCGGGGCCGTTGGCGACCCATATTCGGTCCTTTGAGCGCTACCATGAAGAAAGTGCTTGGGTTTGGGAGCACATGGCGCTGACCCGGGCGCGGCTTGTGGCGGGCGACGAGCAAGTGGGAGCGCGGGCGATGAAAGCCATCGGCGCGGCGCTGACAAGACCGCGAGATCCAGAAACGCTCGCCCAGGACGTTCTTGCCATGCGGCGGAAGCTGAACGGACTGTCTCGTGACGATGCGAAACACGCCCCCGGCGGGTTGGTGGATATCGAATTCATCGTCCAGTATTTGCGCTTGCGCACTGGCCTTGCAACGAACACCACCCAGACTCGAAAGTTATTGCGGGAGCTCGCGCAGGCTGGTGCTATTGACGGCGGCAGCCTTGAATTGCTTTCCGAAACGCACCGTCTGTTTCGCCGCTTGATGTTGCTCTTTTCCATCGCCGGCGTCCCCGCCCAGCCCGATGCCGCCCCGCTCGCATTGCAGCCGCTCTTGGTGCGTGCTGCGGAAGCTCCCGATATCGCGTTTCTGGCCGCCGATCTCTCGGAGCGCCGCGAGAAAGTTCGCGCACTCTTCGAAACCGTTATCGGATCAGTCTGAAGCCTTGTGCGATCAACGCGGTGCGTCGCATCTCATTCTTGCCCCCTGGGGAGAGGCGTTCATTGAGGCGGTTCGTCGGATCGCAGAAGATCTTCCTCGCAAATCACCTCAAGAATATTTTCTGTCTTCTTGCGATGCTCTACGCCATTCGAAAGGATTTCTTCAGTACTCTTTTCGCCGATTGCCGGCTCGACCCCAGCGTAGGCCTTAAAAAATACACGCATCACGTGGTCGACGCCGGCTTGTGTCACCGATCGTGCGTCCGCGCCAAAGTATTCACCACGGCAGTGCGGCGCTGTGATGATTTCGTAGGAGGGAAAATAGTCGGTGAGAGGGTCGTTGTCGGTAACCATCTGGGCTGCAACGCGAAGCACGGCTTTGGAGTAGGTGGTGGATACAAGGACATGCCGGTCCAACGCGGTGGCCATCAGCGGGACCGGCGAAACCGTCAGGACGGTTCGTGCCGTCTTATTGTGTCGGCGAATTATGTCGAGCGTCGCTCTGAGGTCTTCGGCCGTTTCCTCCACAGTGAAGTTCTTCAGAGTATACCGCTCCGGGTCGAACGCGCCGCCGTGGACGCCGGGCGCCACTGGGAAAACGGTACCATCGCGGTCGAGCCACGCCTCTGTCAGGCCTAACGTGAAAACAAACACATCAAGGGTTTCGACCATCTTTCGTACGGCAGCGAGGTGGCGGTCTCGCTCCGCAGAGAGTTCGTCGGTTGAAACGAAGTCACAGATGGTGGGTCTGAACGGATCCACATACGCATCCCCGCGGCGCCACGCAGTCGCCTCCGGGCTGAATTGGCCGTACGCCCGTTCCACAAGTTGGCGCAACTGACGTGCTGTATAAATGTTCCCGAAGCGGGCGGTGAACAGCCCATAGTGGAATTTCGAAGCAATATCTCGTGGTAATATTGCTGGTGCAAGTTCTGTCACCAGAGCGTTGAAACCACTATTTTTTAGGTGTCGGGCCACATGCTGCGCAAAACAACTTCCCGCAGTTGCAATGGAGTCTTGTGGGCTAATCGTGAATTTCGTGTGGGGCTGCGGGTCGAGTTCAGCGGCGTTGTCTGCTCCCGGAGCCCTTTGCCAGTGTCGATAGGCGGCAATCCCGCGATAGGGATGGGCGGTAGTCATGGTCTGCCTTGAAGGCCTGGAGATCCGGTCCCGACGCCGGCGACAGTTTTGGGCCCATTCGGTGCATTTGCCACGCTCCCAGCATAGCTTCGGATGGAATTGAGAATTTCGTCACCATATAATTTATTGGCGTGCGCCGCGTCCCGCTGCCAGTATTGGCGCTGTAAAAATCCAGAAGTGTCGCGTGTGTTCGGCGGTGGATCTATGAAATCGATCTGATTTTCTGCACAAAACTCGCGAAGGATGTCATTCTGCAGGTGATGTAGTTTCAGGTTTATTTTGCGCGGAACGATAGCCACTTCTGCGTCATCACCAGGGTGGTATGCCCTTAAATTGTTGGCAAGCATCTTCGGATCGGACTTCGGTGGCGGTGCAGAAACGTGGGCCATCGGTTTGTCGCGATAGGCTTCGCGGAGCCCGCGCATCCGATCAAGGACCTTGTGGAAGGTTTCGAACAAGGCAGCGCGCACCTCGGCGTGGGGAATAATCCGCCGAGTGCGGTCTATTCCCGCCACCTGCGGACACTCAAAGTCGAACGGCTCCGGTCCCTCGACCAAGCCGAGGGTGAGATGTTGATTGCCGCCAATCATGGAAATCACCACCGAGGGATCCAGCGCCCCATAAATCTCCATGTTTGGTCTTCCCGGACGCGGGATCATGGAGGCTCTAAGTCGCAGAACGCCGATCTCGCTATCTGGTGCTTTCGCGAGCGCGCGGGAGACGGCGTTGGTGTGGCTGGTACCAACCACCAAGATCGGCACTTTTCGGACTTGTCGCTTTGGTGCGCCACCGAACGCCTTAAGCCAGCGGTGGTGTTTTGGTGGAAGAAGCGCGCTTTCTGGAATGTCTGAAGCGCAACGCATGATACCGGTGATGGACTGCGCGCCGCCATTCGCCGTCTTTTCGGACAAGTTCGCTACTCCTTCGACGCGCACGTTCGGCGGTGCAGCGCCTTGGGTATGAACCGCTCATTGGGCCAGAAATCTTCTGGCGAAAGGCGCTGTGCGCACTTAGCGACGTTCCATCGGAGGAGCAAGCGTTTCATGGGTTTCGCCTTCTCCGACCAAAGCGCCGTTATCTCAGTCAGCCAGCCAAGGTAAGTCTATCGGTACGCGCCGCTCAGCTTTCGCGCGGCAGCCGGACGGTGACAGTCGTTCCTTCACCCACTTCCGATTCGATGACCATTTTGCCGTGGTGAAGCTCGGTAAGGGAGCGGGCAATGGCAAGGCCAAGGCCCGAGCCTTGGTGGGTCTTTGTGAACTGGTTTTCCACCTGGACAAAGGGCTGGCCGAGCCGGTCCAATTCGCGCTGGGGAATGCCGATGCCATTGTCTTCCACCGCCACGACCACCCATTCGCGCTCCAACCGCGCGCGTGTGGTGACGCAACCGTCCGGCGGTGTGAATTTGACCGCGTTGGACATGAGATTGAGAAGGATTTGCTTCATGGCGCGGCGGTCCACCTGAATGCGCATCCCTTCGCTGATCGCAGACGCAAGGGTGATATTCTTTTCGGCCGAAGTCGGTGTCATGATGCGTTCGGCTTCGGTAAAGAGTTCAGCCAGATCGACGGTCTCCACGGAAAGGTCCACCTGGCCGGCCTCGATGCGGCTCATGTCCAAGATATCGTTGATGACACCAAGAAGATAAGTTCCTGAGTGGTGAATATCGTTACAGTATTCCTCGTATTTTCCTGCGCCAAGTGGCCCGAACATTTGCGTGCCCATGATTTCGGAAAACCCGATAATGGCATTGAGCGGTGTGCGCAGTTCGTGGGAGATATTGGCAAGGAACTCTGACTTGGCCCGGTTGGCATCTTCGGCGCGGGTTTTTTCTTCTGCGTGCTTCTGAGCGAGTTCGGAAAGCTGCGTGGCCTGATTTTCGGCAATGCGGCGGGCGCGGGAAAGCTCCACCACGTTTGCTTTGAGGCTCCTCTCCTTGTCCATGAGTTGCTCTTCATGGTTTTTAAGCGCGGTGATGTCGGTCCCCACCGAGACGAAGCCGCCGTCCTTGGTGCGGCGCTCGTTGATTTGGAGCCAGCGACCGCCGGCGAGTTCAGCCTCGTAGGAGCGCTCTTCCTCGTTGGCCTTGCTCTTGGAGATGGCGCGCGTCGAGACCACCGGCTGGAGAGCTGCGTTGATTACGACGTGGTAGGGCGTCCCTGGGCGGACCGCCTCGCCAGGAAGGCTGTGCATTTCCTGGTATTTGGTGTTGCACATGACGAGACGGTTCTGGGCGTCCCACAGGACGAATGCTTCTGAAACCGTTTCGATGGCATCTCGCAGGCGCATGTCGGCGGTTGCGGACTGTTCGGCCAGGCGCTTTTGCTCGGTGATGTCGAGGGCGACGCCAATGAGGTGCGGGCGGGAGGACTCTTCGTCCTGAACCAACTCGGCACGGATCCGCAGCCAGATCCAACGGCCGTCCGCATGGCGCATACGAAGGGTTCTGTCGAGCACCGGTTCTCCAGAACGAAGCTGGCGCTCGGCAACGTCGTAAAGGTCGCCGTCTTCCGGGTGGACCAGCGCCGAGACCTCTCGAAAGCCCATGAGTTCGTCGCGCGGAGGCATCCCCAGAACTTCAAACATCGATTGGGTCCAAAACATCCGCCCGCGACCGACGTCCCAGTCGAAGAGGCCGCAGCGCCCTCGGGTGAGCGCGGTATCGATGCGGGTGCGCGTGGACGTGTAGATGTGGTCAGCAGTGCGCGCCCGGGCCGATTGTGCGTAGAACGCATAAACGACGATGATGATCACCCCGGCGGTGCACATGAAGAGGACCGCGCTGGTGGAAAGTTCATCGCGCCACTTGGACAGGATTTGCCTCACCGGTTGGGTGACCGCGATCATGGCGTCGGTGCCATCGATGTGGTGCACCGTCGCCAGGCGCGTGGAGCCCCCCACGTCCACCTCCATCACGCCCGCGCGCCGGCCAAAGGTGGTCAGCGGTTGGTTGGCACCAAGCACCATGGCGGCGGGCTCATTGGTGAAGTCGCCGCGGAAGGGGAAAGTGGCCGTGATGGTATCGCCCTCGATGAGCGCCACCTGGCGGCCATTATGAGTGGCTCGATCCGGTAGCGCCTCACCGACGATCGCAGAAAGGGACGCATCACTTCCGCTCTTGATCCTTGCGCTGTCGGCGGCGAGCGCCGTGGCAAGGAGGGTGATCTGGCTCTTTGCGTCGGCCACCGTGGCGGCCCTCTGGTCCACGGTGATTGCGATGCGATAGGCGCCGATCACGAGGATGAAGATCACGGTGAGGAACGGGATGGCGCGGCGCAGGATGGGCTCGCGGGCAAGGAGCTGGCCATAGCCCGGCGCAGCGAGGAGCCGCACGTGCCCGTTCATTTCTCGTGCGCCGCGATGGGGGCGGGACGCCTCGTCTTGCTTTTTGCGAGCGTCCTTGGCGACGGCTGACAACATCGCCTTTGGCCGAGGGGTCGAGTCGGGACCTTCTGGGTCCGCGGCAAGACCTTCGGTTACCTGATCCTCTAATTGGGTCGTCGCCAGCGTGGTGGCCGCCATCGCGCTGTCCGTTTCGATTCGCCGGCAATTATGCGCTCACGACCACCATCAGCCAACCAAAGTTAACGAAAGGTTACCATGTTAACCTTTCGTTTCCCACGCTGCGAGCAGCCGCCGCACGATATCGCCCACGTCGGAGGACTTGGCGGCTGAGCCGACAGCTTCCACGGCGATCTTTGCAGCGGCACGACGGGTGGGTTCATAACGGCGCACGTCGCCAAAGACTGTCAGCAGTCTTGCCGCCACCTGGGGGTTGATCCCGTCGAGTTCCTGGGCCCGGTCGGCTAGGAAGCCGTAGCCGCTCCCGTCGGCGGCGTGGAAAGCAGGGATGTTCTGCGTGAAAGCGCCCACCAGGCTGCGCACACGGTTCGGTCTCTTGAGGCTGAATTTTGAGTGCTCCATCAGTGCCTTGGTGCGCTGAAGCGGATCACCGTCCGTGCGTTGCGCCTGGATCGCAAAATACTTGTCGAGGACAAGGGGCTCATCGGCGAAGTCGTCATGGAAGCGCGCAAGGGCTGGATCCGCTTCCGACGCGCCGGCAGCGGTGAGAGCGTTGAGGGCGGCGAGACGATCTGTCATCGCGGGAGCTTGATAGGCCCTATCGATGGCCAGTGCGGTGTCGCCGCCCATGGCGAGGAGATGAATGGCAGCGTTTTGCAAGGCCCGCTTTCCGGCCGCTACGGCGCTCACGTCGTCGGCCTGTGGGGCCGGCGCATCCGCCAGAACCTTCATGGGGCCCTGCATTGCCCCACCCATCGCCGCCGTGAATTCGCGGTGGGCGCGGTCAATTTTTTCGGCATCGACGTTGGACGCGATGGCCTCCACGAGGCTCACCCGGGGCGGGAGGGTCAGCATAAGAGCGCGCATGGCTGGTTCGAGACGGTCGGCGGTGGCCAGATCGCCGAGGGCATCGGCCAGTGTCGCAGTACCAAATGGCTCGCCGTCGTAGGCCGATTGCAGCCTTGCCATCATCAGGCGCTGCGCTGCGTCCCATGCGCTGAAGGGATCATCGTCGCGTTCCAAGAGAGCGAGGTCGCGCGTCTCGTCGGCGGCCCGCGCAACGACCACGGGAGCGCTGAAGCCCCGGAAAACCGAAGCAACCGGTGCCTCGCTCAGGCCATCGAGCACTAAGGATGCGCGCTCGCCGTCCATGACGAGCGTATCGCTCCTGAGCTGCCCGTTTTCCACCTGCGCCGCCTCCAGAGGGAGCGAGCCTGACGCGGCCTTCAGCGCCAGACGGATCGGGACGGGTTTAAAGCTGGCGCCCTCAGCGGGGAGCTGGGTGAACGAAAGGGTGGCGACACCGTCTTCAAAGGTCTCGTCCACGCGCACCGTGGGGGTGCCAGGTTCATTGTACCAACGCAGAAAGGGCGCCGTGTCGAGATCCTCGAACGAGCCGAGGAAATCCTCCACGGTGGCGGCAGTCCCGTCGTGGCGGTCAAAATAGTGATCCATGCCGACGCGGAACCGATCCTCGCCAATAAGTGTGTGGATCATGCGCACCAATTCGGCGCCTTTTTCGTAGACCGTGGCGGTGTAAAGGTTCGAAATTTCCGCGTACTGGGACGGTCGGACCGGATGGCGCAGGGCTGAGGCATCTTCGCGAAACTGCGCCAGGCGAAGGCGCCGCACGTCCTCGATCCGCTTCACGCCCCTTGAACGCACGTCCGCCGTGAATTCCTGGTCGCGGAACACGGTGAGGCCTTCTTTGAGGCACAGCTGGAACCAATCGCGGCAGGTGATGCGGTTGCCGGTCCAGTTGTGAAAATATTCGTGGGCAATGATCGCCTCGATGTTGGCATAGTCGAGGTCGGTCGCGACGGTGGGATCTGCCAGAATGTACTTGTCGTTGAAAATGTTGAGACCTTTGTTTTCCATGGCCCCAAAGTTGAAATCGGAGACGGCGACGATGTTGAAAACATCCAAGTCATACTCGCGGCCAAAGCGCGTTTCATCCCATGCCATCGACCGCTTCAAGGCCTCCATGGCGTAGGCGGCGCGGGGCTCCTTTCCGGGCTCCACATAGATGCCAAGTTCGACCGTGCGGCCTGACATCGTCTGAAAGGTGTCGCGCAAGACGCCCAGTTCGCCTGCGACGAGGGCGAAGAGGTAGCTGGGTTTTGGGAACGGGTCTTCCCAGCGCGCGAAGGCGCGGCCGTCCCGTTCGCCAGCCTCCACGAGATTGCCGTTGGAAAGGAGAACCGGCTGGCCTGAACCGTCTGCGACGATGGTTGTGTCGTAGGTGCACAGGACGTCTGGTCGGTCATAGGCGTAGGTGAAGCGGCGAAATCCCTCGGCCTCGCATTGGGTGCAGTAGACGCCGCTCGAACGGTAAAGGCCCATGAGCGCCGTGTTCTCGTCCGGGGCAACGTTGGTGCAAAGCCTGAGTTCGAATTTTTCGGCCGGCGGGGACTTCAGGGCGAACCGTTCCGGCGTCGCCTCAAAGGCATCGGGGCTGAGCGTGGCGCCATCGAGTTCCGCGCTGGTCAGAGAAAGCCCATCGCCAACGAGGACAAGGGGGCCGGAGGCCCCCAGAAACCGGCTCGTATGTCGTTTGGTTTTCCACTGCGGTCGACGTGGGATGAAGCAAAAACCGCAACGAGACGTGCTCGGCCCGGTACGGTGTGGGTTTGTAATCAGAGAGGCGAACGGTTGTGCCGGTATCTGTGCGCATCTTCATCCTCAGTTGTGCATCCACCCTCTTTCGACCTTGCCGGCGGACTTGTCGAGCCGGCGAACGGACGCTCACCAAAGGGGCGTTTTTGCCTTCCGTGCCCGGTGGCGCTAATTCGTTCGTAAGGATGGTCGTGAACGTTGCGGGGAGGGGGGGCGTGGTCGCCTTGCCAGACCGCTTCGACTTATATTTGTAGTGAGGGAGGTGCGGCCGATGTCGATCGCCGCGGACGTGGGTCGAGCGCAAGATAAGAAGGTCGCGTTCCAGTGGGATGATCCGTTCAGGCTGGAGGATCAGCTGGAACAGGACGAGCGGATGATCCGCGACACGGCCCATGCCTATGCACAGGAAAAGTTGCTCCCGCGCGTGATGGAGGCGTTCCGCGAGGAAAAGACCGATCGCGCGATTTTCCATGAGATGGGTGAGCTTGGCCTTTTGGGAGTCACAATTCCTGAGGAATTCGGGGGCGTTGGCGCCAATTACGTTTCCTACGGCCTGGTGGCGCGGGAGGTCGAACGGATCGATTCCGGCTACCGCTCCATGATGAGCGTTCAATCATCGCTCGTGATGTATCCCATTTACGCCTATGGCGACGATCGGCAGCGCATGCGCTGGCTGCCGAAGCTCGCCACCGGTGAACTCGTCGGCTGCTTCGGATTGACCGAGCCCGATGCCGGTTCCGATCCTGCCGGCATGACGACGCGCGCCGTCAAGGTGGACGGCGGATATCGCCTTTCAGGCGCAAAAACCTGGATCTCAAACTCACCCATTGCCGACGTCTTCATCGTTTGGGCGAAATCCCAAGCCCACGACGGGGCAATCCGGGGCTTTGTCCTGGAAAAGGGGATGTCTGGCCTCGACGCACCGAAGATTGAAGGCAAGATTTCGCTACGTGCCTCCGTGACCGGCATGATCATGATGGACGATGTGTTCGTCCCGGAAGAGAACCTTCTGCCCAATGTGTCCGGCTTGAAGGGGCCGTTCGGTTGCTTGAACCGTGCCCGATACGGAATTTCCTGGGGCGTCATGGGGGCGGCTGAGTTTTGTTGGCACGCCGCCCGGCAGTACACCCTCGACCGCAAGCAGTTTGGCAAACCGCTCGCCGGCACCCAGCTCGTGCAAAAGAAGCTCGCCGACATGCAGACCGACATTGCACTCGGTCTCCAGGGGGCACTGCGGGTGGGGCGGCTCTTTGACGAGGGTCAGATGGCGCCTGAAATGATCTCCCTCGTCAAACGCAACAACTGCGGCAAAGCCCTCGATGTCGCGCGGCAAAGCCGGGACATGCACGGCGGCAACGGCATCTCGGAGGAGTACCATGTGATCAGGCACATGGTGAACCTTGAGACGGTCAACACGTACGAGGGTACCCATGACGTCCACGCCCTCATTTTGGGCCGCGCGCAAACCGGTATCCAAGCGTTTTTCTAGCGCTGGGCTGGGACGTCCGTCACTGTCTCTAGCTTGCTCGCAAAGGCGTTCGAATTCGGGTGAGCTATGGCAAGGTACTGAATCTGCTGCGGTTTTTGAGTCTAAACGTCATTGACAGCACGGGCGGCGCGTGGGGCGAAGTTTCAGTCCCACCGCAATGGAGGCTGCGGCAAGACCGGTGGCTTTGCCGTACCGCGTTGCGCCGGACGTCCAATGCGCGGCCAACCTTGCTCGCCTCGGCCATTTTCAATCGCTATTCATCATGGGGCCTTACGTCTGTTGGCGGTTTGGCTGCGTTGCCCGGGCGCGTGTAACGTGCCAATGAGGTTGCGGAGCGGACGCGATTAGAACCGTCAACGAGCGAGGCCTGATGAACGTTTTGGACGTGCGCGATCTGGTCGTCGAATACCGGGCTGAGGGGGTGGTCCGGGCGGTGGACGGCGTTTCGTTCCGCGTTCCCAAGGGTAAGACGGTCGCGGTGGTGGGCGAGTCGGGCTCTGGCAAATCCACCGTCAGCCAGGCGGTGATGGGCCTTTTGCCGGCGGCGGCCCATGTGGCCGGCGGTGCCATGATGTTCAACGACCCGGCGACCGGTGAGAGCACCGATCTCGTAAAGCTGGCACCCGATTCCACCGCGATGCGCACGATCCGCGGCAACCGCATTGCGATGATTTTCCAAGAGCCCATGACCAGTCTTTCGCCGCTGCACACCATCGGTGATCAAATTGGCGAGGCGGCGCGGTTGCACCGGGGAATTGATCGCTCTGAAGCCCGCGAAGCCACCCGCGACATGCTCCGTCTGGTGCAATTTCCCGACCCCGATCGCGCCGTCGATCAGTATCCCTTCGAGTTGTCAGGCGGCCTGCGTCAGCGGGCGATGATTGCGATGGCCATGATCTGCCGACCGGCGCTTCTCATTGCCGATGAGCCGACCACCGCGCTCGACGTGACCATTCAGGCAGAAATCTTGAAACTTCTGCGGGACGTGCAGGCCGAGTTGGGCATGAGCGTCTTGCTGATAACCCACGATTTCGGCGTGGTGGCGAACATGGCCGACGAGGTGGTCGTCGTCTATCAGGGGCGGGTGATGGAGCGGGGCGCTTCGGCAGAGATCTTCCGCAAAGCCGAGCACCCCTATCTCAAAGCGCTCCTCAACGCAGTGCCCACCTTCGATATGGAAGAGCGGCTGGAGCCGATCCGGCCCATCGCGCCCGTGTTGGCCTCCTTTGGCGAGCCGTGCGATGTGCCGCGCGGCGAGCCGATCTTGAAGGTGGAGGGTATTTCCAAGCGCTTTCGCCTGAAGAAGGGCGGGTTTTTCTCCCCTGACCGCATGGTTCACGCGCTCGACCATGTGAGCTTTTCTCTTAACGGGGGAGAGTGCCTCGGCATCGTTGGTGAATCAGGGTCGGGTAAAACCACAGCCGCGCTTGCGGTCATGCGCGCTCATACGCCCGCAGAGGGATCCATCCAGATCCGCAACGCTGATGGCTGGCGGGATGTCTTCGGTCTAGAAGGCGAGGACTTGCTGGCCTACCGCCGCCGGGTGCAGCTCATTTTTCAGGATCCATTCTCGTCCCTCAATCCGCGCATGTCCATCAACCAGATCATTCGTGAGCCGCTGGTCATTCACCAGATCGGCACCGAAGAGAGCCGGTCCGAGCACGTGCGCGAGCTGATGGGCCTGGTGGGCCTTGATCCAAAAATGCTGCGTCGCTATCCGCACTCGCTGTCCGGTGGGCAGCGCCAACGGGTTGGCATCGCCCGTGCGCTGGCCCTCCGGCCGGACATAATCGTCTGCGACGAGCCGGTTTCGGCGCTGGACGTTTCGGTGCAGGCGCAGGTTCTCAACCTGCTGCGCGATCTCCAGGAGAAGCTGAGCCTTACCTACCTTTTCGTCAGCCACAATCTCGCGGTGGTGGATTACATCGCAGATCGCATCGGCGTAATGTGCAAGGGTCGACTGGTGGAAATCGGGCCGACGCGGGCGCTCATCGACGACGCGCGGCACCCCTACACCAAGGCGCTCCTGACCGCGGTACCAAATGCAGACCTCGACCGTCCCCTCAATTTTGAGACCCTTTCGGCCGGTCGCGCGTCCGATCCCGCGCGATGGCCCGAGCCGTTTCGTCTCGAGCCGGGGCAAAAACCGATCATGATAGAGGCGTCCCCGGGCCATTGGGTTTGCGCGCCAGGAGAAGAAAGACCGATGGAGGAAGCTGCCTGATGATCCGCATCTCGCTCGGCATTTGTGTCGCGCTGTTCTGTGCCAGTGCGCTCGCTGCTACGCCGGAGATGGTCGAAACGCCGACCCTTGAACGCACGCACAAAGGGTTGCCGCCCGTGGCCGAACGCATCCCCCGGGAGCCATTGGTCATCGATCTGGAAGCAAAGGGTCGTACGGCGGGCACGCATGGCGGTGATATCAACACACTGATCGGCCGAGCAAAGGATGTGCGGTTGATCAATGTTTGGGGCTATGCGCGGCTTCTAGGCTACAACGACGATCTTTCGTTGTCGCCGGATATTCTTGAAGATGTCGAGGTCGAAGACGGAAGGGTTTTTACATTTTTCCTTCGAGACGGCCACAAGTGGTCAGATGGCACGCCGTTTACTTCAGAGGATTTTAGGTACTATTTCGAAGACATCTTGAGCAACGAGGAGCTGACGCCCTCGCCGCCGCCATTCATGCTTGCCGGCGGGGAGCTGCCGGAATTCGAAGTGCTTGACGAGACCAGTGTCCGATACACGTGGTCGGAGCCGAACCCACGCTTTTTGCCGACCCTTGCCCAGGCGCGGCCGCCGTTTATTTACCGGCCCGCCCACTATCTGAAAGAATTCAATCCGAAGTACGGCGACGCTGGCGAGATCGAAAAGATGGTTGATGAGGCGCGGGTGCGATCCTGGGCGCCTTTGCACAACCTGCGCGACGAAATGTATAGCGCCACAAACCCTGATCTTCCGTCCCTGCAGCCTTGGGTCCCGACACGGAACGCCACGGATCGCCGTTTCGTCATGGTGCGCAATCCCTACTATCACCGGGTTACCACGTCGGGCCATCAGCTTCCTTATGTGGACCGCGTGGTGATGAGCGTGGTGGATGGAAGCCTGATCGCCACCAAGGTCCAAGCGGGCGAGTCAGACCTTCAAGCTCGTGGCCTTGTTTTCGGCGATTTGCCGGTGTTGAAACGGGGCGCAGACCAGCGCGACTACCTGGTCCGCCTTTGGCCCCAAGCAAACGCATCGGCCATGGCGATCTATCCTAACCTCACGGTGAATGATCCGGAGTTGCGGGCGCTCTTCCGCGACAAGCGCTTCCGCCAAGCGCTTTCCATGGGGATCGACCGAGCGCTGGTCAACGAAGTGCTTTACTTTGGCCTTGGCCAACCGTCTGCCAATGTCGTTTTACCCGAAAGCCCGCTCGCCGAGGCGTCCACCGCTGCGGCGATGGGGTATGATCCTGATGCTGCCAACAAGCTCCTTGACGAAATCGGCCTTTCGGAGCGAGGCGATAACGGCATTCGGCTCATGCCCGATGGTCGTCCTCTGGAACTCATCGTGGAGACTGCGGGCGAAGACGACATCCAGATCGACGCGCTGGAACTCATCAAAGAGACATGGCGCGAGATCGGCATTGACCTTTATCCAAGGCCCTCACAGCGCGATGTGCTTCGAAACCGGGCGTTTTCCGGCGACCTCGCCATGAGCATATGGTTCGGCTACGACAATGGCCTGCCGTCCGCGAACATGCCGCCGGATGAAAGGGTGCCGGTCTCGACGATGTTCTTGTCCGGTCCCGCATGGGGCGCCTACGCCATGAGTGGTGGGGCGAGCGGCGAAGAGCCTGATTATCCGCCTGCACAAGAGCTGATGCGGCTTTATGATCAGTGGCTTGCGGCGCCGCTAGAAGAGGAGAGGGCGGCTGCTTGGCGCGACATCCTCGCGATCCACGCCGACGAGGTGCTTACCATCGGCACGGTGCAAGACGTGGTGCAGCCGGTGGTCGTGCGCGGATCGCTGAAAAATGTGCCGGAACGGGCAGTTTATGGCTGGGATCCGGGCGCCCACTTTGGCCTGCACCGGATAGACGAGTTTTATCTCGACGGCGAACAGTAAAACGCGCTCGCGCGGAGGACACGCGGGATGATGACATACGTGGTGCGTCGGTTTCTGGGCATGATTCCGACGTTGTTTGTCATCTCGTTCCTGATCTTCCTCATCATTGAGCTGCCCCCGGGCGACTACTTGTCGAACCAGATGGAGCAACTGCGCGCGCAAGGCGAAACCGCGTCCATCGCGAAGCTGGAATTTCTGCGGCAGGAGTTTGCGCTCGACCGGCCCTTTCTAGAGCGTTACGCGGTCTGGCTGGGGGCCATGCCGGGCCCCAACGGCTTTAGCGGTCTTCTTCAGGGCAATTGGGGTTGGTCTTTCGAATTCCAAAAGCCCGTGGGGGAGGTGGTATCCGGGACGCTGCTTCTCACCGTCATCTTGAACTTTGCGACGATCCTCTTTGTCTATATTGTTTCGTTTCCCATTGGAATTTATTCGGCAACACGCCAGTATTCATGGGGGGACTACGGCTTTACATTTCTAGGCTACCTCGGTCTGGCGGTGCCGAATTTTCTTCTGGGCCTCATCCTCTTGTTCCTCATGAATGAGTATTTTGGCGTATCCATCGGTGGTTTGATGGCGCCGCAATTTATCGATGCTCCCATGAGCGTAGATAAGTTTCTTTCGATTTTGTCCCACCTTGTGGTGCCCACGATCGTCATTGGGACGGCGGGGACTGCGGCCATGATCCGGCGGCTGCGGGCAAATCTTCTGGATGAACTCCACCGGCAGTACGTTACGACCGCTCGTGCCAAGGGCTTGCCGGAGCAAAAAGTTGTTCTCAAGTATCCGCTGCGCATGGCGCTCAACCCCTTCATCTCCGACATCGGCAATCTCATTCCCTCCCTCGTGTCCGGCTCGGTGATCGTTTCGGTGGTGCTGAACTTGCCCACTGTGGGGCCAATACTTTTGTCTGCGCTACAATCTCAGGACCAATATCTTGCAGGTTTCATCCTTTTGTTTGTGGCCGTGCTGACCTTGATTGGGATGCTTGTCTCAGACCTGCTGCTTGCGGTGCTCGATCCGCGTATTCGTCTCGGCCAAGAGGCGGGCAAATGAAGAGCGCCGCGCCATGAGCGAGACAACCCGGTCCGACGTTGCGCCGAACGCCAGCGCCGATATGGAGGCGAGTGCTCCCGGCGAGCACTTTGTGGACAGGGCGCCGTTTGATCCTGCTGAAGCGGAGCGTCTCACGCCCGAGCAGGAGCGCTACTTCCAGGCGTCCCAATGGCGGATCATCTGGTGGCGTTTTCGCACCCACAAGCTCGCCGTCTGGTCCGGCGTGGTGTTGTTGCTCTTTTATTTGTGCGTGCCATTTGCGGAAGTGATCGCGCCCTACGATCCCAACGAGCGCAACGCGGAACACCTTCACTCGCCACCCCAGGGGATCCGGCTCTTCCACGATGGGCGTTTCATCGGCCCATTCGTCTACGGCAAGCGATCAGAGCTCAACTTGGAGACCTTCCAAAGGGTCTACGTGATTGACCCGGAGGCGGTTCAGCCCCTGCGGTTTTTCTGCCTGGGCGCTCCCTACGAACTGTGGGGCTTTATTCCGGGGCGCTTCCATCTGGTTTGCCCCGCCGAAGGCGGCACGTTCTTCCTGGCCGGGACCGACAGGTTGGGGCGAGACGTCTTTTCCGGGCTCGTTTACGGGGCGCGTATCTCGCTCACTGTCGGTCTGGTGGGCGTCACGATCTCCATCGTTCTAGGGATGTTTTTCGGCGGGATTGCCGGTTATCTCGGCGGGATCGTCGACGCTGCAATCATGCGTCTGATCGAGATTTTGCGTTCCTTGCCTGAGCTACCCCTTTGGATGGCGCTTTCGGCGGCCCTTCCTGTCACATGGTCGCCGCTGTGGATCTACTTGGGGATCACAATCATTCTGGGGCTTCTCGACTGGCCCGGATTGGCGCGGGCGGTGCGCTCGAAGTTGTTATCGTTGCGCGAAGAAGACTATGCGAGGGCAGCCGTGCTG
>JBCCYN010000105.1:0-18348 GCA_039189655.1 Pseudomonadota bacterium | reverse complement strand
CGCCTCGCCGGTGCCGTCATCCTTGTTGATGACCATGCCGGCAACGCCAACGTTACCGCCCAGCTTCCTAAAGTATTGGACCGCTGAGCAAACGTTGTTCGCCACGTAGAGCGACTGAAGATCGTTGGAGCCGACGACGATGACTTTTTGGCACATGTCCCGAGCGATGGGTAGACCGAAGCCGCCGCACACCACGTCTCCCAGGAAGTCGAGGAGGACGTAGTCAAAGTCCCACTCATGGAAGCCGAGCTTTTCCAAGAGTTCGAAGCCGTGAATGATGCCGCGACCACCGCAGCCACGACCGACCTCCGGCCCACCCAGTTCCATGGCGTAGACCCCGTCGCGCACAAAGCACACGTCGCCGATCTCCACTTCTTCACCGGCGAGTTTCTTCTTGGTCGACGTCTCGATGATCGTGGGACAGCTCTTGCCGCCAAATAAAAGCGACGTGGTATCGGACTTGGGATCGCACCCGATGAGCAGCACTTTTTTGTTCTGCTGCGCCATCATGTAGGAAAGGTTCGACAGCGTGAACGACTTGCCGATCCCGCCCTTGCCGTAGATGGCGATGATCTGGGTCTCTTTCTTGACCTCCGCCGGCTCTATGGGGTCGGGCTCCATCGAAGCCTCGACGGAGAGCCGTTCGTCATAGTCGCTTTGATGGTCGGCGCGGGTGTGAAGCTCGGTCACGGGTTGCTTCCCCAGTTGAGGGCCATCTTCAGACAGTCAGGATCTTCAAACGCGATCGGGTAGGCGGTGGCGCTATCCGATGCTTTCGCTTGGTGGGTCACGAGCCCCTCAAAGGAGAGGCGGCCGGCATCGAGGAGCCCGCGGACTGCAGCCATGTCGGCCGGGAGCCATTGGGCCGCGACGGTGATCGAGGCTTCGCGCATGAAGGCGGCCGGGAAGGGGAATGAGAGGCGAGCCGAATAAAAGCCCGCCAGCGTGATTCGCCCACCGGGGGCGATCCGGGCAATGGCCGTATCGAGCACCGCATCATCGCCGGTGGCGTCCATCACCACCCGGTAGTCGCTCCTATCATCCGCCTCCGGATGAACGACCTCATAGTCCTCGCACTGGGCTCGCTTCTCGTTCACCTCGTGCACCCTGGGATGCGGGTGTCCGAGCGCCGCAGTGACGCGGGCGATGAGCTGACCGAGGGCACCATGGCCCATGACGAGGTTCGGCGCACCGCCCACGGCGATGGCATGGTGCGCCGTGGCCGCCAACGCGAACAGCGTCATGTCTGGCGTCGCGTCGTCGATCTTATGGAGACGGTCGGCGGGCGAATGGAGTGTGCTGGCGCTCCCGCCAAAAAGGGCCCGCACATCGCAATAGCAGCGAGCGCCCGGCACGAACACCGCATCGCCCGGACGCAGTTCTGGTGCACCTGATTCAATGACGCGGCCGACGCTCTCGTACCCCGGCACGAGGGGATAGCCCATGCCCGGAAAGTCAGGCATCTCGCCCGTGTACAAAAGACGCTCGGTGCCTGAACTGATCCCGCTGAAGCGAGTCTCCACCACAACAGCTTGGGGTGCCGGGTCGCTGAGGACGACCGGCGTAAATGAAATCGACCGCGGTTTATCGAGAATGATCGCGAGCGCTTCCATACCACCCTTCGCGCAGCGTGTTTGCTGGCTGCTGTCTTGGCGCCACGCCCCACACCTCGAGACGAGATGCGACACATGTCACCAGTGTCATGTTACATTGACAGCAAGGCTTGTCAAACGGATTGGACCGTCGCTACGGCACAACTGACAAGGGTGGGATTGCGCGATTTCAAGCGCTTCACGCGCCCATATCCGGCGGCGTGGAGGGCCGCGCGAATTTCTTCGAACGTGCGCAGCCTGCCCTGACCCATGGCCATAAAATACCAGGGGAAATAGGCGTCGATGCCCGTGGGGCGGCGCCGGTCCGCCATGGGTTCCACCACGACCAGGCGGGCCGACGGCGAGCCGCGGGCAAGCCGCGCCAACAATTGGGCCACGGCGTCATCTTCATGGTCGTGGAGGATGCGAACGAGGGTGATGGTGTCAGCGTCGAAGGAAAGCCCGCCGGAAAAGAAGTCGACCGTGGCAGTTTGGCCTCGCTCTTCAAGGTGGGCGGCCGCAAGGGTTGCTTCGGCCATCGGCACCACATCGGCGCGGTCGGCAACGGTGACTGTCAACTTTTCATGACACTTCAGCGCCGCCACGGCGAAGGCACCCGCCCCGCCACCAAGATCCACTAGGTGGCGAGCATCCCTGAAGACGCGGTTGTGGAGGACTGCGTCGGCGACAAACTCCTGGGATGCCGCCATCAGGCGCGAATAGGGGCCAGGATCGCCTTCCCCGGACTTTCCGCCGCAGGCGTAGGTCCAGAAGGCGCGCAGTTCCTGGGGGCCTTCGCCGCGTAGTAGCGCCAACGGGTCGGCAAGGTCGGCGTATAGATGGGTGTGGTGCACCACCATCTCGGCGATACCGCCGCGGCCCACCAAGGCAGCGCCCTTGAGGGCAAGACCCCAGCCCAGCCTGCGCCGATCCACGAGCCCAATGGCATGGGCGGCGGTCATGATCACCTCGACGGAACGCACGGTCAGCCCTGATTCGCGGGCGATGGTTTCGCTATTTACCGGTCCCTTTGAAAGGCGGGTGAATAGGTCAAGGGAGACCATGGCGGAAAGGGTTTGGGCGTAGACGAACCCGGCCACGAGGTTGAACGTTGCCCGTGTGTGCACCGTGGCAACGAGCCGTGCGAACGGAACTGCCTGGATCGCCCGGTGGAATGCGGGGTTTGTGACGAGGCGATCGCGAAAGCGCGCAACGTTCTCGTAAATGCGCTCGCCGAAGGCCGTCAGGCTGCTGCCGTCACGAGGTCTTTCGGGACAAATCGCTCGGTTTGGGCGCCGATAAGAGCCCTTAATGACGCGGCTTCGGCGTTGTCGGGGACGGCCTCGACGGTCTCAGCGATGAGCCGCTTCAGCACCCTCACAGCGCCCTGAAGGCCGTGCTCATCCACACTGTTGGGCCGCCCGAACCGCTCGTCTTGTCCCGTTGGTTTTCCCAGCGCGCCATTGGTGCCGGCGCGGTCGTGAATGTCGTCGGCGATCTGGTAGGCCTCGCCCAGTTTCGCGCCCACCTCGCGCCAAATTTCAACGTCGCCGCCGGCGGCAATGGCACCCCCCGCCGCCGCAGCTTCAAACAGAGCGCCGGTCTTTGCCGCGTGGTAGGCCGGGATCATGCACGCCTCTTCGCTCTCCATAGCCTGGCCGGAGACGAGGCCGCGGGGCATGCCGGCACTGTCGCTGACGATGCGCAGGATCGGGCCGAGACGGTCGCCGGCCGCCGGTGCGGCGTCGGCAATGGTCTGGAACGCCAGCATGATGAGACCGTCCCCCACGAGGAGGGCCGTCGCCTCGCCAAAACGGGCGTGAACGGATGGTTTGCCGCGCCGCTCATGGGCATCGTCGAAACAGGGAAGGTCGTCGTGGACGAGGGACGCGCAGTGCAAGAATTCCACTGCCGCCCCCACCGCATCGGTCACCGTGGGCCGGTCATCGCCGCACGCCATGGCGACGCCCAACGCGAAAGATGGCCGCACCCGGGCACCGCCTGGGAACAGCGCATAACGCATCGCCTCACCTAAATCGTAGGGCTTATCGCGGCCATTGAGGTGCCGCCTGAGAGCGCGTTCGACGCGCGCTTTAACGTGCATTGCCAGCGAAACCGTCTACCTAGGTTGACACTTGGCGTGTGTGACTCGAACTTACCCGAAGATGGTTGGCTGTCAATTCGGTGCGAGGTTATGGCCTGAATGGTCACAGGCGCGGTGGTAATCGGCAGCGGCTTCGGCGGGCTCTGCGCTGCATTCAGACTGCAAGCCGCCGGCATCCAAACGACACTCCTGGAACGGCGCAGTACGGTGGGCGGGAAGGCGCGTAATGTCGCAGTAGCGGGCGGCGAGGTGCCCGGCGGGCCGACGGTATTGACGCTGCGGTGGGTGTTTGACGAGCTTTTCGCGTCGGTCGGCCAGCGCCTTGAAGACCATGTCCACATCACGCCGCTTGAAAAACTGGCGCACTATCGGTGGAGCGCGGACGAACGCCTGGACGTTTACCACGATGTTGAGCGCACCGCAGAGGCCATAAAAGCCTTCGCCGGCCAGACTGAGGCGGACGGCTACCGACGTTTCGTCGCCGATTCGGCGCGCATCTTCGGCATCATCGAGAAAACCTTCATCCGCGCTCCAAAGCCGGACATCGTTGCCATTGCCCGCGCCGTCGGGCCGCTGGGCGCGCGGACGATAAAACCCTTCGACACCATGTGGTCGGCTCTGGGAAGGCACTTTCGCGACCAGCGGCTGAAGCAGCTGTTCGGCCGGTTTGCCACCTACTGTGGCAGTTCGCCATTCGCTGTCCCGGCGACCTTGATGCTTCTTGCCCATGCCGAGCAGAGCGGAGTCTTTGCCGTCGAGGGCGGCACCGCGGGCCTGGCGAGCGCCATCGCCGGAGAGTTCCAGCGCATGGGCGGTGAGTTGCGCACGGGCGTGGGCGCGAAGGAAATCGCCGTGCGCAACGGCGTGGTGCAAGCCGTTGAGCTTGATGGCGGATCAAGCGTTCCGGCTGAACTTGTTATTTTTTGTGGGGACCCTTCGGCGATGGCATCGGGCCACCTGGGCCGCCGGGTTGCCACCGCAGCCCCTTTCATGGCGCCTAAGCAGCGCAGCCTTTCGGCCGTGACCCTTTGCGGAACACTGGGTGTTGCCGAGCCCCTTGGCCATCACACCGTGGCGTTTGGCGCCAACTACAAGGGTGAGTTCGACGCCCTCTTCCAGCGCCGTTCCATGCCGTCGGACCCCACGATATACATCTGCGCTCCCCACGAGGTGATGGCGGACGGCGCGCAGCAACGCGTCCTCATCGTGATGAACGCGCCGGCCAACGGCGATCAGCACAACTACGGTCAGGAGGACATCGCGCAATGTCAGGAACAGGCAATGGCGGCGCTGTCGCGCTGCGGCCTTGGACACTCGCTGAGCAATTGCGTGGTGGCGACCCCCAACGACTTTGCCGACCTCGCCCCGGCGACCGGTGGGGCCATCTACGGGCGGGTGTCGCACGGCTGGACGGCCTCGTTTCAGCGTCCCATAGCGCGCACGAAGGTGAGGGGTCTTTATCTGGCGGGGGGCAGCGTTCATCCGGGGCCGGGCATGCCGATGGCGGCATTGTCGGGGCAGATGGCGGCCCAGTACGCGCTGACGGACTTCGCTTTCTCGCTCCCGTCCCGCCAACCGGCTACGTTTGGTGGTATCTCGACGGCGTAAGCGAGGACGGCAAGAATGCCGTCACCATCATCTTGTTCATCGGCAGCGTTTTTTCGCCCTACTACGCCTGGTCGGGACGCGATGACCCGGAAAACCACGTTTGCGTCAACGTCGCCCTTTACGGCAGCCCCGCCCGGTGGGCGATGACAGAGCGCGGTCGACGCCGCGTCCAACGGACGCAAGACGCCTTCTTTGTGGGTGCCAGCGGCATTGAGAGGGACGGCGATGGTCTGCGCATTTCCATCAACGAGCGTTGCGCGCCGTTGCCGCTCAGGGTGCAGGGCGAGGTGCTGATTCGCCCGCACGCGATCAGCAGCTTAGCCTATCCCATCGACCGGGCCAGCGAACACTTTTGGCGGCCCATTTGCCCGTCCTGCACCATCGACGTACGCCTTACTCAGCCGAGCCTATCCTGGCGCGGCACCGGCTACATGGACATGAATTGGGGGCACCGGCCGCTGGAAAGGACGTTCAGCCACTGGGATTGGATGCGTGTGGACCGCGGCGCGGGACGGTCCGCAATCTTTTACGAAACCGAAGAACTTGGCGCGCCTGGGCGCAAGCTTGCGCTTTCGGTGGAGGCGGACGGGTCGGCGAGCCCGACAAAAGCGCCGGAGCGGCACCCGCTGCCATCGACACTGTGGCGCATTGGCCGCTCCGCCTGGTCTGACGGTGAGCCTGCCAAAATGATACGAACGCTGGAAGACGCGCCGTTTTACGCGCGCACGGAACTTGAAGTGGGCTTACGCGGCAAGCGGCACACGGCAATCCATGAAAGCCTGTCGCTGCGGCGGTTTTCCAACCTCGCCGTCCAGTGCCTTTTGCCGTTCAGAATGCCCCGGCGCGCCTGATCTCGCGCCGAAACCAAAGAGCAATAAAGACGCAGCCAAGCCGACGGAAATTCCTTCGGAAGTTCCGCGCCAGCCCAGGTGGTCTGCCGGATGGGCAGAAGCGCCTCTCCTGCGGTGGCTAGAGCAGGTCACACGATCAAGCGATCGCATGACCTCATCTAAGTGCCTGTTTCACCGCGGTTTCGAGCGGAAACATGATCACATGTCGCCGAAACGCGCTCTAACTTTTCTTGTTCCGCCGCAGGGACCACAGCTCCCAAAGGGCGAACGTCAATACGCCGCCAAAGATGAGTATTCCCTCGATAATGACGATCAGCTCAGTGCTCATCATGCTGGCTCCTTAACCATCATGCGGTACTTCTGGTTGCTGCATTCCGTCGCATCATACTGTAGTTGAGTACCGCTGCGAAGCCCACCCAGCAAAGGTATGGGACCATTAGCCAGGCGGCTAGGCTGGACACCGGCGCGAACAGGACGATCGTCACGGCAATGGCGGCAAACATGAGCAACGCGTCGACGAGGGCCCAGTCCATCCGCTTTATGCCGAAAAAGAGAAACGACCAGGCCGCGTTGAAGACGAGTTGCAGGCCGTACGCCATTAGCGGAAGCAGCCTTTCGCCAGCCTCGGCGGAGACGGTGAAGGCAAACCCCGCGTAGGCGATCATCGCGTAAAGGACTGTCCAGGCCGGCGCGAAGAGCCAGTTCGGCGGTATCCAGGGGGGTTTTTTGAGGGTGCGGTACCATTCGCCAGGCGGGAAGAACGCGCCAGTGAGCGCCGCCAAGATATTGACGCCCACAAACACCAGAAGCAGGTACCAGTTCTCCATTCGCCCGCCTCTTCGGACAATCTAACCCATCCGAGTGCATGCTTACGGCATTGTTATCGCGTTGGTCCATATCGGCCCACGGTCTGATGCGACGAGATTGCACAGTCTCGCATTACCGTTACGAGACTGACCGCACTTTGGATGACGCCGGATAAAATTTTTTTTTGACTTAGTCCGTGAGCACTTCGCGCAGCATCGAAAAGGCGGTGAGGATGCTCTGCCGCCTCACGTCGGCGCGGCCCAGGTCGCCGAACCGCACTTCCTGGTGCACGGTGCCAAAAGCGGACGTTGCGGCGAAGTGAACGAGGCCCACCGGCTTTTCCGCCGAGCCGCCTCCCGGTCCTGCGACGCCCGTCACAGAGACGCTCACGGTCGGGAGCGCGGTCCGGGCCAAGACTGTGCGGCGGGCGGCTTCCGCCAGTGCACGGGCCACCGATTCGCTCACGGCACCGTCGGTGTCGAGAAGGTGCTGCGGAACTCCAAGGGCTGCTTTGGCCGCATTGGAGTAGGTGATGAAGCCGCCGTCGACGACGTCTGACGAGCCGGCAATGGCGGTGAGGGCAGCAGCCACCAGGCCGCCGGTGCACGATTCGGCGGTGACGACCAAGGCACCTCGCGCCCGGGCCGCCTCCAGAACCTGGGACGCTGCGAGCGTCAACTCATCGTCGAACATCAGCCCTCCCAGCCCAGTCTCTTCCTCGCTTCGTGCCTTGCGGCGAGACCAAGCGCGCCGCTAGCGGCGCAGCACCGTCGCCACCGCCTGAGCGGCGATCCCCTCGCCGCGACCGGTGAAGCCGAGCCGTTCGGTGGTGGTCGCCTTCACCGACACCTGTTCGGGGGCCATGGTGCAAATCTCTGCGATGCGGCGGCGCATGCGATCGCGCACGGGCCCGATCTTCGGTCGCTCGCAAATGATGGTGAGATCGAGATGGAGAATTTCGCCACCCTGCCGCACCTCCTCGGCGGCAAATTTTAAGAAAAGGTCCGATGCTGCGCCCTGCCATTTTGGGTCGCTGGGCGGGAAGTGGTGGCCGATGTCCCCAGATCCGATGGCGCCAAAAAGGGCGTCACACAGGGCGTGGAGTGCCACGTCAGCGTCGGAGTGACCGTCCAAATGGACGTCGGCCTCCATGGTGAGGCCGCCCAAGATGAGCGGGCCGCCGGGAACGAGGCGGTGGACGTCAAAACCTTGCCCGACGAGGGTGATGCCGCCGAAGAGCCGGCTGGCGTCATCATAGTCGTCTGCGGTCGTCAGCTTGTGGTTGGCGCGTTCGCCCTGGACGGTGAAGACGTCATGGCCGGCAGCTTCCATGACGCCGGCGTCGTCGGTCATCACCCCTTGGGCGTTGTTGTGGGCATCAAGGAGGGCGGAAAAGTGAAACCCCTGGGGGGTTTGCGCCAGTTCGAGCCCGGCGCGTGACACCGTTTCCACAATGCGCGCATCATCGACGCGCTTTAAGGTGTCAGCCACAGGGACGGCCGGGATCACGGCAGCGGCTCGAATGAGGCCATCGTTGACGCGGGAGATGAGCGCGCGGCTTACGAAAGGGCGAGCGCCGTCATGGATCAGTACCCGCGCTGGCGGTTCCTCGGCGAGGGCGCGAAGGCCGGCGAGGACGGAATCTTGGCGCGTTTCACCGCCCACCACGGTGCGTACCTGATCCACCCGGCCCCCCACCGCCTCCTCGAACAGCGCGCGATCCTGGGCGCCGATGGCGACGCAGACGGTCCGAACTGCCGGATGCTGGAGGAAGGCGTCGATGGCCCGGGCGATCACCGTACGCCCGCCCAGCGGCAGATATTGCTTTGCCACGCTGCCGCCAAGGCGCGTGCCGCGCCCCGCTGACAACACGATGGCGTCTGTCGGCTCAGTCATGCCGAGGCCCTATCACGGTTTGTGCAGGGGCGCTGCAGCATAAACTTGCCAATTTTCGTGCCATGGCCAAAATATGTGCAGTTCTGGAATTGGGCCGCGAGTTCGCTCACCTATGGAGACACTTTCAGTGGGACCGTTGTCATTGCCTGGCCGGGCGCTGCTGGCACCCATGTCCGGGATCAGTGATTGGCCCTTTCGCCAGCTCGCGGCCCGCTATGGCGCCGCACTGGTGGTGAGTGAAATGGTCGCGTCCGACCGGCTTATCGCCCGGGAGGAGGAGGCGCGGCTCAAGATCGAGGGGGCGGGGCTCGCGATCCACGCGGTGCAGCTGGCCGGCTGTCGGGCGAGCGATCTCAGCGAAGCGGCGCGCATTGCCGAAGGGGCCGGCGCCCATCTCATCGACATTAATATGGGCTGTCCGGCCAAGCGAGTGGTGGGCGGCTGGGCCGGTTCGGCGCTGATGCGCGATTGCGACCACGCTGCCTCGCTCATCGCGGCAACCGTTGAGGCAGTGGATGTGCCCGTCACCGTCAAGATGCGGCTTGGATACGACCAAACCATGCGCAATGCGCCAATCCTCGCACGCCGGGCCGAGGAGGAGGGTGCGCAGCTTGTCACCGTTCACGGCCGCACCCGTTGCCAACGCTACAAGGGCCGGGCTGACTGGGGCGCTATCCGCGCTGTGAAGGATGCCGTCCGCATCCCTGTGGTGGCCAATGGCGACTGCAACGACCTGGCGGATGCCCGAAAAATGCTCGCCGCCTCTGGGGCGGATGCGGTCATGGTCGGCCGCGCCGCAGTGGGAATGCCGTGGCTGCCTGGCGTCATCAGCGCGCGCCTTGCGGGACGCTGCGAACCCCCAGTGCCCCGCACGATTTCGGAGTTGCGCATGGTGGCCATGGAGCATTTTGAGGCGCTGGTGAGTACCGCGGGCGCGAGCCTCGGCGTGCGTCATGCGCGCAAGCACGTGGCGGCCTATCTGAGTGGTCTTGATGTTCCCAAAGCGCTGCGCGCAGCCGCGCTTACCGCCACGCTTCCGGGCGACGCGCGCCGCGCCATTGCCGACGCTTTCAGCGCAGCTGAACCGTCGTGCCAGGTAGCCGCGTGAACCAGGCGGCACGCAGGGTCACGGCACCCGCGATCCTCAACGCACTGCCCCATGCGGTGTTGGTGCTCAATGCTGAGGACAACATTATTGCCGCAAACGACGCCGCACAGGCGTTCTTTAGCGCCAGCCTCAACCACCTTCGACGCCATCCGCTGTCGGCCTTCGTCCCGTTTGGCTCGCCACTGCTGGCGCTGCCCGCCAAGGTGCGCCAGGAGCATGCCTCGCTGGTGGAATACCGCGTTGATCTTTCCTCCCCAAAGCTCGGCACCGGCAATGTGGTGGATATCCACGCCGTCCCCCTTCCGGAGGACCCGGAGGTGGTGGTGCTCACCCTCGACCGGCCGTCCATGGCGGAAAAGATCGACCGCGCGCTGACCTCGCGCAGCGCAGCCCGTTCCGTTTCAGGCCTTGCGGCCATGCTTGCCCATGAGATCCGCAATCCCCTTTCGGGTATTCGCGGCGCGGCGCAGCTGATCGAGCCGGAGCTCGGCGAAAGCGACCGCCCGCTCGCCCGCCTCATCACCGATGAGACCGACCGTATCGTAAAGCTCATCGACCGCATGGAGGTCTTTGGCGACGCGCGGCCGGTGCAGCGGGACCCCGTCAACATTCACGACGTCCTTGACCATGTGGAGCGTTTGGCGGCGAGCGGTTTTGCCCGATCGGCGAAGTTCAGGAAGCACTACGATCCGTCTTTGCCGCTGGTTCACGCCAATCGCGACCAGCTCGTGCAAGTCTTTCTGAACCTTGTGAAAAACGCCTCCGAAGCCACCGAAGGCAGCGGCGCGATAACGCTCACGACGGCTTTTCGGCCGGGTATGCGGGTTCAAGCGCCGGGCTCGCCCCACAAGGTGCGCCTGCCGTTGGAGTTCTGCGTCAGAGATGACGGGCCGGGCGTTCCTGAGGACCTGGTGCCCCATCTCTTCGAGCCGTTCGTCACCACGAAAACCAACGGATCCGGTCTGGGGCTTGCATTGGTCGCAAAAATTATCGGCGACCACGGCGGGGTGATCGAGATCGAATCTGTGAGTGGAACGACGGTTCGCATCTTACTGCCGGCCTATGAGGGCCAACATGCCTGAGGAGAGTTAATGTCGGGAACGATACTGGTCGCCGACGACGATGGGGCCATTCGCACTGTTCTCAATCAAGCTTTGTCGCGCGCTGGCTATGAGGTTCGCTGCACCGGCAACGCCTCGACGCTCTGGAGCTGGGTGGAGCGGGGCGATGGGGACCTGGTGATCACCGATGTGATCATGCCGGACGAAAACGCATTCGAGCTGATGCCGCGCATCAAGAAACGTCGGCCGGATCTGCCGGTGGTGGTCATCAGCGCCCAGAACACTTTTATGACCGCCATTCGGGCCTCCGAGCGGGGGGCCTACGAGTATTTGCCCAAGCCCTTCGACCTTAACGAACTGATCAGCGTGGTGGGGCGCGCCCTTGCCGAGCCCCGGGAAAGAACCGGAGAGCGGCCGACGGATGTGAACGACCCCATGCCGCTGGTGGGGCGGTCGGCCGCGATGCAGGAGATTTATCGGGTGCTTGCCCGGCTCATGCAGACCGATCTCACGGTGCTCATTCACGGCGAGTCCGGCACAGGCAAGGAACTGGTGGCCCGCGCCCTCCACGACTACGGCAAGCGCCGGAAGGGGCCGTTCGTGGCCATCAACATGGCCGCCATCCCCAAAGAGCTCATCGAGGCGGAACTCTTTGGCTACGAAAAAGGCGCATTTACCGGCGCGACGAGCCGGCACGCGGGTCGGTTTGAGCAGGCTGAAGGCGGGACGCTCTTCCTCGATGAGATCGGCGATATGCCGATGGAGGCGCAAACCAGGCTTTTGCGGGTTCTGCAGGAAGGCGAATATACGACGGTGGGCGGGCGCTCGCCCATCCGCACCAACGTTCGCATTGTGGCGGCCACCAACCGCGATTTGCGCCAATGGATCGCGCAGGGTCTTTTTCGCGAGGACCTTTACTTCCGCCTCAACGTTGTGCCCCTTCGCTTGCCGCCATTGCGGGAGCGCAAGGAAGACATTGCCGACCTTGCACGGCATTTTTTCGCCCAGTGCGAAAAGGAGGGGCTGCCCGCCAAGCGGCTCGACCCCGATGCTGCAGACGCTCTCCAAAACCATCGCTGGTCGGGCAATGTGCGCGAACTCGAAAACCTGGTGAGGCGTCTGGCGGCGCTTTACCCGGAGGATGTGATCACCGCAGGGCATATCGAGCACGAACTCGACGATACGCACGCCATTTCCACTGATGAGGACAGCCCCGGCGCGGCTGAAACATTACAGGAGGCGGTGGAACGTCACCTGAGCAAGTATTTTGCGGAGTTCGGCGCCTCCTTGCCGCCACCGGGCCTTTACCACCGCATCATGCGCGATGTGGAGTATCCCTTGGTGAGCGCTGCCCTTGCCGCGACCCGCGGCAACCAGATTAAGGCGGCCGAACTCCTGGGCGTGAACCGGAACACGCTGCGAAAGAAAATCCGCGATCTCGATGTGCGGTTGATGCGGGGGGTGCGTTAGAGCGACGGCGATCTGGCCGCCCTCGTTCGGATCAGCTCCCGCTATTTGGCGACCCGCAGAGCAGCCGCGCTCCCTTGTCTGGCTGGGTTCAAGTGGGATCCGAATGGGCCTCGTCTCTTGCGGAGGCACAGGTAGGAATCTGTTTTCAATGAGTTTTTGAATTTGAATCTACTGTAGCGCGCGGGCCGCGAAATGGGCGGCGCCTCAAGATCGGCCACACAAGCGCGAACGGGCGGGGTTGAAACGGGTTGCGAACGCTCGCCCAAGGCGCGAAGTGTGGAATGACGCCCAACGCAACCGCCAAAAATAGCCACATTGGAAAGGGATCGGGTTTTGGATCTCGGAGATTTAATCCGAATTTTGCTCGCAATTTTTCTTCCACCGCTTGGAGTTTTTCTGACGGTGGGCCTCGGGCTCCAGTTTTGGATAAATATATTGCTTACTTTACTGGGTTATATCCCCGGTATCGTCCACGCTGTTTGGATCATCGCCCGACGCTAGGGGCGTGATTGGCGGCTCTGCTGACTGCCCAATCAGGCTATCCAGCGAAGCTTGAGGGTGGCGGAAATTAACCGCTGACGGCGGTCAGGCCGGAAGGATTGCCCACATCGCAGCCCATGTCACTGCCGCAACGGTAGACACTGTCGCCGCGGTCTGTCGCGGCGTTCACCGCCGCATATAACGGACCCACAAGGATAATTCCGAGCAAGGTGAGCGCTGCAAGTGCCCCGATCGTCTGCCTCATGGCCGTCCCTCGACTTCATCCGTTCGTTCAGCTTCTTAATCACCACCGGTCGATCACGCATCCGTGATTAACCTGCCGACGCTCAACAAGTACGCATTGGGAAGCTGGATACCAGCCCCAGTCCATGGAAACTCGCATAACAGTATTGCAGTTAGCTTGTCTGAAAGCGCGGCATTGCGCTGAATAGATTGCGGCGCGGCCACGAGGTTGATAACGCAGGCGCCATGGATGCGCAACTCAATCTTTACGATACGAAAACGCGGCAAAAGCGCGTTTTTATACCTTTGGATGTAGGCAACGTGCGCGTCTACGTTTGTGGTCCGACCGTTTACGACCGTGCTCACATCGGAAACGCGCGGCCTTTCATCGTTTTCGATGTGCTCATCAGGCTGTTGCGCCACGTCTACGGTGCCGGCCACGTCACCTACGTGCGCAACATCACCGATATCGACGACAAAATTAACACCCGTGCCAAGGATCGGGGGATCGCCATAGGGGAGCTGACGCGCGACACCATCGCCGACTTCCACGACGACATCGACGCGCTCCATTGCCTGCGGCCCACGCAGGAGCCGAGGGCCACTGACTACGTGGCGCAGATGCGCCGCCTGATCGATCGCCTGGTGGAGCGCGGTCACGCCTATGTTGCAGACGATCATGTGCTTTTTGCGGTGAACTCCCTGCCGGCCTACGGGGAGCTCTCGCGCCGCTCGCTGGATGAGATGCTCGCCGGAGCGCGGATCGACGTGGCGCCCTATAAGCGCGACGGCCTCGACTTTGTGCTGTGGAAGCCCTCGCGGGATGGGGAGCCGGCATGGCCAAGCCCCGCCGGCATTGAGGCAGAGGGGCGGCCGGGTTGGCACATCGAATGCTCAGCCATGGCCGCCGCGCACCTTGGCGAACGCTTCGATATCCATGGCGGCGGGATCGACCTTGCTTTTCCGCACCACGAGAACGAGCGTGCCCAAACCCTTGCGGCCACCGGGGCCGACGAGATGGCTTCGTTCTGGATGCACAACGGCTTCCTCCAGGTGGAGGGGCGCAAGATGAGCAAGTCCGAGGGGAACTTTATCACCATCCGAGACGCGCTCGACGTTGCCCCCGGCGACACGCTGCGCCTTGCCATGCTCATGACCCACTACCGTCAGCCCATCGACTGGACCGCCAAGCGGGTGGCCGACGCGACGGTTTTGTTGAGGGGATGGGCGGCGAGTATCGGCGACCTGCCCGACGCGCCGGATCCGCCCAACGCGGCCGAAGCAGACCGGAATGTCCTTGCCGCCCTTTGCGACGATCTCAACACGCCGCTTGCCATCGCGCGCCTTGGGGAGCTTGCCAAGGCGGGCGACCGCGCTCTTTACGCGAGCGCTGCCGTCATGGGCATCGATTTGATGCGGGTCCGTGCCCAGGAGGCGGAGCGCACCGCTGCCGGAGATCCGGACGCCGTGGCCACGGTGGACAAGCTCGTCGCCGAGCGACTGGCGGCCAAGGCGGAGCGACGCTTCGCGGATGCGGACGCGATCCGCGATCAGTTGGCGAAAATGGGCGTTGCGGTGAAGGACGGCAAAGGGTCGGACGGTGCGCCTACGTCAACGTGGGAGTTCACCTGAGGGCTTAACGGGACGGGCGCGCGACCGGGCTGCTCCGAACTGCCCAGGCCTGGGTGCGGGATGGCGGTCTAGTTTCGTCCGCACCCCAGCGGCGCCGTCTGCGGCGTCTTTTGCGTCGCAGAAGCGGTCCGCTACCGCTCCAGGCTTGCCAGCCGGCGCAATGTATAGTCGGTGATGTGCGTGTCCCAATTGTTTTCCTCTCGGGACCGCAGGGCGCGCAGATCCGGCCTCACCGGAAACACCGTTTGGGGCCGATCATCGATCAGGCGCAATAGACCGTCGGTGGGCATGATCGTGCGCCGCTCGCGGCGGCCGAAAAGGGCGTAATGCACGAACGGCGGCATATGGTTGCCCGCCACATCGCTGTTGATGGCGAGATACCCCTCTGAGGAGAACCACGGTGCCGGGTCCGCACCGACGCGCCAGCCTTCATAAACATAGTGTTCGGCAGCCGACATGCCCGTGTCGTGCGCCTCAGGGTAGCGGTGGAAGTAGTACGCTTCGTCGATGAGGGTTTCGATTGCCGAGATGTGGTGCTCTGCCTGGGATGGCCGACCTTTCAGGAGGAGGCGGGCGTTGCTGAAAAGCGTTGCGCCAAATGTCCTAAGGCGACTTTGCCGGGCGCTCACGCGGCCATCTCCCCCCGACCCAGCCGGCCGAGGAGCGCCGTGGCGGCGGCGCGTTCGTGGTCGGGGTTGTGGTTGCTAAGGGCGTTTTGGGCCTGGTGGCCAAGGCGCGTGAGAACGCCGCGGTCGCGGCCCGCCGCATGGATTAAGGTTTCCACCATCCCGTCAAAATGGGACTGGCGCACCGTCGCCACCGGGACCGTGCCACTGGGGAGCGTGCGTAAGGCCTCGCCATCGGGGATGATAACGGCACAGCCCGCAGCCATGGCCTCCCAGGCGGGTTGGCATATCCCCTCGCCAACCCGGGGCGACGCCACCAGTAGATGGCTGGCGCGATAGGCCGCTGCGCGTTCTTTCACCGACATCTCCGGCGTCACCATGTGGGCCGATATGGATAAGCCCCGGTCCCGGGCCTTGTGGAGGGCGCGCAGGGCGAATTTGCCGTCGAACGTGTTGATGGCGAATGTGAGCGGCCTGTCCCGCTCGGCCGGCTCGCGGAAGGCAGAAAGATCAAAGGCGGCATCAATCCGCGTCATGGGGGCCACGCCCTCCACCAGGCGCCCGATGGTGTCGTCGGCATCGCGTGTCACCACGATGCGGGTCATGGGTTTGTGGAAGAGGCGATAGCCATAACCAAGGTCGGCCACGGCGGATGCGGTGAGGCCGGATTGGATAAGGTGCACAAAGCGCGGCGCGGTGTTGCCGTAGTGGGATTGGACGATGTGGTGGACCTTTGGCGCAGCGAAGATCACCGTGTCGCCCGCAAGGCTGTCGAGATCCAACAGTTCAACCACCGGGGCGTCGAGGGTCGGCGAGAAGGCGGCGAGGTTGAGCGGGTAGACCTCGCGATCCATGCGCGTCAACGCAAACACCACCTGGAAGCCGGCCGCTTGGGCGTAGGCACCGTAGGCCACGAGCCGCGCCGCGGCGCTCCAGGCTTCGTCGAAGCCGATGGCCACCACGAACCTCATGCGGCAAGCCCCTCGAACGGTCCCGGCTCTGTGCGCCATCGCGCAATGGTGGCCTGCGCCTTCTTGACGGCATCGTCGTAGACGCCCGATCGCGCCCGCTCAACGAAGGTGCTCACGGCATTGACGTTGAGAGGTTCCTGGAGGCGTTCCCCGGGAAAGGGGTCCCACAGATCATCAAGGGGCGTTCCCGGTTGATTAAGGACCGGCACACCGGCCGCCACCGCCTGAAGGGTGGGTAGCGACAGGGAGTGGACGCGCTCTTCGTCGAGGGGTGCCCAATCCACCGCGCCAAAGGACATGGCAAAAATCTCAGCCTGGTTGTGGACCGAAAGGTTCCACAAGGTGGTGACATGGGTCATCAGGGAAAGGGCGGACCGTTCCATCACGTTGGGGTCGCCGTCTTTCGGGTCCGGCGCCACCATAATGGCGGGCACGGAGGGCTTGTCGGCCAGGTAAGCCGCCATGGTGCGGTAGGTGGGTGCCATGTCGATCCAGCGCGCCACCCGTCCACCGAAGAGGAGATGGGTCCGCGTTTCCTGGGTCGGGGACGACGCGACGTCAGGCGCGAGGGGTGCGACGGATTTGTCTTGACCCTTCAGGTCGCTTTTTAGCCAACGGGCCGCCTTGGGGTTATCGACGATTGCGCGCCTCGACAGCTCGATGATTTTCTCATGCTGGGTCCTGAAGAGACTGAGCTGACCTTCACTGGCGCCGGCGCGCTCCAGCCGGAGCTCTTGGAGCGAGCCGATATCGTAGACGATGGTGTGTTTCCCGGCGGCTTCGGCGGCGCGATCTGCAAAGTCGCTGTGCATGAAAACGAAGGTTGCGGGGGCAACACGGTCGCAAAAGCGCTTAAAATCAGCTTCCGGGATGATGATCGTGTCGGCGCGCGGGGCGGCGAGGGTGGCAAAGCCACGATCGCTGCGCAGGAGGTCATAGCGCTCCAAGATCAGCACCGTGCGCACTTCGTCGAATACGAGGCGCGCCTGGGCGGCCAGTTGCTCCGCGCGGATGCCGCTGGCGCGCGGCTGCCAGCCGAAGGACGATGGCAAGGTGCTTGGGACGATGTAGCAGGTGCGGCTCAAATGAGGTACTCGCCGAAGAGGCAGCCGATGGTGGCGTTCCTCACATCGCCGAAGGTGACCACATCGTGGAGCAAGAACGGCTCCTGCCGCGCGTCGACAAAGCCGGTGAGCATGGCGTCAACCGCCTCACCAATGGGGTTGGCGAAGAGCGCCAGAATGATGGTGGACTGGCGTAGCGTCAGGGCGCCGAGCTGATCGACCCGCGCTGGATCAGCGAAAATGATGGTGGGCGATATCTTGTTAAACGGCCCACCCACACCGGTGCGGATCATCCGCGGCGTTGCCATGACCGTCTGCGCCATATTGGCGTGCTCGCCCACCAAGCGCCAGAAGTGTTGGACCTTGGGCAGCTCAATGTCGGCGACCTGGCGCGCGATCTTCCGGAAAGCGGCCTTTGAGATGGCATTGAAAGGCGCGAGGGTTTCCGGTGCCGCCGCCATGCGGCCCTTGGCGGCAATCCAATTGTCCGGCCGCCCGATTTCATGGTCCCGCAATCCCTCGCTCGCAAGCATTCCCGCCGGCGCGTAGACGGCGTCGTAGGGTGTCAGGATCACTTCGCGGTTTGCCTGAAGGATCGACAGATGGATGAGATCCACCGGGTCGCCCACCACAAAGAGCGTCGGTCGGCCGACGGTCAGCGATAGGGTGATATCGCTCAATAGCCGACAATCCTGGATCACAAAGGCGTCGATGTCGGAGCGGGCAAGGTTTGTCTCGTCGCTCGTCCACAGGACTGTCTCATCGTCGAGCAGCGGACGGCTGGTGGGGCCATGGAAACCCGCCACAACGCCCTGGCGGGCCTTGCCGCTGGCGG
>JBCCYN010000104.1:0-18393 GCA_039189655.1 Pseudomonadota bacterium | reverse complement strand
TTGCAGAGGCCGTGGCCATCGCCTTCGTGATGCCCTTCATTATGCTGCTCTTGGGCCATTGGTTCCTCGGAGAAGAAGTGGGCGCTCGAAGGATCCTTGCCTGCCTCGCGAATATGTGACCATCGAGAAAAAACGCCTGATCCCAGGGTCCAAGGGCCGCATCGTCACAGCGTTCCTAGAAAGCTTTTTCGAGCGTTACGTGGAGTACGGGTTCACCGCGCAACTGGAAGAAAAGCTGGACGCCATCTCCGATGGCAAGCTCAACTGGCGCCAAGTCCTCACCGAGTTCTGGGCCGATTTCTCGCGCCAGATCGGCGAAGTGATGGATGTGCGCACCGCCGCCGTTCTCGATGCGCTCAATGAGGATCTTGCACCGCTGATCTTCCCGCCGCGTCCGGACGGCACCGATCCGCGGGTTTGCCCCCTTTGCAGCAGCGGCCAGCTCTCCCTGAAGAACGGCCGGTACGGCGCGTTCATCGGTTGCTCCAACTACCCAGAGTGCAATTTCACCCGCCAGCTTGGCGAAGACCCCAACGCAGAGCCCACCGACGACGGGCCCACAGTCTTGGGCAACCATCCGCAGCACGGGCTGGAAATTTCTCTAAAGTCCGGTCGCTTCGGCCCCTACGTGGAGATGGCCGCGCGGGAGGGCGAAAAGCCCAAGCGCTCCTCGCTCCCGAAGGGATGGACGCCCCAGGACGTAACGTTCGAGCGCGCCGTACGGCTTCTTGATCTGCCGCGCGAGGTGGGCCTTCACCCCGAAACCCAAAAGGCCATCCAGGCCGGGCTCGGTCGCTACGGCCCGTTCCTCCTCCACGCGGGAAAGTATGCAAAGCTCGACAGTATTGAGGATGTTTTTGAGATCGGCCTTAACCGCGCCGTTACGGTGATTGCCGAAGCGTCGGACAAATCGCGGTTTTCGCGAACACCCGCAAGCCTTCGAACCCTTGGGGATCACCCTGACGGCGGCGCCATTACCGTCCGCGAGGGGCGGTATGGACCCTACGTCAATCACGGAAAGATCAACGCGACGCTGCCCAAGGGCGCAGACCCGCAAACGATCACCATGGAAGCGGCCCTTGCTCTCATAGAGGCGAAAGCCGCCAAGGCGCCCGCCAAAAAGGGTGCTGCGAAAAAACCCGCAGCGAAGAAAACGGCGGCCAAGAAGAAGACCGCAAGCAAGACCAAAAAACCGGCGAAAACTGCCGCCGCAAAGACCACCAGCGCCACCCGGAGCTCCAACAAGGATGAGGCGGCCGACTAAAACTCACGCATCTCAGGACCGCCCAACGTACTTTGGGCTCCGTCCTGACGCGCGGTTCGAGGCATTAAGGGAAAGAGAGGAGGCGGACTGGCTGAACGCTCTACGCCTCCTCTGGTCGGGTCTCTCGCGGCTTCAAAGGGAAGCCGTAATGCCCCCATCCACATAAAGGGTGTGACCGTTCACGAAGCTGGAGGCCTCAGACGCCAGGAAGACGGCAGCGCCCACCAGCTCCGGGAGCTGCCCCCAGCGACCCTGCGGTGTGCGTTTCTGGAGCCAGGCAGAAAATTCTGGATCCGCGACGAGGGCCGCATTGAGTGGTGTATCGAAGTAGCCGGGGGCTATGGCGTTGACGTTGAGCCCGTGCTTGGCCCAGTCCGTCGCCATCCCCTTGGTGAGGTTGGCAACTGCGCCCTTTGAGGCCGTGTAGGGCGCAATGCCCGGCCGAGCGAGGGCGGTCTGCACCGACGCAATGTTGACGATATTGCCTTTACCGCGCGCAATCATATGCCGGGCAACAGCCTGACCAACGTAAAACACGCTCGACACGTTGGTCGTCATGAGCCGATCGAATGCTTCGGGTGGGAATTCTTCCAGCGGCGCACGGTGCTGCATGCCCGCATTGTTGACCAGGACATCGATGGGACCGTGGCTTGCCTCATAGCCGTCCACGGCAGCGCGCACGGCCGCAACATTGGTCGCATCGAAGGAAAGAGAATCCACCTCAATTCCTTCAGCCCGTAATTCGGCCGCTGCCGCGCTGAGCCGCCCCTCATCACGTCCGTTCAACACGATCTTTGCCCCGGCAGCGCCCATCCCCGAAGCAAGGGTTCGACCGATCCCCAAGGATGATCCAGTGATGAGCGCCGTGCGCCCTTTGAGGGAAAAAAGATCGGTGCCAGTCATTCCATTGCTCTTCTTGAATGCGTTTCGCGGGGGTGGTGGAGCCCGGTGCCACGATTACTCCCATCCCGCAAGGCGCGCTGACAAAGGGAGTTTCAGCCGCCCGATCCGCTTGCCGGCCCCGAAGCCTTTGTCGCAGTGGGGCGCCTTGCAGATCGGCTGAGGGAGACCTGTGTGAGGCCCATCACCAGGAGGAGGGTGAGACCCCACACCAGCTCCTTCGCGAAGTTGGAAAACTGCAGCATGTTGAAGCCCGACGACAGGAATTGCAGCGAAAGCACCGCAAGCACGATGCCGCCCACCCGTCCAAACCCGCCGTAGGGATTGGTGCCCCCAAGCACCGCAATGAGAACGGCAAGGAGAAGGTAAGACGCGCCATAATCGGCCTTGGCGGAGTTGGCCCGGCTCATGAGAACGAGCCCCGCGCAGGCGGAAAGAACCCCGCAGCCCACATACGTACGCACGGTGATCCACCAGTTGTCGATGCCGGCAAACCGGGCCGCCAACGGGTTCGTGCCCATAAGATAAACGCGCAGGCCAAACTTCGTGCGGTTGAGCACCAGGGCAAGGATCACCGCAAGCGCTGCAAAGATGAGGACAGGCATCGGTATCGGGCCCACCAGGCCGTTGCCGATCACGGCGAACGCATCGGGAAATCCGAGCACTGCACGCCCTTCCGTGAGCACGATGGCAAGCCCGGTGAACATCAGCCCGGTACCGAGGGTGGCAAGGATCGCAGGAATGCCCACGGCCGCAATGGCGAGCCCGTTGATGGCCCCGCAAACCGCGCCCACGGTGAGGGAGACGGCCACCGCCAGCCCAATCGCCCCCAGCACATCAAGCCCGTAGCCCGGTGCGTCGGGGACGAGCGCAGCCATCGTGAAGGCCGCAAGGATCCCCGAAAGGTTGGCAATCCCAATCACCGAAAGGTCGATCCCCCCGGTGAGCATGGCGAGCATCATGGCAAGGGCCAGGATCGCATACTCCGGAAACTGGAAGGCCATGGATTGAAAGTTGGCGGCGGTGAAAAAGAGGTCGGGCCGCAAAAAACTCATGGCGCCGAAGATGGCGATGGCGATGGCGGCAAGGCGCAGAAGGTGGGCGCGTTCTTGGGCTGGTGAGGAGCGGGCAATGCTCATGCCGCCTTCTCCCGACGCCGCGCCTGCCAGGCGGGAAGCCCGGTGCCAAAGAGGATGAGAAAGCCGATCACCACGTTCTGCCACGTGGACGGAATGCCCAACGTAATCAGAGAATTGTTGATGACCACGATGAGCGCAACGCCCAGCAGCGTCCCGGTGATGGTACCCGTGCCGCCCGAAAGCCGCGCTCCGCCCAGCACCACGGCGGCGATGACCGAAAGTTCAAGACCCACCAGGTCGAAGGGGTTCGCGACCCGCGCCAGTGACGCGTGCACAATGCCGGCAATGCCCGACAGCATCCCCACGTAGGCGTAGACAAAATACTGGGTCCTCACCACCGGAATGCCGATGCGGGTTGCCGCCTCAAGACTGCCGCCGATGGCGAAAATATTTCGGCCGAGCTGGGTGCGATAGAGAATGAAGGCGGTCAACGCCACTGCCGCCACAAGGACCAGCAAGGCGGTTGGCAGGCGATAGAACGAACCGTCGAAAGCATCTCCCCGAGCAATCATGGAGCGGGAAAAATCCCGCATCGCTGGCGGCACGTTCGAGATCAGTTGGCTCCCCACAAACGTGAGGAGAAAGCCGCGAAAGACCGACAGGGTGCCCAGCGTCACGATGAGGGTCGGCAGTTTGAGGGTCGCCACGAAAAAGCCGTTGATGCAGCCAAGCGCGATGCCAATGGATGCCGCAAACACGAACGCGAGCACCATGGAGTCGGTGAGCCCCAGGGCAATGAGCGCCTTTGTGGTGGAGTACATGGCGAACGCGGAAAGGGCTGTGAAGGAAACGTCGATCCCGCCCGAGATGAGGACGAGAAGGACGCCAATGGCGAAAATGCCGAGGACAAGCCCGTTGCGCAGGAGGTCGGCAAAGGTCCCCACCGAGAAGGATGACGGCTCCACAACCGCGGTAAACGCGATGAACGCAAGAAGGATTAATCCGACGAGCGTTTCATTGCGGGTGAGGATCGACATGGGAGCTACTCAAAGGCCGGCGGTTTTTTGAACTGTCGCTTGCCGGCAGGCCCGGTGCAAGGGGCGAGGTTTGGGTGCCCCGCCAACCCGATGGTCGCGCAAAGGGGGCCAGGATCGGCGAACCCTTTAATTTCGATGGTGCGCGAAAGCCGTTCCTGAGGTGGCGAGCCACGCCATAGGCGAAAGGCTCGCCGCCGTCGGTTGTCTCCAAGGGCGAACGTGATGGCGGGTTGTGACGGGCAACGTCTCCGTCACATTAGCGCGTTTCCAATTTATCCCCTTGCCGATGGCTTCCGCTCAAACACATTTTGGCGCCCACACCCGGCAGACAGCAAATATTTATTTGAGCCGTTAGTTTATCTCATTGCCAAAATTGGCTGCCAGAACTTTGCCGCCCGCTGCAGTGGCAAATTTGATGGCAAAGACTGAGCATCTGGTTCAAGAATAACAATAAAACTACTTATTTATTCAATAATTCTAAGATGTAAACCGGAATAATTCGAAAAGATATTTATTGACTGAAATATCGGATCATAGCAGTGGAGGCAACGCACCTGCCTAAACGGAGCCCATCTCCCAGAATATCCAGTCCTGATAGATTTTCCGTGGAATTTCTTTGCCTTCTAACCGAAGTATGACGTTTTCGGATCGCGTAAGGCAATATCCGCGGCTTTTTCTACCAATACGCTGTGAATTTTTGCCTTTCTAACATCTATGGCGGATGGATGAGAATCTTGGGCAGCGCGTGAGTTCAATGGGGTGGGCGCCGAGCTCACTACTGGCACGAGCAACTTTAAATAGTTCGCCAAATATCTCGCAATCAGGAGGGAACATGCGGAGTTGGTTCAACATAGAATTTGGCACAAGTGGCGACGATATACTTGAAGTCCGCGGACGAGACGGCGTCTTGATCGCCGGTGATGGCGACGACCTCGTGGACGCGGCATCGTCGAGTGAAGGCGGAAACCGGATATTTTTGGGCCGCGACGATGACGTCGCCATTTTGGGCCAGGGCGACCGTTTTGTGGGCGGCAGCGGTGACGATCAGTTCTTCGCCGTCGAAAACGGCGACAACATCCTAACCGGCGGCAACGGCCGCGATCAGTTCTGGGTTTCCAGCGGCGGTTCCATCTCCAACGTCTTTGAACTCACTGCTAATGACGCCTACTATACTTTTTTTGGCAATGTCAGCAGCAACAGTGACTTGCGCCTTCTGGCAGACAAAGCAACGGCCATCGGTTTTCCGGGCTTCGACACCAACTCATTCCTCCACTTTGACGACATCCCCACCGACCTGGTGCGATCCGGCCTGATCTCCGCAAAAATTCGTCTGGAGTACGACGATGAGCTGACGGAGCTAGCAAACCTCATTCCGGCGAGCGCCGACCGGCCGGTCAACGTGAGTGCTTATCGGCTGCGGGCCGGAGAAGAATTCGACCCGGTGAACGGCAACGACGAAGACATCCGCTTCCTCAAAGACGGTGCGGGGGCACTGTCCACTGTATCGGTTGGCGAGGATGGTATTTACGAATGGGATATTACCGGTCTGTTCAAGAATACCTTTCGCACTGGAGAGTTGAGCGTCGCTCTGAGCGGCGTTTTTGGGAATGAAGACACCGATGGCCGCAATAGCTACGCCGCGTTCTTCCCCGTCGATGCCCGTGATGGCCTAGAGCCAACGCTGGTGTTTGAAGTTGCCGCGGTCAATACCATCACCGATTTCATCCCCGGCGAAGACGTGATCGGAATAGCGGGCCTCGGTATCGGTTTTGACGATGTCGAACTCACAAGGGCAGGTCGTAGCACCTTGGTGGGCGTCGATGGTGAAGACTTCGCACTCATAGAAAACGTTCGCATAAGCCAACTTGAAGAGAGCGATTTTATCTTCGCATAGCGCCGGCGCCTTTTTGGCGCCTGGCTAAAGAACCGAACGGCATCCGCCAGGCATCGGTAATCACCGAGTGCCTGGTGGACGGACCAACCCGCCGTCGGTGCGCGGTGTTAGAGCGCCGAAGTAAGGACAAAATCGGCCCGTTGCGCGACCGACTCCTTTGGCAAGATCGAGACGTCGTATCTCAGCGCGAGAAGCGCGGCTTCGATGCGATCGAATTCATCCTTCGCCACCCCAAAGCTATGCTTTCGGTCTTGGTCATTGGCGAAAATTTCAGGCCAAGGCGGTGCCAGGAATACGGTGTCGGCATAGCGCGGCATGCCATCCAGAGTGCGTTCCAACGGCGCACCGGTGGATGCCTTGAGAGCCACCGCGGCGTCCACCAGGCCCCGATCAAAAAACACGAGGCCCGGGGTCGCCGCCGCCGCAGCAAAATCCTGTTTGGCCATGGTGAGCGCCCGGCGCGCGAAGGCCGCCATGTCATTCCAAGGGAGCGCGTTTCCCGAGCCCGCCCTTTCCTGCGCAACGATCCGCCGGCCGGGTTCTTCGACGGTGCCGTGCCCTCGGCGGTTGAGCTCTGCAAGAAGCGATGACTTACCGCCCCCGGAGCAGCCTGTGATCAGAAAAAGTCTTTGCAACCTGCGGACGCTCCGAATTGTCCGGCAGTGGCGGCCAGAACCGATCCGGGAGGTTGACAGACGACGCCGGGTCGTCGGGCGCCGGCGCCGGCGCCGAAGCGTAGACCTGACTTTCTCAGTCCCGAAGCCGGTCTAGGCGGCAGCAGCCACGCGATCGGGGAAGAGGGCCGCGATGGCTTCGCGATTGGCCGCCGCAATCCCCTTTTCGGTGATGAGACCGGTGACGTACTTCGCTGGCGTTACATCGAACGCATAGTTTTTCACCGGCGAGCCGTCGGGCGTCAGCTGCACGGTTGTAATCTCGCCCTCCGGGTTGCGGCCCTGAATGTGGCTGACTTCCGTCCCGGCGCGCTCTTCGATGGGAATGTCGAACCCAGAATGCAGCGTGAAGTCGATGGTGGGCGAAGGCAGTGCGACGTAGAACGGAATGCCGTGGTCGTGGGCGGCCAGCGCCTTCAGGTAGGTACCGATCTTGTTGCACACGTCGCCGCTTGCCGTGGTGCGGTCGGTACCCACAATCACCACATCCACAAGGCCGCCCTGCATGACATGGCCGGCGGCGCTGTCGACGATGACGTGGTGCGGAACGCCATGATTGTTGAGTTCCCACGCCGTCAGCGCGGCACCCTGATTGCGCGGCCGCGTCTCGTCGACCCAGACGTGGATGGGGATGCCGGCATCGTGGGCCTGATAGATGGGCGATGTGGCGGTGCCCCAGTCCACCGTGGCGAGCCAGCCCGCGTTGCAATGGGTCAATATGTTGACCGGAGCGCCGTTCTTCTTGGCGGCAATTTCTGCGATGATCGGCATGCCGTGGGAGCCGATGAGACGGTTGATCTCCACGTCTTCATCGGCAATGGCTGCCGCGCGGGACCATGCGGCGGCCGCTCGGTCCGCGGGCGCGAGCGGCTTCAGCGTCCCCATCATCTCATCAAGGGCCCAGCGCAGATTGACGGCCGTGGGGCGGGCGGCAAACAGCGCATCGTAGGCCACCGACAGGCGCGCATCGGATGCGTCCCCATGGATTGCAAGGGCCATCCCATAGGCAGCTGCGGCACCAATAAGCGGCGCACCGCGCACGCGCATTGCGGCGATGGCGGCGGCGGTGTCTTCAAGGGTCGAGAGGGTCATCGTCTCGAAGCGGTGGGGCAGCCAGGTTTGGTCGATGATCCCCACCACGCCGGGCTCATCGCCCCGGGGGGCTTGATGAACCCAGATGGTGCGCGTGGGCCTGCCGTTGACGTTCATAGGTCGTCCCTCAGGATTTGCTGGGCGGCCTCCACAGCCGCTTCAACGCTGCGCAGTTCGTAGCGCTGCACGATGAGCATGCGGGCCAGTTTCAGCGCGCGCCTTTCGCAGGCCGCTCGCACCGCCCGGTCCGGGATGGTTTCAAGGTCGGCGACTTTGGCAAGTCCAAGGATGCGCCGGGTCATTTTCGCGCCGGCAAACCCCAGCGTGTCCGCCTCAAGGCGCACTAGAAAATTCGTCAGAGCCACCTCCGAACCGTCGATGTGGCCTTGCCCCTCAAACAAGCTCTTGGCGTAGGAATCCCCGTCCCGCTCGGTACGCCAAAGCTCCGAAAAGCGCTTTGAGAACTGGTTCCAGCAATGGACGATTTGATCGGTGAGCCAGTCCTGGTAGTAGCGCGCGCCCTCGCCGTGACCGTCCTGGGCAAAGAAATTCAGGAAGAGGTTGGCCAACAACGCTCCGCTATCAAAGCCCATGGGGCCATAAAAGGCGAACTCAGGATCGATGACGCGAATATCTTCTTCGCCGTCATCGAATTTTGCGACCATCACCGAACCCGTGTGCAGATCGCCATGGACGAGGGATTCAGCCCGCGTCAGGAACATGAACTTCAGCTCCTGGATCGCCGCCTTCCACTGCGGATCGGCGCGGATGGCCATGACCGTGTCGTCCAGCTCCGGCGACGTCCAGCTGTTCATGGGATGATCGCAGTAAGGATCGGTGAAAACGAGATCCTCGGTGATCTTGCAAAGAGCGGTGTTGCCGGCAAAGAGCGCCAGTTCGCATTTCTTGTCGGCCGCACAAAGCGCGAGGTCGGACGTGCGGAACATGGTTTCAGCCATGAAGTCGGCCATCGCCTTGGCGGCGGTATGGTGGCGCTCGCGGGCAATCAGCGCCTTACGCCAGATAATGTGCGGCGTCAGGTCCTCCATGACCGTTAGCGCTTGGCTACCATCAAAGTAATAGATCTCCGGCACGGACCCATTGGCTTTGTCCTGGCGTACCAGGGCAGCGTGCTCATAAAAAGAACGCGAAAGTGGTAGTGGCCAACTTTCTCCCACGAGGCGCACATAAGGTAGCGCCTGCTTGGCGCAGAGCGATCCGCCAGGCCCTTGGACGATGTAGACAAAGTTGAGGTTGCCGTCGCCCACTTCGCGCACGGACCATTCTGCAGGCGTCCCCCCCAGGAGTTCAACAACGCCCGGGTACTGGGCCAACCGCTCGGGAAGACTCTCCAGAGTGAGCGGCTCATATTGGCTGTAGTCAGGCACCGATGCGCTCTGCTCGTCGCGCAGGCGCTTTGCCTGGACGCTCTCCATCATCGGCGGTTTTTCTCCACCCTCTCTTGGCCAGCTCACTATGTTTGGCGGCGGCCGCTTAATCGGCGCACGTCCGCGAGCTTGGACTCAGGTTGCTTGCATCGCTGGTTGCCAAATGGAAAGGGCAAGAAAGGTTCGATGGAAGTACCGCCGGCTGCACATGGCGAACGGCTACTGATCGGTACGTTCTACCAAGCTGACCTCTTTTGCCCTCCTTATTGCGTACAAAATTCCAGCAGAACCTAGCGATCGCTGCAATCGGCCAGTTTCCTAACCCGTGTGCTAGCACTATTCACCACTTGGTTCCACAAGACGTATATTGCTAAAAATTGAGACTAAATGTCTCATTACCTCCCGCGACGCACAAGCGGTGGAGGGGTCCGGGGGCTCGATCTGCTGCCTCTGCCGCCTTGCCAACCTTTCGAATCGGGAGCCTTGGGGCGCTAGGAGATGGTGAAGCGGTCATCAAAGGCGATGAGGCCTTTGATGGTGGTCATCTCATCGAAGGGGCTTTCGTAGGCCCATGCGGCGTTTTCCAGCACCACGCCGTCAAACTCCACGTCGAAGTAGGCCGCATCCCCCTTGAAGGGGCAGTGCGTCGTCTTCGCCGTTTTGGTAAGCTTTGCCAGCACATCGGCGGGCAAAAAGTAGGCGCGCTGGGGGTATCGATCCTCCACAAGGAGGACGGCCTCCTGGGAAAGAGCCACGATGGTGTCGCCATGTTTCGCCGCAACGGCCTCGCTCGCCGGCTGGAGCGTGATGTTGTGGCCGGGGCGTGCCTTAAAGCCGGGGGCCGGATTTGCCACAAGATCCTCCGTTATGTGCTATTACACACATGGGCCATTTTCCGGCCCATGCCACCGTTGCCGGAGCCCGATCACCTTACTACTTCTCTAGGCATGTGAATGCGCGGCATCGACCCGCGTGGGGAGAGACGCACAACATGTTCATCCAGACCGAAGCGACGCCGAACCCGGAAACCTTAAAATTCATTCCGGGCCAGACGGTGATGGAGCGCGGTGTCGTGGACTATCGCACCGTAGACGAAGCGCTACCTTCTCCCCTTGCCCAGCGGCTATTCGCTGTGGAGGGGGTCACGGGTGTCTTCCTGGGCTACGATTTCATTTCTGTATCCAAAGACGGAACGCCCTGGGAGCATCTGAAACCGGCCGTGCTCGGCGCCATCATGGAGCACTACCTTTCCGGCGATCCGGTCATGGCCGATCCCAACGCCGAGCCTGAGGACACGGGCGAAGAAGAGTTTGACGAAGCGGACGCCACCACCGTCGCGATGATCAAGGAAATTCTGGACGAGCGCGTTCGCCCGGCGGTTGCCGGCGATGGCGGCGACATCGTGTTCAGGGCCTACCGGGATGGGATCGTTCACCTTTCCATGCGCGGTGCGTGCGCCGGTTGCCCGTCCTCCACGATGACGCTCCAGATGGGTATTCAGAACCTTCTGAGGCATTTCATCCCGGAAGTGCAGGAGGTTCGGCCCGTCTAAGCGCTTCATGCTGACCCTCGCCGTCGATACTGCGCTCGCCCATTGCCAGGCCGCAGTCCTGGAGGGCGAGGGCGATGACCTGCGGGTCGTTGCGCAGTCCGGTTCCCCGGCCACGGGCGACGCCGAAGCGATCCTTGAGCATGGCCAAGCCGCCATGGACGCTGCCGGCATCGGAGCCGGGGCGATTGGGCGCGTGGCGGTGACGGTGGGGCCTGGCTCCTTCACCGGCGTGCGCGTGGGAATAGCCTACGCCAAGGGCGTGGCGTTTGCCGGCGATCTCCCGGTCTACGGCGTCCCCACTCTGGAAATCATGGCCCGCGCGGGCAAGACGCCAGCCCTAGGAGTCATCGATGCGAGGCATGGGGCACTCTTCGCCGGCCTCTACCTTCAAGCGGGCGCACCGGCACAGACCCTCGCGCGGCTTTCGGTGGCAGCTTGCGCCGAGCTTGCAGCGACGACCGGCGCTGTGGTCCGGGGCGATGCCGCTAGCGTCGCTGCCTTGGGTAGTGGCGAGGTAGTGGAACGCATTGATCTTAAAACGCTTTGCCGACTGGCCTTGGAAACCGGCGCGCCGCGCGAAGCCCGCGCCCTTTATCTGGCGCCCGTCGATGCAAAGCCCCAGCGCCACAAATCGCTGGCGCGGGCTTGAGCGATGTGGCCAACTATCGGGCATGCGCAGTCGGATGCCTCACCCATGATCGGTTGGTTGTCACCGCCTCGGACGGTGGATCGCGCATCCCGCCGCGATTTTGACGCCCTGGAAGACATTCACGCCGCATCTTTCTCCGCTCCCTGGGGAGCGGACGAGCAGGCCGCCCTTAACGAGCAGCCCGGGGTTGTCACCTTCGTGGCAAGGCGCGGTTCGGCCACCGCCAGCCGTCGGCCCATCGGCTTCATCACCGTGCGCAGCGCTGCCGACGAGGCGGAGGTGTTGACCATGGCCGTTTCGCCACGCCACCGCCATGGTGGCATCGGGCGGCTTTTGCTGGAAACCGCCCTGCGCCACCTATATACGGCACGGGTGAGCGAAGTGTTCCTGGAGGTGGATCCGTCGAACACCTCCGCCCTTGCCCTTTACCGTGGCGCAGGCTTCGAAAGCGTTGGGGAGCGCGCGGGCTACTATGCGGACGGCAGCGTTGAAGGACGCAAAAAGGCACTCACCATGCGACTAACCATGCGCCAACCGGAACTGGTGCGGAGCTAAACACCGGGTGACCACCATCAGGGCCGTGCTTGCCGTGATCGGGCTCACGTTGCTCTCGCTGACCCTGATCCCGCTGCAATTTTTGGCGATGGCCCTCAAACGGGAGGGCCTCCAGCGGCGGCTACCGCTATTGTGGCACAGGGCCGCCATCCGCATTGTGGGCATTCGTGTCCATGTGCACGGCGAAGTCGCCCGGACACGCCCTCTGCTCCTCATCGCCAATCACGTGTCCTGGCTCGACATCTCCGTACTTGGTTCGGTGATGGAGCTGTCCTTCATCTCCAAGGCCGAAGTGGCGCAGTGGCCGGTGTTTGGCCTTTTTGCAAAGCTGCAAAGGTCCGTCTTCGTCAACCGCGAGCGGCGCACCAAGACCAGCGAGGTGGCCTCGGAAATCGCAGAACGGCTGGCCGGCGGCGAGGTGCTGGTGCTGTTTGGCGAGGGAACGTCCTCCAACGGTATCCACGTCCTGCCGTTCCGGACTGCTCTGGTGGGCGGGGCGGCGCGCGCTGCCCAAATGGCCGGTGGCGGAGGCGCCATGATCCAGCCCCTTGCCATCAACTACACGCAACTCCACGGCGTCCCCATCGGCCGTTATCATAAGCCGCGCATCGCCTGGTATGGGCATATGGACATGCCCGGCCATTTGTGGTGGGTGCTGAAGCACGGTGAAATCGACGTGGACGTTGTATTTGGCGATCCCATCGCATTTGAAGAAGGCACAGACCGCAAGCGCACCGCAAAAGCAGCCGAGGACGCCGTGCGGCGCATGGTCGGCGAAGCGACGGCCGGCCGGTTGACCCGCAATCCTAGGAAGTTGGCCCAAAGCGCATGACCAAGCGCGCCTTTATCAAAAGCTTCGGCTGCCAGATGAACGTCTACGACGCGACGCGCATGGCCGATCAGCTGACCGCGAACGGCTATGAAATGGCGGATAAGCCCGACGGGGCCGACCTCATCGTGCTGAACACCTGCCACATACGCGAAAAGGCTGCCGAAAAGGTCTATTCCGAGCTGGGCCGCCTCAAGGCCGAGGGGGGCATGATCGGCGTTGCGGGCTGCGTTGCCCAAGCCGAGGGCGCCGAGATCGTGCGCCGCCAACCGCGGGTCGACTTCGTGGTGGGCCCCCAGGCGTACCATCGGCTGCCGCAGCTGATCGCCGAAGCAAAAACCGGCGCGAAGCCCGTGGAGACGGACCTTTCAGAGGACAAATTCGCCCACCTCGCGGCACCCAAACGGCGCGTCGTCGCCGCCCGGGGCGTAACGGCGTTCCTCACCGTTCAGGAAGGCTGCGACAAATTCTGCGCCTTTTGCGTGGTGCCCTATACGCGCGGCGCAGAAGTCTCCCGCCCTGTCGAAAAAATCGTCGCGGAAGCGGAGCAACTCGCCGACGCGGGCGTGCGGGAACTGACGCTCCTGGGACAAAACGTCAACTCCTATAACGGGACGTACGGCGCCCGCCGCGCCAGCCTCGCGTCCCTGCTGGAGCGATTGGCACAGATCCCGGGCATTCTTCGGCTGCGCTTTACCACCAGCCACCCCAACGACATGGGCGATGATCTCATTGCAGCCCATCGCGACCAGCCGAAGCTGATGCCTTACCTGCATCTACCTGTGCAGGCGGGATCGGACCGCGTTCTCAAGGCCATGAACCGAAAACACCGGGCCGACGACTATCGCCGGCTCATCGAGCGCATCAAACGCGCGCGCCCGGACCTTGCGCTCTCGGGCGACTTTATCGTGGGCTTTCCCGGCGAGAGCGACGACGACTTTGAAGCCACCATGACCCTCGTGCGGGACGTCACCTACGCGGCCGCCTACTCGTTCAAGTATTCGCCCCGTCCGGGGACGCCCGCTTCGACCCGCGACGACCAGGTGCCCGAACCGGTGAAATCGGAGCGGCTGCAGCGGCTCCAGAAGCTCATTGGCGAGCAGCAACGCGCCTTCAACAGCGCGTGCGTGGGGCGCACCATCCCCGTGCTCATCGAAAAGCCTGGCCGGCGCGAAGCCCAGCTCGTGGGCCGCTCCCCCTACCTTCAGCCGGTTCATTTCCCGCAGACGTCCCATGAGATCGGCGATACCATCGACGTGCGCATCACCGCATCGGAGGGCAACAGCCTGTTTGGTGAGGCTGCAGAAGCGAGGAGAGACGCCGCTTGACGCTGCGCGAGGCGGACCCCCAGCAAGAGGACATCCGCACCCTCGTTTTTGAAGAGGCCGCGTTTGCGCAGGCCGTGTTCGGCGTGGGCGACGGCCATTTGTCCATGATCGAAGGCAAGTGCCACGTGGACATCGTCGCCCGGGGCAACGAGCTGACCGTGCGTGGCGGCGCGGCCAGCGTGGAAGAAGCCATTGCCGTCCTCCAGCACCTTTATCAGCGCGCCAAGAAGGGTCTGGAGATTGAGCGCGCGGACGTGGACGGTGCCCTGCGCATCAATCGCGCCCAGGACCATCAGCTTTCCTTGCCGGCCATCGATCGGCCCGATTCCATTGCCCAGCTCACCACGCGAAAGCGGCGCGCAGAGGCCCGATCGCCGGCCCAAAACAGCTACATCCGCGCCATGGAAAGCCACGAGATGGTGTTTGGCATCGGCCCTGCGGGAACCGGAAAAACTTTCCTTGCCGTGGCCTACGCCGCCCAGTGTCTGGAGCGTGGCCTCGTGGAGCGCATCATCCTCTCAAGGCCGGCGGTGGAGGCCGGCGAGCGGCTCGGGTTCTTGCCTGGCGACATGAAGGAGAAGGTGGACCCTTACCTGCGCCCCCTCTACGACGCCCTTTATGGGATGATGCCCTCCGACAAGGTGGACCGGGGCCTTTCCCAGGGGATCATCGAAGTGGCACCGCTCGCGTTCATGCGGGGCCGAACGCTCTCCAACGCCGTTGCCATCCTCGACGAGGCGCAAAACACCACTGAGATGCAAATGAAGATGTTTCTCACCCGCCTCGGCGAGAACTCGCGCATGATCGTCACCGGTGATCCGTCCCAGATTGACCTGCCTAGGGGCGTTCAGTCGGGGCTCGTGGAGGCGACGCGGATCTTAAAAAACGTGGATGGGATCGCGCAGATACGCTTCACCAGCGAGGACGTCGTTCGCCACGAGCTGGTGGCGCGGATTGTCGCCGCCTACGACGCGCAGCCGCCCAGATCGCAGGACCCGCTGTGAGCCTTGAGGCGAGCGCCACCTCCCTTGCCCGAGACCTCCTGGAAAGCGAGGACGCGGACCTATTCGCGAGCGCTGGCGCCATTAGCGCGTCCATCCGCATCGAAGACGATCCCTGGCGCGCCCTTTTTCCGGTGATAGTGACCGAGCGGGTTCTGAAGGCCCTTTGCGATCATCCAGCCGCGGCGAAGGCGCGTGGGACGACAACCTGTGATATGGTATTTACCTCAGACGCGGCCATGGCCGCCCTAAACCACCAGTTCCGAGGTAGGAACGCGCCCACCAATGTCCTCGCCTTTCCCTCAGGCGCCAACGTGCCGCCATCTGCGCCCGAACCCCATGACCTGGGCGGCATTGCGGTGGGGTTCGGGGTGATGGCGCGGGAGGCGGACGAACGGGGCATTTCAAGGGAGGCGCACGCCAGCCACCTCATCTTGCACGGTGTTCTCCACCTCCTCGGCTACGATCACGAGTGTGACGCAGATCGTATTGTGATGGAGCGCGCCGAAGTTGATATATTGTCCGGGTTGGGGATTGCCGATCCCTACGCCTGATCTGGAGCCCACAAAGGGGAGTTGAGAGGCGCTTTAGGGCGCCAAGAGGAAAATGGCTGACAGCGATAGTCTTCGCGCGGCTGGGCCCAACGGCTCGGTCGCCGCATACAAACAAATCGGTGACGAAGGGTGGTTTGACCGCGTCCTCACCGTGTTCGGTCTTCGCAATAACGAAGGCATTCGAGAAAACCTGGCCCAGGCCCTGGCGGAAGACGCCAGCGAGGATGCCGTCTTCTCGCCTGAAGAACGCCGGCTCCTGCAAAACATCCTCACCGTGCGCGACGTGCGCATCATCGACGTGATGGTGCCCCGCGCCGATGTGGACGCCGTGCCAGAAGACATCTCCATCGCCGATTTGATCCGGCGGTATCGGGAGGTAGGTCATTCGCGGTTGCCGGTGTTCCGCGAAACCCTCGACAATCCGGTGGGTTTCGTCCACGCCAAGGATGTGATGATCCGCATTGCCGAAGAGGCGACAGCGGACGAATCCATCAACCTCAACGCCATTGACCTGATGCGGCCCCTTGCCGCCCTCGATATCGTACGCCCGGTGCTTTTTGTGCCTCCCTCCATGCCCGCCATGGACCTCATGGTGCGCATGCAGGCCAACCGCACCCAGTTTGCCCTCGTGGTGGACGAATACGGCGGCACCGACGGGCTCGTCACCCTGGAAGACCTCATTGAAACGGTGGTGGGCGATATCGAGGACGAGTACGACTGGCCCGATGAAGCGACCATGACCAGAGGCGCGCCGGGAGTGTGGTACGCCGATGCTCGCGTCACCGTAGAAGACTTTGAGGAAGAGGCCGGCATCGAAGTGCCCGAAACGGAGTGGCTCGACGATGTGGAAACCCTCGGCGGCGTCGTCTTCGCCATCACCGGTCGGGTGCCGGTGCGCGGCGAGATTGTCGCGTCAGAGGCATTCCCCGGCTTCGAATTTGAAGTGCTTGACGCCGATCCCCGCCGCATCAAACGCGTCAAGGTAACCGTCAAAGTCGATGACGGGGTCACCGCCGAGCCCGCCGTTGAACGCACCGCCGCAGACCCCGGGCAGGCTTGAACGGCTTTACAACCAGCTAGCGGCGCGGCGCAGCCTTCGCTATGCCGCCGCGGCGCTGTCGGGCGTGGTTCTCGCGGTTGCGTTCCCGCCTTACAACTTCCTGCCCGCCATCGTTGCCTACTCGGCGCTCCTGGTGCTCTTGCAAGCGGGCGAGTCCGTCGCCAAGCGCCCTTTTCTGGCGCGTTTTTGGACCGGTGCGGCGTTCGGCTTCGGCTTTCACCTCATGGGGCTTTGGTGGATCGGCGCGGCATTCCTGGTGGACGCGGACCGCTACGCGGCCCTCTTACCCTTTGCCGTCATCGGCCTGCCGCTGCTGCTGGCATCCTTTACCGGTCTTGCAACCCTCCTAATCGGCGTTGCCCCACACTCCTTCGCGTGGCGCGGTTTGGCACTCGCGCTTACGGTGTCCTTCACCGAATGGCTGCGCAGTTTCGTGCTGACGGGGTTTCCCTGGAACGCGGCGGGGGTGGGGGTCACCCAGTCCAGCCTCATGTCCCAGAGCGCAGCCGTCGTGGGCGTCAACGGGCTTGCCTTCGTGGTCGTCCTCTTCGGTGCGTTGCCCGCTGCGTTGGCCGAACGCAGGAGCCGCTGGCTCGCCGCGCCGGTGGGCATCATCCTCGCGGCGATGACGACCTTCGGCATCTTGCGCCTCCTCACCGAACCTCCAAGCCAACCCGATGCGCTCCGCGTGCGCGTGGTGCAACCGTCCGTCCCGCAGCACCTCAAGTGGGATCCGGTGCACCGCGACACCATCTGGCGCCGCCTCCTCACCCTGAGCGACAACGGCAATCGCGATGGGCCAGCGGACGTCGTGGTCTGGCCGGAAACGGCGGTCCCGTTCCTTTATCGCACGCCCAGCATTGCCCAGCGGGAACTGGCAGCGGTTCTGATGCCGGCAACGATGCTCATCACCGGCGCGGCCGAGGTCACCCAAACGGCCACAGGACCACGCACCTTCAATACGGTGCTGGTTCTCAACCCATCGGGCGATCTGGTTGCACGCTACGACAAATCACACCTCGTCCCATTCGGTGAGTACGTGCCCTTCGCAGAGCTCTTGTCAGCCCTTGGATTTTCCGCCCTTGCGGCCGGCAATGCTTCCTTCGTGGCTGGGCCTGAGCCCCAGACAATCAGCGTCCCGGAACTGCCGCCATTCCAGCCTCTTGTCTGCTACGAGGTCATTTTTCCGCACCTTCGCAGCGAAGACCCGGCCCGGTGGATTGTCAACGTCACCAACGATGCCTGGTTCGGCGTTACACCAGGACCCCGCCAGCATTTGCGCCATAGTCGGCTGCGTGCCGTGGAGCGAGGTCTTCCCGTGGTGCGGGCGGCAAACACCGGAATCAGCGCCATCATCGACGCCAGCGGCCGGGTGGTTGCGCGCTTGCCGCTCAACCGCGAGGGCGCCATCACCGCGCCGCTGCCGCCTCCCCGCTTCGCCCCCTATGGCGTATGGGGTGACATACCTCTCTACGCGCTTTGGTTCATTGGCGGGTTCGTGATTTTCACGAGTCGTTGGCTCACGCGGAGGTATCAA
>JBCCYN010000103.1:0-18397 GCA_039189655.1 Pseudomonadota bacterium | reverse complement strand
GGCCTTCGAACGGCTGGTACGGAACCCGGTGCCTCGGTTCTTTGCTTCCAATCCCAATCGCGGGATTTGAGCACTATCGAGATGAGCTTTTCTAAGTGCGAGGCAATTTGCGGACCGCTGAACGGCGCGCAACGGACCCTTTAAGGCTAATCGTCGACGCTTTTTTGGCCGGTTCACCTTCCCTCAATGCCAGACCGTGCCTCGGCATGCGGGCTGTCCCCTGTCAGGCTGAAATTACCCCCGTGCCCTTGTTTTTGCCAACCGAGGCCGAACGTCCGATGGAGTTCGGAACTACAGCTCCTCTTTATTGGCTGAGAGCCATCCCGGATGGCATCGTGGCGTGAGACCCATGGGCTGCGAGCATGGACGGTGGGCGCGCGCCCATCGCCCTCTTCGTGTTCGCGGTGCCGCCGACTTCTTTCGTGCCCATTGCCAAGTCGCTGCCGCCCTGCAAAACGGCCACAACGGCAGGACACGGAGAGGACTGACTTATGCTGATGACCAAGGTCCGAAACACCGTGGCCAGCGTCGTCGCGTTCAGCGTCCGCAGATCGCCTTTCGTTGTCTTAGCCTACGTCATCCTGTTGGTTGCGTCAGTGTTGGCAGCTGTCAAATATTTGGAAATCAACACTGATTCTCGCGGCATGCTGAATCAGGAGCTGCCGTTTCAGCAGCGCACTGCGGCGCTTGCAGATGCGTTTCCACACCTTTTCGATGACGTGTTCGTTGTCTTGGACAGCAGCGTCCCGGACGCGTCAGACGCCGTCGCTGCGTCGCTGGTGGAGACGCTCCAGGGAAAGCCCGGTGTGGCGTCGGCATTCTCCGAGACCGCGAGCCCGTTCTTCCAAGCACACGGATTGCTGTATGAAGACACAGAGGCTTTCCAAGAGGCTTTGCGCAACCTTGATTCCAGCGCTGATCTGCTCGCCGGGCTACGCGAAACCCCCACTGCGCAGGCCCTCTTTTCCAGCCTAGCCGCCATCAATGGTTTTCAAGCATCGGCGGATCTCGAAACTGCCCAAACCCTTGACCGGATCTACGCCCAAATGGCGACCGTCCTCACCGCCAAGGCTGCGGGTGAGCCGGCGGCGCTGTCTTGGCAAAATCTCATGGGTGGGGAAGCCGCGCAGAAGCCTGTTACCCGGGTCGTCCAGATCAGACCCCAGCTCGACTATACTGAACTTCAGCCGGCCGAGACGACCCTTCGTAGTATCAGTGCCGCCATCGATGCGCTGCCCTCATCGGTGGGGTCGGCGACCGCCGAACTCGTCACCGTTCGTGTGACGGGTGAGCCGGTTTTGATGTTTGAGGAACTTGAGGCCGTCGCGGATGGTATTGGGCTGTCGCTTGGCGCGTCGATGGTCGTGGTCGTGATCCTGCTGGTGATTTGCTACGGATCCATTCGCCGCATGCTCGTGACGCTGGCCGCGATTATCGTTGCGCTTGGCTTGGCGCTGGGGTTCGCGTCGGTGGCGCTCGGGCCGCTGAACCTCGTATCCATCGCATTTGTGGTCCCGCTGGTGGGTCTGGGGCTGGATTTTGCAATTCACGTCACCACGCGGGCGGCAGAACTGGAGCGAAAAGGCGCCACGCAGCGGCAGGCTTTCATTGAGAGCGGCCGGGGCATTGCGCTCGCCCTTGGCCTCAGCGCATTCACGACCGCCGCCGCGTTCCTGTCCTTCGTCGGGACGGACTTCGTCGGAATGGGTCAGGTGGGCGTCATTGGTGCTGTCGGCGTGCTGATTGCGTTCGTCATTTCCGTAACGCTGGTTCCGGCCCTCGCCACCATCGGCATCCACCGTTCTGAAGAATTGCCGGAACCCATCGAGCCGGCTGCCTCCAACCCGTCCGCCTATGGGTTGCGCCAGAAGAGAGTCCGCCAGGCGGCGACAGCACTTTTGGCTGTTCTGGCCGTCGGCTCCGTCGCGGTTGCGCCCCAGGTGCGCTTTGACACCGATCCCACCAACCTACGCGACCCCGAAAGCCCGTCAATGGTGGCCCTCGCTGCGCTCATGGGCAATCCGGACACCGCACCGTACCGGGTCAGCCTCTTGGGGACCGAAAGCGAGGTGGACGCCTTCGCGCAGAAAGTCGACGGCACAGCGCAAGTCCACACCGTGGCGACGCTGGCGCGCCTTGTGCCGACCGACCAGGCCGCAAAACTCTCGCACTTTGAACGGTCCCACCCGAACATCATGGCTCGGCTGCTCGGGCCAGCGCAGCTCCCCACCGCCACCGATGACGCCATGGCGGTCCTGGCTAGCGAACTTAGTGAAGGTTCCACCGGGGAGGGGGGTGATCGGTTGTATGAGGTGCTGACGGGATCGGCTGCGACGATGGACGATGCCGACCTCGACCAAGCGCTGGTGGGGTTCCTGCCGCAACTTTTTAACCGGCTTCGAGCCCAGGCCAACATGGCCGAATTCAGCGCAGACGATCTGCCGAGCGCGGTGAAGGACCAGTTTTTATCAGCTTCTGGGCTTTATCGGGTGGAGGTGGGCCCTGCCAATAACATTCGGACCCCCGAGAACCGCACCAACTTCGTAGAGCAACTGGTGGCGGTGGACGAAAATATCACCGGGGCACCGTTTGAGATAAGCCGTGCCGGCGCGGTGGTGTCAGGCGCGATGATCCAGGCTACTTCCGTCGCAGCGTTTGTGGTTACCATCATGTGCCTCATTGTACTGCGCAGCGTGCGCGAGACCCTTGCGGTGCTGCTCCCGCTCGCCATGGGCGGCCTCCTGGTGGTCGGCACCATGGTGCTGCTCGATCTGCCGTTCAACTACGCCAACGTGATCGTGCTGCCGCTCATCATCGGACTTGGGGTCGACAGCAGCATCCACCTTGCCGTGCGAAAGCGCGAAGAGGAAAGCGGTTCGGTTTACGCCACGTCCACACCACGCGCGGTTTTGTTCAGTGGGCTGACAACGGCGGTGGCGTTCGTAAGCCTTGCCCTCTCAAGCCATCGCGGCACCGCGAGCATGGGCGAACTCCTCGGCCTGTCCATCGCCATAGTCCTCGTCACGACGATTGTCGCCACACCCACATTGTTGGAAATGCTCAAGCCACCCCGCACCCACGGTTGAGTACAGCCGCAACGCCCACGGACCCCCGTTGACCCGTCCGGCGGGCAAAATTTGTTGACGAAGACCAACATTTCGTTCGAAAATTTTAAAATCGATCGGAACCGAGGTTGGTTTTGCAATCAGATGAAAGTGTTGCTTGCCAATCCGCGGGGTTTTTGCGCCGGTGTCGAACGCGCCGTTGAGACGGTTGAGCGCGCGCTCAGAATGTTCGGGGCACCGGTCTATGTGCGCCACGAAATTGTCCACAACCAAAGGGTCGTCCAGGAATTGCGCGAACGCGGCGCGGTCTTCGTGGAGGACGTGGAGGAAATCCCGCGCGGCGCCGTTACCATCCTGTCCGCCCACGGGGTGTCGCGGAAGGTGGAGAACGACGCCAAAAAGTGCGGGCTCCAGCTCATCGACGCCACGTGCCCCCTCGTCACTCGCGTGCATGTGCAGGGCCGGCGTTTTGCCGCAAAGGGCTACGATGTGGTGCTGATCGGCCACCGCGGCCACCAGGAGGTGGAGGGGACCCTGGGTCAAATCGACGGGACGGTCCACGTCGTCGCGACGGTTCGCGAGGTGGAAAACCTCGTTGTCGCCGATCCGTCACGGGTGGCGTATGTTCTGCAGACTACCCTTAGCGTTAATGATACCAGAGAGGTCATCGCAGCCCTCAAGGCTCGGTATCCAGCCATCGTCGGGCAGGACACCCGCGACATTTGTTACGCTACCCAGAACCGGCAAACGGCTGTTTTATCCATGGCTGAGCAGATCGATGTGCTCGTGGTGGTGGGAGCGCATAACTCGTCTAATTCCAATCGCCTGCGCGAGATTGGCGACGCAAAGGGAATTCCAAGTTATCTGGTGCCCGCTGCGGACGACCTCCAGAAGGGTTGGTTCGACAACGCGAACACCATCGGACTGACCGCCGGGGCATCGGCGCCGGAGGTGGTTGTGGAGGAAACGATTGCCCAGTTTCGGCAATGGTGGAGCGATCTTGAGGTGGACAGCCTCTCAGGTCCCATTGAAGACGTGCGCTTTAAGCTTCCCGCTGGCATAGTGGTTGGCTCAAGGACAGTGAACGCCTAAGTCTCACCAGCGAGCGCGTGGCCGGAGGCACGATGAGCGTCCCCATCTTCCAGCAAGCCGTCATGGGCGCCTATATCTTCCGCCAGCGGCTGAAGCGGCGGAAGCACTACCCGCTCGTCCTCATGCTGGAGCCGCTTTTTCAGTGCAATCTCGCCTGCGCCGGTTGCGGCAAGATCGATTACCCCAAAGAAATCCTCCGTCAGCGGCTTTCGCTCGAGGAGTGTCTGCAATCGGTCGACGAGTGCGGCGCACCGATGGTGGCCATTCCCGGTGGCGAGCCGTTGATCCACCGCGAAATCGATCAGATTGTCGCCGGAATCGTGGCGCGCCGAAAATTCGTCTCGCTTTGCACCAACGCGATCCTCTTGGAAAAGCACCTGCATCGCTTCACGCCGTCGCGCTATCTAACCTTCACCATCCATCTTGACGGCCTGAAAGATCACCATGACCGCGCCGTGTGCCGCGACGGTGTCTTCGACAAGGCCATGTCGGCCATCAAGGCCGCTCAGGAGAAAGGCTTTCAGGTCAACGCCAATTGCACCGTCTTCCAGGATCATCCGGTGGCGGACCTGGCGGCATTTTTGGACGAGTGCACCCGACTCAACGTGGGCGTCTCGCTGTCACCCGGCTTTGCCTACGAGCGGGCGCCGGACCAGGAAAATTTTCTACGCCGCCAGGGCACCAAGGGTTACTTCCGCGATCTTTTTGCCCGCAACACCGGCAAGCGTTGGTCGATCAGCAATTCTCCCCTCTATCTCGATTTTCTCGCCGGCAATCAGGACTATCTTTGTTCGCCGTGGGGAATGCCGGCCCGAAATGTCTTCGGCTGGCAAAGGCCCTGCTACCTTTTGGGAGAGGGATACGCGTCCTCCTTCAAGGAGCTGATGGAGACGACCGACTGGGACTCTTACGGTACCGGTCGTTACGAAAAGTGCGCCGATTGCATGGCCCATTGCGGCTATGAGCCCACAGCGGCAGCTGATGCCTTCACCCACCCGCTCAAGATGATGCGCGCGATGTTCCGCGGCCCGCGCACCAGCGGACCCATGGCCCCAGAAATCGACCTTTCCCAGCAGCGCAGGGCGCAGGAACACCATGACCGGCTCGTGCGCGCCCAGCTCGACGCCATCGCCAAGGAAGAAGGGGCAAACGCCCGCTCGACCAAGAAGAGGCGGGTGTTGATCGACAATCTTTAGGCGCTCATTCGAAGCGCCTTAGCGACCCTGATCACGCCTACTTCTAGCGATGCGTGGGCGCGCGCCGATGACCTCGCCAGTCTGATGAGTGCCGGCAGCTGCCCGGGATAGCGCGCAAGCTGGCCCGCGAGCCTGACCACGCGCGGCCGGCCGGACGGCCCCATAGCGTGCGCCAAGAAGTCAGGGACGGTCGTCGCCGCATCGTCCACCACCGCACGCACCACCATCATGGGCAATCCTTCGCGCGCTGCTACCCGGGCAACGGCATGACTTTCCATATCGACCGCCAACGCACCGGTATTCTTGAACGCTGCCGCTTTGTCCGCCGGCGAAGTTATGGCGTGGTCGCATCCAAGGACCGGGCCGACGCGCCATTGAGGTAGCAGACCATTGAACGGGTCTGGTTGGAACCAGGACTTGATGGCGTGGCGCTCACCCGTACCGGCCTCAACCACGGATGTCGCAAAAACAAGCTCCCCCACCTGAAGATCTGGGCAAAGGCCGCCGCACAGGCCGACGCTCATGAGGCCGTCTGAACCCTCATCGACCAGGCGCCGGGCGGCCGTCTCCGCTCGGCCGGGGTCCGCACCGCTCACCAAAATTAAGGGTGGCTCCAGTCCCTCGACCGCGCGAAAGGCCTTGCGTATGGAAGCAGCCTCGCTTGCCAGGCCACAAACCACCCCAACCACGTTCAGACCGGTGTTCTTCGTCAAAGACCCCAAGAAACGGTGCGATCGTTGCCGCGCATCAGGCGCTCGTAGCGGGCCATGGCCCAAAGTGGGAAATAGGCCGCGTATCCGTGATATTTTAGGTAAAACACACGCGGGAAGCCGGTCCCGGTGTAGAGATCTTCAGCCCAGCGTGCGCCGTCCAGCGGCGCGCTGGTGAGATAGGCCATACCGCGCTCTGTTGCCGGGTCGTCCACCGCGCCCGCCGCCATCAGCCCCATGAGCGCCCATGCGGTTTGGGAGGGTGTGGAGTTGATGGCATACCCGCGCCGGTTGGGTTCATAGGTCTCCAGACCCTCGCCCCAGCCGCCGTCCTCCCGCTGCATTGTCCGGAGCCAGTCCACCGCCTTCTGGACCTCCGGCCGTTCCGGGTCGACGCCGGCAGCGTTGAGCGCACAGAGCGCCGACCAGGTCCCATAAACATAGTTGGCACCCCAGCGTCCGAACCAAGAACCGTCGGGCTCCTGTTCACGCAATATGAACGCGACGCCCCGCTCCACCGCATCGGTCAGGCGTTCATCGTCGAGCTGGGCGAGGGCGCTCACGCAACGAGCCGTGACATCCGTAGTCGGCGGGTCGAGCAGCGCTCCATGATCGGCGAAGGGTATGTGGTTGAGATAAAAGTGCTCGTTTTCTGGCTCGAACGCCCCCCAACCGCCCGATTTACTTTGCATTGCCAGGAGCCACTGCACCGCGCGCTCAATGCTTTGGGCGTAGCGCAGCTCTCCAGAGCGATGCATGGCGGCAATGATCACAGCCGTATCGTCCACATCTGGGTAGTGGTCGTTGTTGTACTGGAAAGCCCAGCCACCTGTCGGCGCATCCGGCCGGCGCACGGTCCAATCGCCCCGCACCTTCGTAATCTGCCGGGCATCGAGCCATGACAGCGCCTGGTCGAGCTGCGCGGGATCAGCGTCCGCTTCCAGCAGCGCGTGCGCTGCAAGGGCCGTGTCCCATACGGGCGAATAACAGGGCTGCACGTAAGTCTCGTCGCCGCGGACGGTGACCAGCCGATCCACCGCACCGTCAGCTGTCGCGCGCTCGGGGTGATCGGGCCGATAGCCGAGGGCAAAGTAGGCCATGGAGGCATTGGCCATAGCCGGATAGATGGCGCCGAGCCCGTCCTCGCCGTTGAGCCGTTCGCGCACAAACTCCATGGCTCGGTCGATAGCACGGCGTCGGAGGCTTTTGGGGAATGCCGGCTCCACCGCCCGCAAGACCTTATCGAGTAGCAGGAATCCATGGCCGACCCGCGACCCGGTGGGGTTGATATTGTAGCTTCTGTGTTCCTCCGGCGGCGTCACGAAGAGTTCGCGCACCGTCTTGCCGGTGGGATTGACGGCTCGCGGCTTGAGGGCGGCAAGCACCAGAAGCGGAGCGATCACTGTGCGCGACCAGTAGGACACCTTCGACATGTGAAAGGGAAACCAGCGGGGGAGGAGCATAATCTCCACCGGCATCGTCGGTACACCGCGCCAGGGGATCTCGCCGAAGAGGGCGAGGGTGAACCGGGTAAAGACATTCGCGCTGGCGGCCCCACCCTCAGCCAGGACCCAGCGGCGGGCGGCGGCCATGGGTTCAGCGTCGACGTCTTCGCCGAGTAGCTTTAGCGCCCAGTAGGCTTTCACGGTCGCTGAGATATCGCCCGCGCCGGCGTGAAACAGTGGCCAGCTCCCGTCTTTGCTTTGGCGGCGCAGCAGATAGGTGCGGATGGGTGCTTCGCGAGCCAGGTCCGGCTCCCCGACAAAGTGGCGCAAAAGCACGTATTCGGACGGGATGGTGCAGTCCGCCTCCAGCTCGAAGCAAAAGTGACCATCGCCGCTCGCCTCGCCAAGGAGTGTCTCGGTTTGGGCCTTAATGCGATCCTGAGCGCCATTTCGCGCAGCCGTATCAAGCATATTCGGCCACCGTGCCCTTATCCACCGAACCATCGGGGCGGATGCGAGACAGACATTGGCGTGCCGCCTCCTCGCCATTGCGGATTGCGCCCTCGATCGTTGCCGGAAGGCCGTTGTCGACCACATCACCGGCGAGAAAGAGATTGCGCAGATTGGTCGTTGTTGCCGGTCGTCGAAGCACGCCTGCGGGCGATTGGTCGAACGTCGCCCGCTTTTCCTTGATGAGCCGCTGTGCCTGCGGCTCGAGGCCGACGGGAAGCGACAGGGCGCTGCGGACCTCAGACCAAATCGCGCTGAGGAGGTTTTCTGAAGACAAGCGCTCAAGCCCCAGTTCATGGGCCGCGGAAATGGTGGTGCTGATCACACCCTTACGGCGGAAGACCCAGTGAGTCGTTGCGTTGGTTAGCCCCACAAACTCGATGCGCTCATCCCCATCGAGAGCTGGGACGCGAAAGTGCGCGTTGGCGATCACCGCTTCGTCGTCAGGGAGTTCGACCCCGGGAAGAAACGGGCCGAGGCGCGATGGCGGTAGGGCAAGCACGACCATGTCGCGCTCATGGATCTCCTCCGAGTGGTTTTCGAAGCGTAGCCGCGCCACCCTTTCGCTTCCAACGTCGAGGTCTTTTAGCGGCGTTCGCAGTTGCACCATCGCCCCGGCGCGCTCAAGGAAAGCGAGGGCCGGACGTACAAAGGCTTGCGAAAGGCCTCGTTTGGCGATGACCGGGCGCGCAAACTGCCCTCCGCGGCCGAAGGTTTCCAAAAGAACACGGCGCAGAAGCGCTGCGCTGCCCCGCTCGGGCCGCGTATTGAGGACGGCCATCGACATGGGCTCCCAAAACCGCTCGAACAAAATTCCGCCGCTGCTCACAGCATCGCACACCGTGGTATCGCGCCCCGCAAGGAGGATCCGAATAGCGCCGAGGTGTGCAGGAACGCTGGCGCCCTTCACGCGGCGATTGCGATCCAGAAGCCAGCGAGGGGTGCGACCCTCGCCAAGATCGATGCACCACCGCTCACCGCTCCTAAGGTCTACGAAAGGAAACGCGGCGCGATCAAAAATTTTGACCTCATCGCGCGCGCCGATGGCGTCCAGGTAGGCAAATGCGCGCAGATTACCGCTGAGGAGAAGGTGGTTGCCGTTGTCGATTTCCACACCCAGCGCCTTGTCGTCGAATGAACGGCAGCGTCCACCCGCATGACCCGCGCCCTCGTAGAGCCGCAGGTTGATGCCCGCCCGCGCCAGATATACCGCCGCGGCAAGCCCTGAGAGACCGAGCCCGACGACATGGACTGTGGTGTTCAACCGCAAAGCCCCGGCACGGTGGCCTCAAGCGGCATCCAGTTTTTCATTGCGCTCCGGAAAGTGGATCGAATCTGGACCGACGACCCGATCATCGGACCGGCCAGGCAAGAAAAATGCGTAGCGTAGCCCGCGCAAAATTTTCTCCCATCGACGCATGGGCCGCATGCGGGAACTCTTCCACGACAAAGCCTCGATGCGGTCAAGATAGCCTTCATAGACACCCATGAAGATTAGGGCAGGGCGAAGTGGAGCGCGCTCCAGGTGAAGCAGAGCGGTCCTTGCCATTGAAAATCGCTCGCGCGCAAGCGCGCCAACTGCCGCGCAAACAGACGTAAGACGTTCGTGCTTCTCGATTTCGGTGCAATCAGCCGGAACGTCGTATCGGGAAAGCAGCTCGCGCGGCAGGTAAATCCTCCCATCGGCAGCGTCTTCGCCCACGTCGCGCAAGATGTTCGTCAGTTGCAGCGCATCGGCGAGCGACAGCGCGAACATGTCTCGATGAGAGGAGGTTTTTGAACCGAAGCAGCGCACGGAAAGCTGCCCAATCGTGCCCGCCACGCGGCGCGTGTATTTGGCCAGGTCTTCCAGGGAAGGGGCAATGATCGGACCGTTCACATCCATCCGCATGCCGTCAAGCATCATGTGAAACTCGCGTGCTGGCAGGTCGAAGCGACCGACACTTGGTTTCAGTGCGCGGCCGACACTGCTTTGCGGTGTCCCGTTGTAGACCCGGTCCACTTCCTCGTCCCACGCGCCCAATGCCTCCAGCTTGCCGCTTTTCGGTGCCTGACTGTCGGCGATGTCATCGACGATCCTGGCGAACGCATAAACCGCCACCATCGCCCGCCGGCGCTCTTTGGGCAGAGTTCGCAACCCGAAGGCAAAGGACGAGCGCGCGTTCGAAAGCACCTGTGCAGCAAAAGCACTGGGTTCGCATGTTTCGTTGTGATCTAGCGGCAACAAATGTTGCGGAAGATCATTTGGCATACAGTCGCCGTACGCCATTATACCCGTCCCGCACTGAAATATCGCGCGATAGCCTTAGCGCCTGCCGCACCAAAGTCAAACGCAGAAGGCTTGACACGGCTTGCGAGCGGGTCCTGAAGCCGCAACCGAGACAAAAGCCTCTCAGCGAGCGACAACACCATGCGAGTCTCGGCAGCAAAGCGCCGGCCCTTGATTTGGTGGACGAGCCCCCGGGCATCGTCCAGGCGCGCCTCGCATGCACTCAGGAGGGCATCGATGGTTCCGCGCAATCCATCACTGAGCGCCGGGTTGGCGAGATCGCCCACACTGGTGCGGTTGTCATGCAGTAGATCGGTCGGGATATAGACCCGATCGAGCGTCAAAAAATCGTTCTGACAATCCTGAATGTGGTTGAGGACCTGGAGCACAGACGACAGAGCCTCCGCTCCGGCAAAGCAAGCGCGGTCCTCACCGTGAAGGTCCACGAGAAAGCGCCCTACCGGTGAGGCGGACCGGTCGCAATAGTCCCAAAGCTCATCCATGTCGGCGTAGCGCTGTTTCGTAGCATCTTGCCGAAAGGCCGATAGCATGTTTCGGGCATGGGTATCGGTGACACCGGTGGTGGCGAGGCTTTGTGCGAGCCGTCGCGGCTTGGTGAGCGGGCCATCAACGCGAAGGGCAGCCTCCAACTGATCAAGACGCGTAAGCTTATCGTCCGGCTTGAGGCTCGGGTTGTCTGCCACATCGTCAGCGGCGCGGACAAAGTCGTAAAACGCCATGATATGGGGGCGCAGTTGCGGCGCGATCAGGCGGGACGCGACCGGAAAGTTCTCGTCCCTGGCCCCTTTGCCTGACGGTGTCTCGACCTTGAGGTCTGGTCGCGCTCCCAAATCGCTCAGTAGCCCGGTCCCCCGCCAACGCCGGTCGCTCCGGGACTAGAGGGGGTGCAAGGTGTTGCGGAACGATGTGGCGGGCTACCGAACCCGAGACGGCAAGAGTGCACGCACTCCCCTTTCGGTTTCACTGACGAGTGACTGTGCTGCCACCATAAATCGCTTGGCACAAGACGTATGCAAGCGCTTCAAGCAGAGCACCTTCACCGGTATTGCATCATCATTCTCACTTCCAAGTTCTCTTCACCGATGACGATGGAGGACGCCTCAAAGGATGGGGCACGCAAAAAAATTTCCGGATTGTTGGCAAACGCAAACCCTTCAAGGGGCCATCCCACAAAGTTGCGGTCCATCTTTGTGTTCTCGTTCTCATCGTGGAAGGCCTGGACGCCGTATAGGCCGGGCGGAACGTCGACGAAGACGACACTCGTCTCTCCTTCATTCGCCGCCACGCTTGCGCGAAAGGGGCACTCCTCGCCCAAAAACTCCTCTTCCGGGCAAAGGTAAACGTTCACCCGCCCCATGGCGTTGCGTACGCCTTCCACGATGAACGAGAGTTCCACGGCACCGGCAGATGCCGGCGCGACGATTCCGGCCACCAAGGAAATGATGGCTGTGATCGCCGTACGCTTTGATCGACCTCCGCCACGCCTCGTCACTGGACGCAAGAGAGCCCCCTCCGTGTTTCTGGCCTTCAAGCTGATCATGCCTATCCGGCGTCAGATTTCCAGCGTGCCAATTTGACGGGGGGTCATTGCTCTATCGGCAAAATTCCGCGTTGCCGACAACACCAGGCAAAGCGAGGCGTTGGACTAGCGTTGAATCACAACCGTCCGAGCTGAGGGGGTATCGCCGCAGCGGCGCCGAAAAGCATAGACGATGGCGCCGCATGAAATACGTTCTCAATTATTGAATGCGGGAGAACTTCGCACCGCTTAGATATAGTATGGATGAATTGCGAATTCACGGGAAGAGTTCGGCGTTTTTTCAGCGCGATTTTTATCTACTGATGAATTTCTCAAGTAATTAAAGGTTGATGTAAATAATTCTCTAATGCATTTGGCGCGAAGTTGTTTTGCGTTTTCAACCACTACATCTATATCTTTGTCTGCCGGGCATTCAAAACTACGTCTGATCACGGTCAATATCCTTCCTTTTGTATCTTTTGTCTGATATTTAGATGTGTTTTGATCCGCTTCTCTGCAACATATTATTTCGTAATACTCGGCCAAAGAAAGCCAGCCAGATTGCCTGGTTCGTTTCCGAGCGCAATTAACCTACTCGATTGAGCTAGCTCAGGAATTCGGCCTAGTCCATTGGGCCGACTCATGGAAAGGCCGCGGTTTAAGTTCGGGGGGCGTCCCGCGACACTCCAGGCTTTTTCTGGCAATGTGCACTTCGCGCGTCGCGCGGCCAGTGGAGCGACTGGAGGCATCGCCAATGAGCGCAGGCGACGATAACGCTGAGAACAAAGCGGGTGAATATTCTCGTGTTATGCCAGCGCGGCTTGGGGCGTTTCTCACGCGTTGCTACCAGGAAGCCGGTCTTGACGGCTCATCTGCGGCGAGCATCGCTGAGCTCATCGTGGATACCGAGCTTCGCGGCGTGGCCACCCATGGCGCTATCCGAGTTCCAGCTTATATCGCGCGATTGCGCGCGGGTGGATTGAACCCAAACCCAAAGATGACGGTCAAGTCCGAAGCACCGGCCACTGCCGTGCTTTTCGCCGACAACGCTCCTGGTCACCTTTCCGGAAAAAGAGCCATGGACCTTGCGGTCGAAAAAGCGGCCACAAGTGGTATCGGTGCTGTTGCGGTGAAAGACAGCGATCATTTCGGTGCAAATGGGACGTTCGCGATGCTTGCTGCCAAGCAGGACATGATCGGAATGGTGTGGTCGAACTCCTTCCCGATCATGTCGGCCTGGGGCGGCTATGGAGATCACCTGACGAACGGCCCGTTTGCGTGCGCGATTCCTGCAGGCAAAAAGCCAGCAATTTTGCTCGATATCGCCATGAGCAAGATATCGACAGGGGCCGTACGCATCGCCTCCCAGCGCGGCGAATCCCTTCACGGCAAGCCGATCCTTGATGGTCAGGGCTACGCGACCAATGATCCGAACGAGCTCTTGTCGGGTGGCTCCCACATGTCAATCGGAGGTCACAAGGGGTACGGTTTTGCTATAATCTCCGAGGTTTTGAGTGGTATCCTTGCCGGAGGGCCATTCCTCAGTGCAATTCCCCTTTGGGACCGTGATCCAACCAAGCCGAGCGGCACTGGCCACTTTGTATTGGCTATCAACATACGACACTTCATCGACCCTAAAGTGTTTAAGGCAAGGGTCGATGTTTTTATCGAAGAATTGACGGCACACCCACCTCGGCCGGGTTTTTCAAGCGTTAGGGTTCCCGGGGCTGATGCAGCGAAAAAGTACGATGAATACGAATTGTATGGTATTCCCGTACACGCCGAAACAATAAAATCATTGTATATTTTAAGTAGAGAGCTTGGTCTGGGTGAATATGCTCTGTAAGGTGTTGTTTGACGTACTTCGATTATTGTCGATGAGTTCGCTGTGACCGTTTCGATCTGGCTGAAGTAACTGGGGGATCCCCAAGTCCGGCGAGCCATGATCCAGCATTGCCGCGGGAGGGCGTGCCTCGCGTAGGTTATCGTCGAGGATAAGCCTTTTCGGACGGGCTGCTGCGCAGGCTGATCGCGGCGGTTGACGATCGGCTACCTGCCTACCAATCGACAAAGGTGTTCAAGGTCTTGGTGGCGTCGGTCCAAAAGGCGCTGGATCGTCGGCGGACGCCGGGAGAAGCCAACGCTCGGCAGCAACGCGGCGACGTTAGGCGCAAGCTTGCTCTGTTGTGGGACGCTTCGCGGGACAAGACCAGTGAGAAGAAGGACAGCAGTTGAAGGAATCACGGACCTTCCTGGCCGCTGAGCACGGCACCAAGGCTGTCCTCGCCATCGTCGTCGTTTGCGGGTCCGGAAGCGTTACCTTCGCTGGCGGTGCTGGGCGTTTTTGAACGAGACCGGACCTCTTGCAACCTGACGCGGCTCTACGCTGGTGCTCAATGGGGGCTTCGGGCGATCGGCTCGGCGCCCCATGAACGCCTTTCCGGTGCAGTCAGTGGGTGCCCATGTGACTGAGCGAACCCCACTGGTGCGATTCACCTTCGACGAGCTGTAATTTTCAAAAAGGGCGGTGGGCGAACAGGTTTCGCCTCGCGATCTGGAAAACTACCGGCCAGTTCCGCCTCAATGGGGATCGGCCACTCCTATAGGCTCGCTCGCGGTCTCGATGTCTCGACCTGCGGCAAAGAGGATATCTTCGCGATACTTGGCAGAAACCAGCTGAACACCACACGGCCGCCCGTCACGTTCTCCGTTGGCGACAGTCAGCGAGGGGACGCCTAATGTGGGCAGCGCCCGAAGCGGGAGTTGCGCCTGAAAGACTCTCGCAAATGATTCTTTTGACTCTACGTCCAACTGCTGCTGGAACGGTAACTCTCCCGAGACGGGGCATAGAAGAACAGAATATTTCTGCAGAAATATATCCCACTCTCTGACAAGTCCCGCGCGAAGCTGAAGCGCGTGCATCGGCCCGTCAATATTTGAGCTTTCCGTCTCCTTCGTCATTTGCTCAAAAACGAACAAAGCATTTGGCTCACCTTCTCGTTCGATCATATCTTTGGTGGCGAGTTTGATTTCCGCCATCCAAAGGCAGCCGTTCAGGTCCGCGGCGTGCTGCATGGGCGGACACTCGACCTCCTCAACACGCCAACCTGCGTCCGTCAGTTTCGCAGCGGCATCGGCGAGCGCATCCTGCACTGCCTGATCGACCACCATTCCATCGGGCACCACCGTGAGTGCGGCGCGCTTTGGGAAGTCTCGTGCGCCTAGAGGAACAGGGATATACCAGGGATCGCGCGCATCCGCCTCCGCCATCGCATGAAGAGCGATCTCAAGGTCGGCTATGGACCGCGCCAGGGGGCCGGACACGGCCATTATCTGTGCGCCAATAAATCTGTCAGACCCTGATGCGTTATGTGCCGGGATCCGGCCTAGCGTCGGACGCAAGCCGTGAATTCCACAGGCATAGGCTGGATAGCGGATGGAGCCGGCGATGTCTGTTCCGTGCCCCACCGCACAAATCCCGGATGCCACCGCCGCTGCCGCACCGCCAGACGATCCGCCAGGTGTAAGGGCGGTGTTGCGTGGGTTTAGCGTCTGTCCGTGCAAGGCGTTGTCGGTGAACCAACGCATCGAGAAGGCTGGTGTATTGGTTCGCCCCAAGATGATGCCACCGGCTTTACGGATGTTCTCAACAACAGGACTGTCCTGCTGTGCAATCAGGGTTTTAAGAACCCGAACGCCATTGGTTGTGGCGTGCCCTCGCTGATCAGTGTTTACCTTCACCGTGAAGGGAACCGCACAAAGTGCACCTGATCGCTCGTTCCTCGACAAAGCCTCGTCGATGCACTGCGCGTCTGTCAGCGCTTCCTCCGCGCAAACATCTACGACTGCATCGACGGTCGGATTTACGTCGCTCAGGCGATCGAGATACGATCGTGTAACTTCGATCGCGGACACCTGCCGTGATTTGACCAATCTTGTAATCTCGCTTGCAGTCATTTGCCAAAGTTGGTCCACGGCGTTCTTTCCTGCTGTCTACTGGGGGATTATGCCGCTGGCCCGACGAGTAAGTACGGCGTCCGTAGATCCCCCAAATATCCAGGATCGACACTAGCCTTGCCATCTGTCAATGGCGGCCGAAGATAAGGCAAAATGGTTGGGCAAACACTGCGAGTCTGGTTTGGTAGGGACGCATTCCAAAGGCGAGAGCGCTGGCGTCTGCGCACCCCATAAGGCGGCCGCGTGCTAAGACACGCTGTTCTGTCATAGCCTGCTTCATTGCAGAGAATCGGGGCGGTCTGGCTCTTTGGGTGTGGTCTGAGCTAGGGCAGAACCTTGGTCGTGGGTCCGCACAAGCTTATTGATGCCACCAACCTCTACAAAGCCGAGTTTGTTCAATCCACCGTCGAGATCGCTCCCTCAGTCGAAACCTGCGCTGACGCACAGAAATAGGTTACTGTCTAGAATTCGGCGTCAGCTGTGATCGTTTATAGAAAACTCAAATCATTCAGTCACTATTGTGACGTCGAGCTTCGCAGATTGCAAGCGATCTTCGGTCGTGATTACGGTCAGGAATTGATACGAGTTCTGCTCAACCCAGGTTGCTGTTCGCTGCGATTGTATATTATAAGCAATTTTAGAATAAATATAGATCTCAAGAACAAAAATCTGATATTATGAAAGCAAAATACATCGCCAGTGGAAGCATAAATGTCCTCTCGAGCACCTCACAATGCGCTTCAACCTCCGAAAATTTATCATGCAGCTCGAGATCATATTTTTCGATCCGAACCGTAAAGCATTTCGGTGACACACAGCTCTCATCGAGAATGCGATAGCACGTCGATTAACGGTAGAGTGTAGTAGCCGCCTCGTGACCCAAGTCACAGACCAACAGGACACGCTACCGCATATTATGAATATCAGAGTTAATTCTCGGATTTGTCAGCCATGAAGCAAGATAGAATTTTTGCAGTCAATGCTGACAAAGTGTCGATTTTTGATTGGGTCCAGTAATGCGAAATCAGCACATCAATAAGACTGATAGAAAATATGATCTTGTGGATCATGTAGATTCTGTTGGGGCAAACCAACACGCCTCCAGCCTCTACCTGCTAAAGAGTGCTCTCGAGCTTCATGTTGCACTCGTATCCGACACCATTGATTTTTTCGGAGACGACGCACCTTTCGACATGCTCGACGCTTCGCGTGACCGCGTTCAAGGGATCATGGCGGAGCTCAGTCAGGTCGTAGAGAACAGTGCTTGCAATCGCGAGCCTGAACGCGCGATTGATAGCGCGCTCAACGAGATGATTGCTGAGCTCCAGATACTGTCCGGTCATTCAATTGTGTTAAGAATTCCTAACAGCAGTATTGAACTGCCGTACTTCGATTTAGGCAAACCCATCATTTTGCATTAAACTGGGCCCAAACACTACGCGTTCGAGCCGAGCGTAGACTTAGGTGTTGGTCATGTTTCTAGCCTAAGTTTAGAACTCATTGACAAAACACTGTGCAACGCCATGGCCTTAACCAACAAAAGCCAGAACCTCTTGACCGCAACCGGTGCCCCAAACCACCTGGCGAATGACAGTCTGAAGCATTGGTTGGACTGAGATGCTCCCCATCGGTTGGACAGTTGGCGCGCGTTTTTAAGCTACTACTGCAGTGTCCCCGAAGTTTAGGCCAGCGGAGCTGGAATTTCCGGGTTCTTTCACGGCGGCGGGCCGGATGCACCGCAGTGTTCGGTGAGTGATATCGGGACTTTGTACCCGATCGCGCTATGGGGTCGATCCTCGTTGGGGAACCTCTTCCAAATCTCCATCTTTTCGCGCGCATCTGCGATGCTTCGGAACCAGTGCGCCGACAAACACTCCTGGCGGAATTTGGAATTGAACGCTTCGATGAAGCCGTTGTGCGTTGGTTTGCCCGGTCGGGAGAAGTCCAGCGTAACACCGTGGCGTTAGGCCCACAGATCGAGATCGCGAAAAATGAATTCGCTGCCATTGTCGCCCCAGATCGTTTTCTGTGTTCCGACCTCAGCGCACACGGCCTCAAGCGTCCGCACCACGTCTTCACCGCGATAGCTGAACCGCGGATCGACCGCCGGACAGAACCTTGAGAAGGTGTCGACGATCGTCAGCACGCGCATTTCCGCCTGGTCGCGAGTTGGTCGTGGACGAAATCCATGGCCCACGTTTCGTTGGCTGAAGCTGGATCTTCACGGCCTTCTCGAAGCTTTGCCTTCACGCCTCGCTTCGGTGTCTTGTTCCGCCGCTGCAGACCCAGCTCTTTCGTAAATACGATGAGTTTTCTTATGGTTGATCTGCCAGCCCTCGCGGCGTAGCTGCACGTGCACCCGGCGCACACCGTACCGAACACGCGTTTCACAGATCTCTTTGATGTGGGCCTCAAGTGCGGCCTGCCCGGGCCGGTGAGAGCGGTACTGACACGTCGATCGGTTCAATTGCAGGACCGCACAGGCCCTGCGCTCCGACACGCCCCAATCAACTTGCACCGCAGCCACCAGCTTGCGCTTGCGGACAGGCCTTAGAGCTTTCGGCGCACAACGTCTTGGAGCATTTCCCGATCAAGGCTCAGCTCGGCAACGAG
>JBCCYN010000102.1:0-18461 GCA_039189655.1 Pseudomonadota bacterium | reverse complement strand
TCACCACGCGCACACTAAGAATGTCAGCCAGCAGCTTGGCCATCAGGACTGGCCCTCCCGCGCCAGCCATAACGATGAAACAGAAACTCGCTGATCCGGAAATCCCCTCCCGATGCAGACCAAGCGCGGAGCGCTATAGCCACCGCGCGGGAAGGCGGGTTCGTAGAGTCGCACGCCGGAACCACTTTTCGGGAAGTCGGGACTAGGCGAAAGACCGAACGAGTGATCCGACCAGAAGATTCCAACCGTCAATCAATACAAAAAACATCACCTTAAATGGCAATGCGATAATAGTCGGTGGCATCATCATCATCCCCATCGACATGATGAGTGTAGCGACAATTAGGTCAATGACGAGAAAGGGTAGAAGGATAAGGAAGCCGATTTCGAAACCTCGGCGAAGTTCTGAAATCATAAATGCAGGAATAAGCGTCCTCAGTTCAAGCGCTTCGGGTGAATTGGGGTCTACACCAGCCAGATCAGCAAAAAGTTCAAGGTCTCGGGGGCGTACGTGTGCTAGCATGAAATCCCGAAATGGTGACGTCACCTCCCGATAGGCTTGTTCTTCGGAAATTTCTCCGGCTGTAAGAGGCTGAACACCATTGTTCCAAGCATCGTCGAATACTGGCCCCATTACATAAAACGTCATGAAAAGTCCCAGCGATATGACAATGAGATTGGCTGGTGTCGTCTGTAGGCCAATGCCCGCGCGGAGAAATGACAACGCAACGATAATTCTTGTGAAGGACGTTACCATTATCAGTAGCCCCGGCGCAAGGGATAGCACCGTAATGAGCGCTATGAACTGGACAATTCTTGCGCTTGCTGACCCGGACCCTTCCGGGAGCAACGATGATAGATCAAGTCCGCCCGAAATGTCCTGCGCCGCAGCACTGACAATAGATAAGGTCAGGAATAATATAGCGACCGCAAGAGATTGCAGTATCATCCATCCTTTTGTCATTGCAATACCATTGATTGGATTATGATTTCCTGGACAACTCCTTGGGTCGCGATTCGCGCTCGCTCATTGAGGTCATCACGCAGATGGGCAAGGGCGCTCGCCCCCTCCAGCTCGCCGAGTGTCATCGTGCGCAAGAACGCAAGAACGTCTTGGGCCATCTCAGCGCGGAGCCGCTCCACATCGTCAACGCCGTCCTTGTCGAATACCATGGTAGTTTCAAGCCGCACCCAGACACTACTCGGTGAGGCAAGATTAGTGACCACAGGTGCGAGCGCGGCTGTAGCGGTTTCTTCGCTCCACGCAATAGTGTTTTCGATCTTTTCGGGTTCTTTGTTAGCGCGCTCTTTCGTGGCGGTGGCGATACGATCCACCTGCATGACCGCAAAGCCTCCACCGCCTGCCGCACCAAGCACGGTCAATACGACCAGCACCACCGCAAGCCCGAGTGGACTGGTACGCTGCGGCTCCACAGGGGGGCTGGATACCGCGTTTTCAGCCATCAGAACGGAACCACGCGATCGTATATTTGCTGACCCCAGTTCGGCGATTGGACTTCGCTGGAGCGGCCGCGCCCTCCGTAGGAAATGCGGGCTTCGGCGATCTTCTCATAGCTGACCGTGTTGACGCGTGTAATGTCGAGTGGATTGACTATGCCCTTGAGTTGAAGCACTCGAACCTCTGCGTTCACTCGAATTTCTTGAGTGCCCGAAATCACCAAGTTCCCATTGGTGAGAACCTCAGTGACGATCACAGCTACCCTAAGACGCAGCCTCTCAGACCGGTCGATAGCGCCGGAACCGCGGTAGCGTGAAGACGAATCGACCTCTAGGTCACCGTCTGCCTCAGCCGAATTGGATGGACCGTCGAACCCACGGCCAGCCACGCCGATTCCGAAGCCGAAGTCCGTATCAGCCTCTCGCTCCCGCTCGCTTTCGTTGTCAAACTGCGCCCGATCATCGAGCTCTATCACGACCGTCAGAACGTCGCCCACATTACTGGCGCGCACATCCGTTAAGAGCTCTCGGCTGGAGCGACCGTAAAGCGAGGTTTCACCCGATAGTGAGAGCGGAACTGTCGTGGGGATCGCTGTGCGTGTCACCGTAAGTCCTTCGCCCACGGGCGTCAGCGCAGGAACGCCGAGGGGTTGTCCTTCGGCACATCCGGCCAACAGCGAGATAAGGAGTATGCTGAGGGGGCGGCTCATCCTGCCCCCGCATTGTCGTTTTCACGGGAAAGACCGGCGATGATGGTAGCCAACCGGGCGGCCTTGTCGGCGGCCATCTCATTGAGAACAGCACTTGCAGCCCGTGGCGAGAGCTTTGCCACTATGGAAGCCGCGGTCAGTTCGTTCATTGCCGCCAACTGCTCTGACGCCGCATCTGGGCGCATCCCCGAATAGATCGAGACCAAAGAGGCTTGGGCGCGGTCAAGAAAATCTTCCCGACGCTTCAGCCAGTCTTGGTATTCAGCTCGCTTTTCTTCCAGCGCACCCAAGCGTTCCTCGATCGCTTGTTCCAGTTGGCGTAGTTTTTCCGCTTGGCGGGCAACACGTGCGTCGGCTGCTTCATCCGCTAGGTTTGTGCAGTAGGCAATGGCAGTATCGACCCCGTCGGGCGGGCTTGTCTGGGCGAATGTTCGACCGCTTGGCACCGTGGTGGCCACCGCGAGCGCGAACGCTAAGATGCTGATGTGCAGCGTTTGCGGTCGCTTTGGCGGCGTGGGGACGCGTGGCGGTCGGGCCGTGGGTGGCATAGGGGAAGCGGCAGGGCAAGGGGTCATTGCACGATCAGCTCTGCTTGGAGGGCGCCGGCAGTCTTAATGGACTGAAGAATTGAGATGATGTCCGTGGGTTGGAGGCCGATGCGATTGAGGCCGTGAACCAGCGTCTGAAGATCTGTTCCTTGGACGATGGCCAGCTTCCCATCTTCTTCGTCGGCCTGGACCACCGTGAAGGGTTCGACGGCGGTGACGCCCAGTGAGAATGGATCGGGCTGAACCACTTCGGGGCGTTCTGTTACGCGAAGGGTCAAGTTGCCGTGGGACAGCGCCACCGTGGAGACACGAACATTTTGTCCTATCACCACCGTTCCCGTGCGCTGATCGATCACCACCCGTGCGGGAATGTCAGGATCGACGCGGACTTGGCCGATTTCCGCAAGGAACCGCGTCGCCCCCACATTCTTCGGCTTGTGGATCTCCACCGTCCTTAAATTGCGCTCCGCAGCGATCCGGCGGCCCCACCGATCTTGGGTGTAGGAGTTGATGGCGTCGGCGATCAAAGAAGCGGTCCGATAGTCTGGATTGTTGAGTTCCAGGACGATGCGGTCGAGGCCTTGCATAGTGCCCGGCACTTTTCGCTCCACGAGGGCGCCGTTGGGGATGCGCCCTGCGGTCGGCACACCTTGGGTAAGTTCGTCGGCCTCGCCTTCCACCTGAAAGCCAGACACCTGGATCGGTCCCTGGGCTACCGCATAGACCTTTCCGTCACCGCCCGTGAGTGGGGTCACCACTAGCGTGCCGCCGCGCAACGAGGCTGCATCGCCGATGGAGCCGACCAGAACGTCTATACGCGACCCGATACCCACGAAAGGCGGGAGGTTTGCGGTCACGGTGACGGCGGCAACATTTTGGGCGCGCAAGGGCACGCCGCGTACGGCCACCCCCATGCGGTCGAGCATTGATTTCAGAGCTTGTTCTGTAAACGGGGCGTTGCGAAGCGTATCTCCCGTGCCTGGCAAGCCAATGACGAGGCCATAGCCGATCAGCTGGTTGTCGCGCACCCCTTGCACGGTGGTGATATCTTTGATGCGAACACTGGTGCCACTGTCGCCGGGAGCGCCGGCGGTTAATAAGAAGAGGAAGGCAAAGGCGGCGCAAACCCGGCGCACTGCAAAACTCATGGTGCACTCACTTCAATCGCGCCATCCATGGCCACAACCCCAGTAATAGTGCGGCCGGAATCAAGATTTCGGGCTTGAACGAGGTCACCCACGCCGCCATCGCTTGTGGGAAGGACCATGGCCGTGATGGTGAGGTTGCCCATGCGAAATCGGGCTTCTGTGGGTTTGCCGCGCTGAATTACCTTTACGGCGCGAAACGCGCTCTTGGGGATCGGTTGGCCGGCGGGAAGTGTTCGTCGCGCGGCCTTGCCCACCGCCGCTTGTGGGTCAGTGATGACGGACAAAGGTCGGTTTGGGTCGTAGTAGAAATGCTTCTCGCCGAGCATTGCCGCGGTGATTTGCTCGCCGCGGCCGATGGTCTCGACAGGCACCGGCAACAGGCCGCCAGAGCGGTCCGTCGCACCGCCAGGGACGGAAAGTAAACTTAGCCCGACCGCAAGCATCCCCGCGATCCAATGCCGGCGCCCTGCGAACACTAGCGGATACCCTGGCTGACGACACCGGCCATATCGTCGGCCGCTTGAATCACTTTAGAATTCATTTCGTAGGCGCGCTGGGCAGAGATCAGCTCGGTGATTTCTTTCACCGGATCTACGTTGGATGCTTCCAGGTAGCCTTGGTGGATCACTCCGCGGCCGTCGATGCCGGGGAAATCCACGTTTGCGTCACCGGAGGCGGCAGTTTCACGAAATAAGTTGTCGCCAATGGCCTCAAGCCCGGCGTCGTTGGCGAACATGGCAAGGGAGAGCTGTCCCACCAGCTCGGGATCCACTTGACCGGGTAGCTGGGCGAAAATTTCGCCAGATTTGTTGACGATAATCTTTTCAGTGTTATCCGGGACGGCAAGGCCGGGGTCTACTTCGTAGCCATCAAGGGTGATGATCTCGCCGTTTGGTCCAAGATTGAAAGCGCCTGAGCGCGTGTAGAGCGTTTCACCTTCCGGACCAGTGATCTGGAACCAGCCGGCTCCGTTGAGGGAAAGGTCGAGAGAGTTCCCGGTTTGTTTGAGGGATCCCTGAAGGTGAATGTTGCGAACAGCGATGGTGCGAACGCCAAGACCGACACTCACCCCTTCCGGCACGGGTAGCTCTCCGCCCCTGTTGGGGACGCCTTGGGCCCTATCCACCTGGTAAAGAAGATCGGAAAACTCAGCTCGGGCGCGTTTGAAACCAGTGGTGTTGATGTTCGCCACGTTGTTCGCGATGACTTCAAGATTGGTTTGCTGCGCGCTCATTCCAGTCGCAGCGATGGCAAGGGCTTTCATGGCGCCTCCTATGTGTTCCTGTAGCGTGTAGTCCGTCGAATACTTAAATCTGCATCCGGCTAATTTCTTGGTACGCAGCAACAACTCGATCTCGAACAGCAATCGCTGCACGCAAATGTTGTTCAGCGCTCATCAATGCTTGGACCACGTCCTGGACACCACCGTCCCCTGAAATGCCCGATATGGCGGCTGCCTCACCGGCTTTGAGCGTGTCACGGGCATTTGCAGCAACGGTGGCGAAGGTCTCACCAAAGTCGGCCGATGCGGACTCCGGTTGACCGATGGGAGGGCGCGTTGCTTGGGTATTGGCTACTGGGCCGATCGGGTCCATAAAATTAGCTCCTAAGCAGATCGATTGTGGCTGCGACCATGGATCGAGCCCGCTTCATCATTTGAAGGTTTGCCTCATAGGAAAGGTTGGCTTCTCGCATGTCCGCCATCTCGACGAGCATGTTCACATTGGGATACTTGACTTCCCCCGCATCATTTGCAGACGGATGCCCGGGATCGTGCTGCACAATGAAGGGCGATTCATCAAATGCGGTCTTTTTCACCCGCACCGAAAGGGCGCCAAGCTCCCGATCAAGTTCGGCGCCGAAGACGACCGTCTTGCGTTGGTAAGGATCCGCGCCGGGGCTGCCGCCGGTGGAGCGGGCATTGGCGATGTTTTGGCTCACAACCTTCATGCGGTAGGTCTGGGCTTCCATACCCGCGCCCGCTAGGCGTGAAACCATAGCCAGTGGATCAGCCCCACTCATTGGGAAGACACCGACGTCATGAGCATCCGATGGAACGCGCCCATGACTGAGACCGATAGCTGGTGATGGCGAGCGGTTTCGTCCGCCTTCATCAGCTCTTCATCGAGCGAGACAGTATTTGCCGAATGGCTAACGTCCCATGTGCGCGTACTGTCCACTTCGTCCGCGTGCATCTCCAGGCCGGACAGCTGCATATGGCGGGCGTTCGTCGCAGCCATTTGCAGGCGAGTGCGATCGAAATCTGCTTGAAAATCCCCCACATCGTGGGCCTTGTATCGCGGCGTATCGGCGTTCGCGATATTGCCCGCGATAACAGCCTGCCTGGTGGACGCCCACTCGGCACGGCGAAGCGCTAGGTTGGTAACAAAAAGCGGCTTTGGTGCCGCAGCGGCGGTGACATTCTCGACTGGCATGTCGGCCTTTCAACGTGAAATCATGGCTCGAACACCGCCAACCTATGGGGAGTGGCTTGTGTGAAGCTGGAAGGGGCAAAATCTGTTATGCTCGGAACGCATTTCACCCAGGTTCTAGGGTAATCGGGCCTTGCGCGGCTCCGGGCTGACGCGACAAGGTCAGTTCGCAGCCCATGCATCATCTGTCTGAAAAGCGAGAGATTTACTGAAACCAAGCTGGGTCTCAGCCTGGCCGAAGCAGCTGTTGTGACCGCATTCAGCAACGCGGTGGGTAAACTGCGAGAGCGGCGGGTCTATTTCGCAAGGAACAAACTTGGCGTAATATTTTTTTCGCCAATTTGATCGTCTTAGTACTATTGGATGAACTTTTTTGAACGTAGAATTAGATCATCAATTAATAAATAACGCTTTCTTGCTCTACAATAACACTAAACACTCTGCCACGAATGGAAATCTGGTCCGTTCGGCTCTGTAAGAAGTTTGTTCGAACGTGACCGAGCGGGTGGAGGGTGCCGTATTGCCGGCGACAGAATGCTTCATGGACGCAGGCGCAACGCTTCCCGGCGATCGCGGTTTGCCATGCTGTTTATGGGTCGTTAGGGGTCGGGCGGGCGTCCTAGGACACTATTCACTTTGTTGCACTTCCTGGGCTGATCGCCGGACGCGATCTACGGTCGGAGCGCTCTGTTGGTGGAGTTTTCCGGCAAACGAATCTTTCCACGCAAGGGAAAGAACTGTGCGCTCGGAATTCTGGATCGACGACCTGCTGCTGACTCTAGTTGATAGCCTTGAGCTGCTCGAGGAAGTGGGAGGAGCCGGTGGCGAGATTGTCGTTGGCGCGGGTAAGGTCGCTCGCCGCAACGGCAAGCTTTTCAGTGGCCTCTTTGTCGTTGGCTGAGATGTCCTTAACCGTCACAATGGAGCGGGAGACAATGTCGGCCCCCTCAGCCGCGTGCTGAGCGTTGACTGAAATTTTTGTGGTGGCTTCCTGCTGCTCTTCAGCCGCAAAGGCGATGCTTGAAAAGACATCAGAAATTTCTGAGATCACAGAGGAAAACTCATCGACGCCGGCGGTCACCGTTTCAATCTGGGAACGTACTTCGTCGATCTGCCGCCCCACCTCGCCGGTGGCTTGACTGGTCTGGTTGGCAAGGGATTTCACTTCCTGGGCAACCACCGCAAAACCCTTACCCGCTTCGCCGGCGCGAGCCGCTTCGATGGTGGCATTGAGCGCCAATAGGTTCGTTTTCTCGGCGATCTGGGTAATGGTGTCCACGACCGTATAGATTTCCGAGCTGGCAGCATCGAGTTTTTCGGAGCGCGCCACCACCTCATTCACCCGATCTGCTGCGGACTGGGTGTCGGTCAAGGCACTCGAAATGCGGTCGGAGATGGCTGAGATGGAGGAGGACAAATCCTCCGCCGCTCCGGCAACAGCGCTGACGCTTCGGGACGCGTCGGCGGCGGCTTCGGCGCCATCGCCCAGCCGTTCCTGGGTGGCCGCAACGCGCTCAGCGACGGCGTCAATTTGCCCCTGCATGGAGCGGCTGGTCTTGCCGACGCTTGCGATGGTCGATTGGACGCTTGCCTCAAATTCCCGGCTATTGCGCACCTGGGTGGTGACGATGTTCCACGCCACCATCGCCCCCACATATTCCCGGGCCGGGTTAAAAAGTGGCGTCGCGTTGATGTCGAGGACTTCCATCTCTTTCAATGTGACGCGGGTCCGCCAGGGCAAGTTCGACGGATCACTCAGCATTTTTCGCTGGTAGCCCGGATCGGGATGGAAAAGGTCCATGGATTGCCCCTCCAGCTCGTCCACCGGACAGGGAAATTCGGTCTCCAGCGGCCGCAGCGCCTCCCGGGTCGCATCGTTCATGTACATGATCGAAAAATCGTCGGTGGGGTCGGCGACGAGGATTGGGAACGGGAGCTGATCGAGCATTTGGGCGCGCTTGAAGGTTTCTTCCGCCGCAGTCCGCAAATGGGCGAGCGCTGCCCACATGCGACCCATGGTGTCGGGCCCGTTGTCGTCACGCACGAAAAAGTCGGTCTTGCCGTCGGCCAGCATTTCAAGCCGGCGGGTCAAGACCCGAAGCGGGTGAAGCGTCCCGCGAATGACCGTCCACGCAATGAAGCAGCTCAGCGCAGTGACCACCACCGAGACCAAGATCATCGTAATTCTGATGTTGGCAATGTGGTTGAGGAGATCTTGCTGGCCGTTCGACGGGTCGAGTATGGCCGAGTGGAGCTGTGCTTCGGCGTGGATGAACATGGCAACCATCGCAACGAGGAGGGCGATGATCATCCCGAAGCCGCCAACAACTTTGGTAAAAATACCCAAATTGTTTACGACGCTGCGACGGTACGTTGTTGCTTGACTCATCCGCCTTCAATCCGTGTCGCGCAGACCGTGACTAGATACGCATATTTACTTGCCCGTGGCTGTGGGGTTTCCGTTTGTGGGACCGAGCCCTAAGGCCCGCTTCGGGAAAACGCCTGGGCGTCGTGTGAGGGCCTTGCCGACAGCACAATGGCAAGGAGGATCAAAACAGCGGCGAACAGATGGTGGGGCGCCAGCGTTTCACCCAGCGCCAAAGTGCCGACAAGGAACATCGCGGGAAGCTCGAGACTTCCGGCAATGGCCGTCCTCGTGGCACCGATCTTTGCGGCGAACATCACCACAAGGAGCTGCGGCAGAAGCGCCGTCGCACCGGAAAACAGCAAAAGCCAGCCCCATGCGTCGGCGGAATGGGGGAGCACCTCGTCCATTTGGAGGCCGGCAAGAAGAGGGGCCACCACCATCACCGAGCCGAGCGCCACCGCACCCGCAGCCGCGGGCGGACGCAGTGCGGAAAGCTTGCGCGCGACGATATTGAGGAGAAACCCATAGGCGGCCGGCGCCAATAGCGCATGACCTAATGCGGCCCCGAGGTTGCCAGCCCACCGACCAGGCGGTGCGACCGCGAGCGCGGCCGCCATAATCAAAAGCCCCGCAATCACGCCCCAAAACTGCGGCCGCTCGCCAAACAAGAGCCAGCCGATGAGGATCGCAAACAGCGGAAAGGTCATGAAAAGGATGCCCGTTTCGGCAACCGACAGCTCCCGCAGGGCAGTCACGAAGCCGATCCAGCCGAGCCCCATGGCCGCGCCACCCGCCAACGCCCAGAGCAATGGGCGAGGTTGCGGACGTCCAAAGATCACAAAGGGCGTGAGAACCAGCGCTGAGAGCACAAATCGCCAAAACGAAATGGCCTGAGGCGCAAGCCCGTGCTCCGACAGGGTCCGGGCGAAGAACGGCAGTGTACCGAAGAGGCACGCCGCCGCCATCACTGCGAGAGTGGCGCCGACCTGCGCCCCGTATCCGGCGTCCGCGGGAGATTTTTTGGCCATCTCCTTTCAGAACGGACCTCGAGCTGCGCCACAAGCCCCTTTCGAACCCCTCGATCCTATTGGCTCGGGCGGACCTTGCGGCATTGGAAGACGGCTCCCCTTCGCGCCGAACGGTATGGAGTACGCGCCTATGGCAACGGGCTTTAGCGCTTGAAAAGCAGCAAAAACTCCCCACTAAGAGTTGGACGGCCGCGCGCAAGCGTTTCTCCCGACCGGCGCAGACGGTGCGCCCCGACGAAAAAAGTAAAGTGACGCCCGTCACGATCCGTTGACAGGGGACAACGCTCCGACTATCTGCCAGTCAACTGCTTGGCACTCACCCTTAAGGAGTGCCAACAGCCGGCTCCCGGTGATTTCGAAAGCGCACCTGGGGTCGCAAAAAACGTTCTGAAATGTCAGACGATTAAGAGGGCAGATATGAACTTCCGTCCGCTGCACGACCGCGTTGTCGTGCGCCGCATCGAATCCGAAGAGAAAACCAAAGGCGGCATCATCATTCCCGACACCGCGAAGGAAAAGCCGCAGGAAGGCGAAATCGTCGCCGTCGGACCAGGCGCTCGTGACGAGAGCGGCCAGATCCAGGCGCTCGATGTGAAGGCCGGCGACCGCGTGCTTTTCGGCAAATGGTCCGGCACTGAGGTGAAGCTTGATGGCGAAGATCTCCTCATCATGAAGGAGAGCGACATCATGGGCGTTGTGGAAGGCGCCACGGTCGCGGCGTAATACGCTCCGCCTGAGATTCCACTCGCATTTCTCGTAACCCGTTGAAAGTTTTAGGGAACGAAACCAAACATGGCTGCTAAAGAAGTCAAATTCTCCACCGATGCGCGCGATAAAATGCTGCGCGGCGTGGACGTGCTGGCAAACGCCGTAAAGGTGACGCTCGGCCCCAAGGGCCGTAACGTCGTATTGGAAAAATCCTTCGGCGCTCCGCGCATCACGAAGGACGGCGTGACCGTTGCCAAAGAAATCGAGCTTGAGGACAAGTTCGAGAACATGGGCGCTCAAATGGTCCGCGAAGTGGCGTCCAAGACCAACGACCTTGCCGGTGACGGCACCACCACCGCCACCGTTCTGGCCCAGTCCATCGTGAAGGAAGGCGCCAAGTCCGTCGCCGCCGGCATGAACCCGATGGATCTGAAGCGCGGCATCGACATGGCCGTTGTTGAGGCCATCAAGGCGCTCGAATCGAGCAGCCGCAAGATCTCCACCTCCGAGGAAGTGGCCCAGGTGGGCACCATTTCGGCCAACGGCGACGTCTCCATCGGCAAGGACATTGCCGAAGCGATGCAAAAGGTCGGCAACGAAGGCGTCATCACCGTCGAAGAGGCGAAGTCGCTGGAAACCGAGCTGGAAGTCGTGGAAGGCATGCAGTTCGACCGCGGCTACATCTCGCCGTACTTCGTTACCAACGCCGAGAAGATGACCGTCGAGCTCGACGATCCGTACATTCTCATCTTCGAAAAGAAGCTCTCCAACCTTCAGGCGATGCTTCCCATTCTTGAGTCGGTCGTGCAGTCCGGCCACCCGCTCCTCATCATCGCTGAGGACGTGGAAGGCGAAGCGCTCGCCACGCTCGTGGTGAACAAGCTCCGCGGCGGCCTCAAAGTTGCGGCCGTGAAGGCTCCGGGCTTCGGCGATCGCCGCAAAGCGATGCTGCAGGACATTGCGATCCTCACCGCCGGCCAGGTCGTTTCCGAAGATCTTGGCATCAAGCTCGAAAATGTCGCCATCGACATGCTCGGCCGCGCCAAGAAGGTCACCATCAACAAAGATGAGACCACCATCGTCGACGGTTCCGGCGAAGCGGACGACATCAAGGCCCGCGTTGCGCAGATCAAGCAGCAGATCGAAGAGACCACCTCCGACTACGACCGCGAGAAGCTCCAAGAGCGCCTTGCCAAGCTCGCCGGCGGTGTGGCTGTGATCCGCGTCGGCGGTGCCACGGAAGTGGAAGTGAAAGAGAAGAAGGACCGCGTCGACGACGCCCTCAACGCGACCCGTGCGGCCGTGGAAGAAGGCATCGTTCCCGGTGGCGGCGTTGCGCTGCTGCGGGCCAAGACGACGGTGGAAAAACTCTCCTCCGACAACCCGGATGTGGCCGCTGGCATCAAGATCGTCCTGCGCGCCCTTGAATCTCCGGCTCGTCAGATCGCCGCCAACGCCGGCGTCGAAAGCTCCATCGTGGTCGGCAAGATCTCCGAGAACTCGTCCGCCGACTTCGGCTTCAACGCCCAGACCGAAGCCTATGGCGACATGATCAAAGAAGGCATCATCGACCCGACCAAGGTCGTGCGTGCCGCGCTTCAGGACGCTGCCTCCATCGCCGCGCTCCTGGTGACCACCGAAGCCATGGTCGCTGAGAAGCCGAAGAAGGAAGAGCCCGCCATGCCTCCGGGCGGTGGCATGGGTGGCATGGGCGGTATGGACTTCTAAGTCCGGCCCAAAGCCTGCAAGGAACGAAGGCCGTGCCCCCGGGCGCGGCCTTTTTCTTTATCTCGGCGATGGCGGGAGAACCCTCTTGGACATTCTCGTGGTGGGTGCGGGTCCCACGGGTCTCAGCGCCGCGTTGATGGCCGCTAAGCTGGGCTTCAAACCGCGCGTCATCGAGCGCCGGGCGACTGGTTCGAACCTGTCACGCGCCGTGGGGCTGTTGCCGGCGACGATGCCCATCTTCGCCCGCTTGGGCGTTCTTGAACGGATCCGCGCCAAGGCCGTCGAAATCGAAGAAGCGAAGATCATTACCAATGACAAAGTTGCCGCCATCCTTCCCTTGGCGAGCGACCCCGATCCTGCCGTGCGCCTGCTGAGCCTTCCCCAGGACCGCACCGAGGCAATCCTTGAAGACGCCCTCGCCGAGCATGGCGTCAACGTGGAGTACGACAAGCCCTTTGAGAGCGCGACTCAAGAAGGAGATCGCGTCCACGTGACGATGGGCGGAGGGGAGCGGGCCACCTTCGACGAGGTGCTTGGTGCAGACGGCGCAAAGAGCTTGGTACGCGATGCAATCGGGGTCGAGGCGAAAGGCTTTGAGCTGGCCGAGGACTGGTCCATCGCCGATATCGATGTGCCCGCCCCGCTCCCCAAGCAGATCCGGCTCTATTTGGATGGCTCCCACGATGTGGTCTTCATGATCCCGCTGGAGGCAAAACGCGCCCGTCTCGTCTCCAATACCAGCGATGCCCTAAAAACCGCTCGAGGGCGGTTGGAATTGGCGGAAGTAAGACGCGCCGGCGCTTTTCGCATCTCGGTGCGGCAGGTGGATAGGTATCGGGTCGGGGGCATTTCTCTAGCGGGCGACGCGGCGCATACCCATTCACCGGTGGGTGGACGAGGCATGAACCTTGGTATTGCAGACGCCGCCGATTGGGCCGAACGGCTCGCAGCCGGAACCCTTTCAGGCTATAGCGCGGCGCGGCATGTGGCCGGAAAGCACGCCATTGCCTTCAGCGAGCGCGGCCGGCGCACCATCCTCGGCGGGAGCGGCACGAAACGCTCCCTGGCGGTGGCGGCAATTTCGGTGGCCAGCCGCCTGCCCATAGTGCGAAAACGCCTCGGCAGACTGTTCCTGACCGGCTGACCGATCAGCATTTCGCTGTCTAGCGCTTCCTGTGTTCCGAAACCCTTTAGAATCTTTAGCCCAAGCAGAACAAATTACGTGCCCGAGCAAAACAGTATTGGAGCCTTGGGCCGAAAGCGTGCAGTCAGACAAAAACCGTTTTGGTCGATGGCTCGAGCCGGTCTCTTAGAGCACGTCGGTTTCCAAGCCCGTTGAAACCACCCTAGGATCTTGGACTTGTCAGAACATCGCCAAGGGACAGTATGAGGTGATTACCCGTGCCACCTGCACGCTGGGCGAAGGGGATGATGGCGAACGCAATGCCACGACTGCGCTAGCGATCCTCGACCACCTCACCGATGAGGGCGAGCCGGTGGTGTCGGCCTACCGGACCGTCGATGATGGGCCTTGGGTGCTTGATGTGCTCTTTGCCGATACCGCGCCCGCGGCCCAGGCGCGATGGTTATCGGTCGCCCAAGAGCTGGTGCCGGGACTGCCGCACTTTCAGCTTGATCCGTTGGCGGAAAGGGATTGGGTGGCGGAAAGCCAGAGGGCGTTGCATCCAGTGCGCGCGGGACGGTTCGTCATCCATGGCAGCCACGATACCTGGCGCCTCCCCCCCTCGCGCTGGCGCATCGAAATTGACGCTGGGCGCGCCTTCGGCACCGCCCATCACGCCTCAACGAAAGGGTGCTTGCTGGCGCTGGAAGCCCTCGCTTGCTGCGAACCGCTGGGCACCGTGCACGATGTGGGCACCGGAACTGGTGTCCTTGCCATTGCCGCCGACAAATTGGGCGCCGAGCGGGTGACGGCCGGCGACATCGACGACGTCGCCGTTCGCGTTGCCAAGGCGAACGTAAAAGCGAACCGCACGGTCCGCCCCATTGCCATACGCGCCGCTGCCGGGCCTTACGCTACAGCCGATGTGGTGGTGGCCAATATCTTGGCGCGCCCGCTCATCGCCATGGCGCCACGCCTTGCGGCATCCGCTCGCCGGTCGCTGGTGCTGTCGGGTCTGCGCCGCAGGGACACGCCCCGGGTGGAGGCTGCCTTCAGGGCGCGCGGCTTGGCGGTGGATGGACGCATCGTGATCGAAGACTGGGTCACCATCACGATGCGTCGATTGATGAGAGGCGAGTTAAAAGCCCGCGTCGTCGTTAGAGGAACGGGTAGCCCTGGGGATACCGCGCCCGCAAGGTTTCGCGGTCATGGCCGAGGGTAGCAAGGGTTTTGTCGTCAAGGCTGAGGAGGTAGGCGGCGACTGCACGGTCTGCCTGTGCTTTGCGTGAAGCGACAACCCTCGCGCCAAGGCGAGACAGGAAACCGCGTTCCCGATGAGAGCCGGTCAGTGCAGCTTGGTCAAATGTCGTAGCGGACATGGGACTACTCTTTGAGCTGTGCGCCGCAATGGCGCTGTTGAAGGTCGCTCATGCGGCCCGTGTTGACGTAGAATTTGGCTGCAAACGCTTGCTTCACAACTGCCGACAGCGCATGTCTGACCGGCCTTTTGTGCAATGCAGCGAAATAGCCTCGGGCAAGCCGTCCCTGCGGCGCCCGCGCGACGGGGACAGCGCGCCATGACCTTCCAGACCTACGATCCTCCCGGGGCCAACCCCCAGGACATACGCGACCGAGTGGAGCGACTGCGCGCCACATTCAGCGCCCTCGACATCGAAGGCGTGCTTGTCCCCCACGAAGACGCCTACCAGAGCGAATATCTACCGCCCTCTGAGGAGCGTCTCGCCTTCATTACCGGCTTTACGGGCTCTGCGGGGCGCGCGGTGATACTAGAAGAAAAGGCGCTGTTTGTGACCGACGGCCGCTACACGCTTCAAGCGGCAAGTCAGGTCCCTGAAGATGTCTTCGACGTGGTCTCTAAAGATGAGGATGCCGATCAGTGGCTGAAGTCCCATCTCGGCGATGCGCGCATCGGCTACGATCCGAACCTTCACGCCCGCAGCAGATTGGAGGCGCTGGCAAAGACAGTGCCCGACGTCACCTTGGTGGCGCTCGAAAGCCATCCGGTGGACGGTACTTGGACCGATCGTCCCGCGCCGACGGTCGGGATGGTGCGCGCCCACGGGACGGAGCGCTCCGGCCGCACTGTGGCGGAAAAACTCGCCGACGTACGCGCCTCCTTTGACGCCGATGGCCTCTTCATTGGCGCGGCGGACACGGTGAGTTGGCTGTTCAACTGGCGGGGCAGCGACATTGCCCACACCCCCCTCGTCCTATGCCGGGCGTTCATTCCCAAAGAAGGGCCCGTGACCGTCTTCGTCGACCCGCACAAGCTCCCGAACGAGTTTCAGGAGGCACTGGAGGGACTTGCCGATATCGAGCCCACGAGCGCCTACCCGGCGGCGCTCACGCGGCTCAGCCAAAACCGGACCATCCTTGCCGATCCGGCCGCCGCGTCGGAGGCGGCGCTCAAAGCCATTGAGGAGGGCGGCTCGCTCAAGACCGGGAAAGATCCGGCCGCGCGGCTCAAGTCCATCAAAAACGAAGCGGAAATCGAAGGCATGCGCGCCGCGCACCAGCGCGATGGACTTGCCATGGTGCGTCTTCTCGCCTGGCTCGACGCGAATGCGGTGGGACAGACGGAAATTGCAGTCTGCGAACGTCTCGAAAACTTGAGGCGCGAGATGGGCGCAATGGATGTCTCCTTCGACACCATCGCCGGCGCGGGTCCGAACGGCGCCATCGTTCACTATCGGGTCGACCGCAATTCCAATCGCACCATCGCGTCCGGCGATCCGGTGCTCATCGATTCGGGCGGGCAGTACGAGGACGGCACTACCGATATTACCCGTACCATCGTCGCGGGTGATCCAAGCGACGAATTCAAGGTGCAGTTCACCCGTGTTCTGAAGGGTCATATCGCCATTGCCCGCCAGCACTTTCCCGCAGGCACCACCGGCGCGGCGCTCGACAGTTTTGCACGGAGTGCGTTGTGGTCGGCAGGTTTCGATTATCAGCACGGTACCGGCCACGGGGTGGGCGCTGCGCTTGCAGTCCACGAAGGCCCGCCGGGGATTTCCAAGCGCAGCAGTGCCGCCCTTGAGCCGGGCATGATCGTTTCCAACGAGCCCGGCTACTATCGGCAGGGTGCCTACGGCATCCGCATCGAAAACTTGGTGCTGGTGCGCCCGCCCGAGGTGCCGCCGGGGGGCGACACGCCGATGCTCAGCTTCGAGACGATCACCCTTGCCCCCATCGACACGCGCCTGGTGGTGCCATCGATGATGAGCCCCGGCGAACTCGCCTGGCTCGATCTTTACCACGCACGGGTTCTTGGGGCGCTGGGTGCGGAGTTGGAACCGCAGACGCGGGACTGGCTCGAAGCAACGTGCCGTCCCATAGGGGGTTGAGCAAACCGCGGGCCGGCCTGGCCGCCGACCATCAAAACAGTTCGGTCAGCGGTGTTCTTCTTCGCTGGTCTCCACCAAACGCCGATTATAGGTGCGCAGCGCCTGCACATGACTGACCGACCCAACCACACTGTTGCGGTCTTTGGGGTCCACCACCACGAGCACATCGGCGCCGGTTTCGTTGAACATTCTGAGCGCCGTCTCCAGCGTGTCGGCGCTGCGAATGGTACGCCCCTGTTGGGCATCGGTGAGCCCGCCGCCGCCCTCTGCCGCCGCCATAAATGAGGCCACGGGGACCGTTTTGAGGAAGAAGCGGTGAGGTCCGTCCGCCAGCACCACGCCCCGGGTCTCCAGCTGATAGTGGAAGTAGGAGCGGCCGTGCACCACGAGGTGGAGCCCCGTCGCGATGGACACCGTGAGCAGGAGGGCAATGGAGAGCGCATAGCCCCCTGTGAGCTCGAACACGATGACGGTGGTAGAGACCGGAGCGCCGAGAAGCGCGCCTGCCACCGCGCCCATGCCGAGGATCGCATAAAGGCCCCGATCGCTCGCCATATCCGGAAAACCCAAGGCCGCCACAACGCCAAAGGCCCCGCCGGTCATCGCTCCAAGGTAAAGCGCCGGCGTAAAAATCCCGCCGCCAAAGCGAGAGGCAAGGGTGATGGCCGTGGCAAGGATTTTTACAAAGAGCAGAAGCACCATCGTGCCGAAGGCAAAGCCGCCATGAAGCGCGATGTCGGTCGCTTCGTAGCCGACGCCGAGGATTTCTGGGACGAAGATGCCGATGCAGCCCACCACAAGGCCCCCGATCACGGGGCGTAGCCAGGGCGGCATGATGATGGCCCGAGCCGATTGGTCAAAGCCGATAAGCGCGAACTGGAATAGGATCGCAACGCCTGCCGCCACCACCCCGAGCAGCGCGAAGGCGGGCATCTCCCAATAGGAACCGATGGCGTAGGACGGGATCTGGAATGCGGCCACGTCCCCGATGAAGTAGCGCCCCGCCAATGTGCCCGCGGCCGATGCAATGACGATGGGCACGAACGCACTCACCGCATAGTGCCGTAGCACCACCTCGTGGGCGAAAAGAACGCCGGCGATGGGCGCATTGAACGAGGCGGAGATGGCGCTGGCCACACCGCAGGCGAGGACGACGCGGCCGGCCTTGGGCGGCAACTTCATGACGCGCGTGAGAGCGCTGGAAAGGGTGCCTCCCAGATGGATGACAGGACCCTCGCGGCCGGCACTGGCGCCCGATCCGAGCGAGATGGCGGTGGCAAGGGCGGACCATAGCCCCTGGCGCAGAGTGAGCCCCGCCCCTCCCCGCGCGGAAGCCTCAATGACATCCGCCACCCCCGCGGGGCGCTTTCCCGTCAGGACGAACTGGTTCATCAGCCCAACGACGAGCCCTCCGGCCGTCGGGGCAGCCAGCACCACCCACCAGGGTTGGGCCGAAACGAAGGCGATGATCCGTTCCGTGGTGACGCCAAGCCAAAGCCACTGGAAGGCATCGATGCCCCGGCGGAATGCCACCGCTGCCGCGCCGATCGCCCCACCGATCAAGAGTGCCACCAGCCACAGGGACGGCTCCCGGGAGTGCAGGAAACGCTGGACGTTCTCCAACGAGCGCACGTAGGCTTGGCGCGACCAGATGCCGAGCCGCAGCAGCTTTCGCAGGTTCCGCTTTCCCGCCAGGGCGCGCTGGGGTTGGGGCCTGCCAGTATTGCCGGAGCGCGCCTTGGACAGCTCGCCCTCGCGGGGCTCTAGTTCCCCCTCCCCCTTTTGCGGCGGATCCGGCACTCCTGCGGCAACCAGATGACCGCAAGGGAAAGGCCGGTACCG
>JBCCYN010000101.1:0-18491 GCA_039189655.1 Pseudomonadota bacterium | reverse complement strand
TTTTTGCCGGCCTTTTGCTTCTCCAGGAGTTTTCGTTTGCGGGTCGCGTCGCCGCCATAGCACTTGGCGGTGACGTCCTTGCGCAGTGCGCGGATGGTTTCGCGGGCGATGATGCGGCCACCGATGGCGGCCTGGATCGGAATCACGAACATGTGCTGGGGGATCAGCTCTTTGAGCTTTTCGCACATGGCGCGTCCGCGACGCTCGGCCTGAGAGCGGTGAACGAGCATGGCAAGGGCATCCACCGGCTCAGAATTGACCATGATGTTCATGCGAACGAGGTCGCCCTCGCGGTAATCGGCGAGCTGGTAGTCGAAGCTGGCGTAGCCTTTGGAGACGGACTTCAGGCGGTCATAAAAATCGAAAACCACCTCGTTGAGGGGCAACTCATAGGTGACCAAAGCGCGGCTTCCCACATAGGAAAGCTCAGTTTGGATGCCGCGGCGCTCCTGGCACAATTTTAGGATTGCCCCGAGATACTCGTCTGGTGTGAGGATGGTGGCCTTGATCCACGGTTCCGCGATGGAGGTGATTTGGGTGGGATCGGGCATATCGACGGGATTGTGCAACTCCACATCGCTGCCATCCGACAATACCAGCCTGTACACCACGGATGGCGCGGTGGCGATCAGGTCGAGGTTGAACTCACGCTCCAGCCGTTCCTGAATAATTTCAAGGTGTAGCAGACCCAGAAATCCGCAGCGGAATCCGAATCCTAGGGCCGCCGAGGTTTCCATTTCAAAGGAAAAGGACGCATCGTTGAGGCGCAGTTTCCCGACGGCGGCGCGGAGATCTTCAAAGTCCGCCGCATCCACTGGAAAGAGGCCGCAAAACACAACAGGGACAGCGGGTCGGAAGCCGGGCAGGGGTGCTGCGGTCGGCTTTTTGTCTTCGGTGATGGTGTCCCCCACCGCCGTGTCGGCGACCTCTTTGATGCCGGCGATGAGAAACCCGATCTCGCCCGGACCGAGGGTGTCCACCTCCAGCATTTTGGGGGTGAACACGCCCACCTTGTCGATCTGGTGGACGGCTCCCGTTTGCATCATGCAGATTTTTTGCCCCTTTTTCAGGTGGCCATCGACCACCCGCACAAGGGTCACGACGCCGAGATAGGCATCGTACCAGCTGTCGACGAGCATCGCCTTGAGTGGTGCCTGGGCGTTGCCGTCGGGGGGCGGAAGTCGGGCTACAATGGCTTCCAAGACATCGTCGACGCCCAAACCAGTCTTGGCGGAAATCTCGATGGCGTCGGAGGCATCAAGGCCGACCACCTCTTCGATCTGCGCGCGGATGCGATCGGGCTCGGCGGCGGGGAGGTCCACCTTGTTGAGAACAGGGATCAACTCATGGTCGTTGTCGATGGCCTGGTAGACGTTGGCAAGGGTTTGCGCCTCCACTCCCTGGGACGCATCCACCACCAACAGCGAACCCTCGCAGGCGGCAAGTGACCGGTTCACCTCGTAGGCAAAGTCCACGTGGCCGGGCGTGTCGATGAGGTTGAGCGTATATTGCACACCATCGGCGGCATTGAAGAGCAATCGGACCGTCTGCGCTTTGATGGTGATGCCGCGCTCGCGCTCGATGTCCATGGAATCGAGGATCTGTTCTTTCATCTCTCGCGCGGAGAGCGAGCCAGTGTGTTGGATGAGTCTGTCCGCCAGCGTGGATTTGCCATGGTCGATGTGGGCAATGATTGCAAAGTTTCGCACGTGCCCAACGGGCGCTGCGTCGGCGCTTGGAGAGCTGTATCGGCTGTCCTGCGGGTGAGCGACTTCGGTCATGCCCGATCTCTAGCAGCGGACCGTTCGCTGCGAAAGTGGACCGCCGGTCGCGTTCTGCGCTGGCTGGGGACGATGCCCCCGATGGCAGCTCCAGCCATCGTAGAAGGCAGAGGTCCAGCCCCAAATGAGACCGCCGATCCGGCGGTCAGAACGGGTCGGGTTTTTCAGCAAACACTGAGAAAAAGGTTGCGGAACATATTCGGCGGACCGATCGCCCGTTCGTCTGCAAGCCGCTCGGTTCACACCAATGCGGAGGGCATCACCCCGACCCACCGACGCCGCATCAGGCGACCCTGAAAATCTGCCGGTCCGGTTCGCCCATGCGCTGTGCCTTGGTGACCCCGAGCATCGGCCTGGAGGCACAGCGGCGGGGCTGGACCTTAGGTTACTCCAGCGGAGAGTGATGGGTTTTCCGGTACGGTGAATGGGGCGAAGGTGTTGGCCGGGTGAAGCGCTGCAATCTGATTGATGGGGGAGAGAACCCACTGGTCAAACAAGGGGCCTTCGAAAACTTTCCGGTTGTGGGCCGCCGCAGCCTTGATGCGGGCGTGTTCTTCGGCCGAGAAGCCTGGGGGCCTTGCAAGGTATCGCGCCACCTCCTCGTAGGCGGCCGAAAACCGTTGGAATGGCCCGGACGCTTCGTCGTAGCTGTGATCGACAAGGTCATCGAGCACGTCGAAGCCAGAATCGGTGAGGATCCTGATTGTCCCATGATTGCCGAACACGACAAACGGCAGTCCGGCCACAATGGCTTTCAGGGTCTTTTCGGCAAATCGCTGCTGGTCGGGCTGCGCCATTTCCTTTTCGGTGACGATATTGAGCGTCGACGTGGAGAGCGCATCGGTGGGCAGAAAGGCGAAGAGCTCCTTTGGCGTCCCATAGTCGGCGTCGATCTTGTGGTGGCGTTGGACGGCGATGAAGTCATTCACGAGGCCAATGGGATTGGGGTGAAGACCAAAGCCCGCCACGTCATTGAGTTCGTCCGCAAACGCTCGGCTTGCCGGCATGTTTCGCTTGAATTGATCTTTGCGGAACGACAGGAAGCCGGGTTCTTCCTGGCGGATTAGTAGCGCGGCAAGGAACGCGCGTGCCGCCGTGGCTTCGTAGTTCATGCACACATAGTGGTGGCTACGCTCAGCCGGAGCCTCAGCGGCAAAGCCGAACGGGGCGTCAAATTCGTTCTTGCGCACCCGCTCGCCAAAGAAAAGCCGCCAGATCCCCGGGATGAACGAATGGGCGTTGACGATGTTAATGTCCGGTTGGCCGGGGATGGGGGGGTCTGGCGGCGCGATGTTTTGGGTCAAAATGACGGTGTTTTGCGGCGGTACGCCGAACCCGTGCAGAATCTTGCGAATGTTGGACGTCCAGAAGGTGGGGCGACCCTCGTGCGACCAGTCAAGGACGAGGAGCGCGCGACCCTCGCTCAGCGCCCTGCGCACGGGTTCACTGAGATCGGCGAGGCGATCGCCCAGCTGGATACGGCGTCCGGAACCGCTCGCAAGGTCGCCATAGCGGGTGTCGATCCGCAACCAGACGAGCGGGCGCCGCTTCTCTTCGATGGCGTTGGGCGTCGCGAAGCGAACGATGGCGTTGGACGACGTTTCAAACGGACGGCCCGTCAACAGCTCGAAAAGACCGGCAAAAAGTGGCGGCGGGCGACGAAAATCCCGTGCCTCAAGGTGTATGTCAAACCGACAAAGCTCCCGCAGCGTCGCATCGAGGCGCGGTTTTTTGATGTTGTCGTTCGTGATCGGCGCCTCGATCAGCATCCCCTTCACTCTCCGTTTTTTAAGGCGACAGATCCGCCGGCGCGGATCCCGCAGGTCGAGTAGCGGCGGACGACAAACGCGCCCGCTCGGTGGCCCTTAGCCCCAGCGCCAAGCCCGCGATTGGGCTACCGCGAGACTCTTAGCGAGCGATCGTTGCGCCGGTCTTGATACGGCACCGGTCGTGGCAACGATCCGCCGGCCCCGGCACGCTCCCGCCAGACTTTTTGAGTTTGGGTCAGCCCACCGGCTGCAACTTCATCACAGGAAGCTTGGCCGCGCCTGACCGTGAAGAGTCTCTTGGGTTTGAGGTATCCGACCAAGAACCAGTGCTGGTGGCTCAGGCCTAACCGTTTCCCGCATCCTAGATGAGCGCCAAGCATTCCCCGCACAAAAAAAGTATTCACTGGAAAAATCCAGCGCAAAAAAAGCGTAAATTCGCTCTAGGGTGGTGGAAGATCAAGCGCCCACAGTGTTAGTTCCTAGGTGTCGGCGACTGGTGCGTAAGACTCATCGGTAGATCGTCGGCATTTGTCCGTGCGGGCGCAGTTTTATTTATTTATGCAAACAAGTCTTTGCCCGCACGCCTTAAGAAAAGAGGCAATGTGCCATGGCAACAGTTAATTTTGACTCCGCGTCTCTCATCGACCTCACCACCCTCAACACCACGCGCAGCGGCGCACCGGTCTTAACGTCGTCGATCAGCTACGACTTCCTCACCGTTGGTGGAAACCGCGTCACGGTGGAGGGCACCGGCTTCGTCCATAGTGGCGGAAACCTTACCGCGGGGACGATCAATAACATCGGCATCGATATCGGAAATGATTCGCTCGCCAACGACATTACCGACGACGAAATTCAGATTACCGGCCTTAGCCTGACGTCAAACGCCGATCTCACCTCCATCGACAACGGCGCCTTCAGCTTGTTTGGCGCGGCGCTTGAGAACAACGACTTTTTCGATCTCAGCGACCTCGACGAAGACACCGTTGGTGTCACCGGCACGAACCGCGTTTTCGGCGACGACCTCAGCAACATCTTCCTATCGATTATCGGTCAATCCAACACCAACAACGGTGGTAACGACACCTTCGACGGTGTCGACAACGACGTTGAACTCTCCGGCGATATTTGGAATTTTTCAGGCTCAACCACCTCGTTTTTTCCCGCTACCTATAATGGCGGCGACGACGTCTTCGTCACCATCGACACTGAAGAGTTTGCCCGCGTGGCCGGCGACGCATGGCAGGTGGATCGTCCGGGCACTGGGTCCGCCACGCTCAATGGTGGCGACGACCTCATCGACATTTCCGGCAACACCAGCGCATCGTCCTGGGCCACTGGCGACGTCAACATTTTGAACAACGGCACCGTTAATGGCGGCGACGATACCATCCAGGGCGACGCCTCTTTCTCGCCGATAATCGCAGGCGATGTGCGCGTTTATAACGGCGGCACAGTCAACGGCGGCAACGACGTCATTTCGGCCGAGGAAGCCGGCGACATCGGCGGTGACGTCTATACGTTGAACGCGCCAACGCCAGTGGGCGTCTTCACCATCACCGGCGGTGACGACGAGATCAACGGTGGCTACGGCGTCGATGACATCGGCGGCGACGTCTACAACCGTGTGTCGACCATCGACAACATCATCGTTGGCGGCGATGACTTCATCGTCGGCGGTGCGGGCGCCGACAACCTCTTCGGCGAGGTGCGCTTCGGCTCGCTCATCAACGTATCCGGCGGCAACGACGTCATCTTCGGTGGCGACGGCAACGACGAGCTTCGCGGTCAGACGGGCGACGACTTCCTCGACGGCGGCGCCGACAACGACACCATCGACGGCGGTACCGGCAACGACACGGTGAGCTACCTCTCTGCGACCGCGGGCGTAAACGTAAACCTTGCGATCGGCAGTGCTCAGAACACCGTTGGTGCAGGCGTCGACACCATCATCTCCGTTGAGAACCTTGAGGGTTCTCGGTTTGATGACTCCCTGCGCGGCAACAATTTGTCCAATGAGATCAATGGCGGTCTTGGGGACGACACCATTTTCTCCGGCAACGGGGCCGACACAATCATTGGCGGGCAGGGCAACGATACGCTTGATACGTATTTCGACGCCGGCGATGTCGCGCTCGGTGGCGCCGGTGACGACTTCTTCTCGACCGACGGTCGCGGCAACTTCCTGGAAGGCGGGACCGGCCGAGACACGGTGAGCTTCGCGCTGTCGGGCTCGGATGCACTCATCAGGTTGGCGAGCAATTTTGCCAAGCTCAACGTCCTAGAAGTATCTGACACGCTGTCAGGAATGGAAGACGCTGAAGGCGGCAGCGGGGACGATACGCTCGATGGCGATGACGGCAATAACGAGCTGAGCGGCAACGCCGGCGAGGACCGACTTATCGGCGGCGGCGGCGGCGATACGCTGAACGGTGGCCTTGGCGACGACGCCTTGGTCGGTGAGGGCGGCAATGACGAACTGTTCGGTGACCAGGGTGCCGATGACATTCGCGGCGGCCAAGGGGGCGACACCATAAGCGGCGGTACCGATAACGATTCTCTGTTCGGTAACTCCGGTAACGACGATATGACCGGCGGTAGTGGTGACGACAACTTCCGCGGCGGCACCGGAAATGACACGATGATGGGCGATTCCGGCAACGATACGCTGCGTGGCGATGATGGTGCCGATAGCCTCGACGGCGGCGCGAACGATGACGCTTTGTTCGGCGGCATCGGCAACGACATCCTATTCGGCGGCGCCGGTGCGGACCGCTATGAAGGTGAAGCGGGTGCAGACACCATGGTCTTTGCACCAACCGCCGGGGTGGTACAGGACCGGATCTTCGGCTTTGAAGACACCGGCGCCATCAGCGACGACCTCATCGACGTGAGCGCCTATAACTTTGCCTCGGTGGCGTCCATCACGGCCACTGCTGCTGGCAACAGTGTCATCCTGGACTTCGGCGGTGGCGACACGGTGCGGCTGCAAAACTATCTTGCCACCAATACCCTCGCCGATATTGGTGCCGACGACTTCATCCTCTAACGCTCGGATCCATCCACTCAAGCCGGTGCGCCCGAACCTGGGCGCACGGTACCCCAAAGGAATGCCGGGCTGATAGTTTCTCGTCCGCCCGGCATTTCTATCGGCTACCGCGGAAAGCAGTGCCTGTTCACCGGACACCGCAGATGCGCGCCTCGCCCACAAAACCAGACCGTGCGCAGCCTCTTAGGCATAGACGACAGTTGTCAGGCCGGTTGGCGGGCCCGTGCAAGGGCGTCAGCAAAGGCCTCGGCAAAGGATGCACGGTCGTCCGGATTGAGGAACGCACCGAGCACGATCCACTTCCCGTGGGAGCCCAGGTCTAGCCTCGTGACGCCCTCATCCTCGTGGCGGGTGACGGTGAGGCGGGCCCAGGAGGGGTGAAATCTGTGCTCGATGACCCGTCCCGCGGGCGATACCTTGCGCACCAGCACCTCGTGCGGGTCAACGCGCACTTCCTCAAACTGCCTGCCGGCGCGATAGCTCAGCTTGAAGCACACATAAATGAGCAGGACATCGGCCACCGCAAAGATGGCAATGGGCCACGCGCCAAGGGCGAGGGCGCGCAGGCCCGCAAATCCCATCACGCCGACGACGATCGCCATCATAATGAAAAAGCCCCGGGTGCTCAGCGAGCGATGCGGGAACAGCACGGCGTGAAAAGGGGCGTCCAGCGTGGTCATTGCATCGCACTATAGCCAACGTGCCTTGCACCGCGAAGGATAGGTTGTCGCAACACCGGATCGTGGAAAAGATGGTTCTTTGGTCGACCGAACCGGCGCTTTCCGGGCCGTTTCGTGCTGATTGGAACGCCTTCGAAGATTTGAGGCTGCACTCGTCGCGCCCGCGTACGGTCAGCGCAAACGTCGAAGCACCCGGGCGGACGGCGGGACGGGCACATCGATGACAGCAGGATATGGGTACGGCCGGCGCCATCGACGACCCGTCCATGGCGGCGGCAGCCAAGGCGATATGGCGAGGCTGACTGGCCACCGACGGCGCAAGGGGTAGGGGAATGAACGTCGGTGCCTCCCGCAGGTGGCGGTTCCTCGCCATCACGATCAGCGCCGTGGTCTTGGCGCCGGTGGTTGCGGGCCTTTCTGGCATCCTCCTGCCGGCTCTCAACTATTTTCCGGCGCTCGGTGCCGATGAGTTGGGGTTTTCCGTGTTCGGGAAATTCCTTGGCGAGCCAGGGATTTGGCGATCCATCGGCGTCAGCGCGTTTTGCGCCCTGGCCGCGACCGCTTTGTCGGTGGGCCTGACGGCAGCGATCCTTGCAGCAGCCTTCGGTACGCCCGCACTCCGAATTGCGGAGCGATTGCTTGCGCCGATCCTTTCCGTGCCCCACGCGGCAGCCGCGCTTGGCTTTGTGTTTTTGTTTGCCCCATCGGGCTTTGTGCTGCGGGCGCTGTCACCCTGGGCAACCGGGCTCGACGCACCGCCGGACCTCGTCATCCTCAACGATCCCGTCGGATGGTCGCTCGTTGCCGCGCTCACCATGAAGGAAACTCCATTCCTTTTCCTGATGGCGTTGGCCGCCCTTGGCCAGGTAGATGCCGCAAAGCGCGCTTCGGTAGCGCGCACCCTCGGCTACGGGCGTATCCTTGGGTTCATCCATGCTGTCTGGCCGCTCATCTATCGGCAGCTAAAACTTCCCATACTCGCTGTGCTTGCCTTTGCCGCTTCGGTGGTCGACATGGCGCTCATCCTGGGGCCCACTCGTCCGGCGACGCTCTCAGTGCGCATCTTGCGCTGGCTGCAATCGCCAGATCTCGATGGCTGGCTCCTGGGAAGCGCCGGTGCTTTGGCGATGGTGTTGTTGGTGGCGGCACTCATTGTGGTTTGGCTCCTTGCGGAGCGGGCGGCGGGCGCGGCCATGGCCCTTTGGCGGTTTAGTGGGTGGCGGGGAAAGGGGGACGGGCTGGTGCGCTGGTTCGCTCTTTCTGTGGCGCTTCTCGGCGTCGGAATTGGTTTCGTGGGTTTTGGCGGTTTGGTGGTCCAGTCCGTTGCCGGGTATTGGCCGTTTCCGGATACGCTCCCAAAAACCTTGAGCACCGCCGGCTGGGCGGCTCAGCTTCCGGTGGCACTCCCCGTCTTAGCCCAAACGATTGTCATCGCCCTCGGGGCGACGTTCATCTCGCTTCCCCTTGCTGTAGCGCTGCTGGAGGCGGCGCAGCGGGGGGTGCGGCTACCGCTCCTCATTTACGCGCCCCTAGTCACGCCACAGGTGGCTTTCCTGTTCGGCCTCAGTGTTTTCGCCGTGTCCCTCGGGGTCCAGGGCGGCATGCTTTCGGTGACGCTTTCCCATGTGGTTTTTACGTTGCCCTACGCCTTGATCGCCCTTTCCGGCCCCTGGTCGGCCCTTGATCCGCGCTATGAGATGGTGGCCGCCAGCATTGGTGCGGGACCGTGGCGAAGGCTCTTGCGGGTGCGGTTGGCGCTCATGGCGCGGCCCCTTGCGGTAGCGGCTGCCCTTTGCGTGGCGGTGAGCGTGGGGCTTTACCTTCCCACCCAGATGATCGGCGCAGGGCGCGTGGCCACCGTGACGACGGAGGCGGTGGCAGCAGCAAGCGCCGGCGATCGACGCCTCATTGGAATTTTCGCAAGCCTTCAGTTGCTCCTCCCCTTCGTGGCCTTTGCGCTTGCGCGCGGCGGTCCGGCTCTGGCCACGGGCCGGTGGGGGGCGGTCCCCCGATGAGTCTCGTCTTCGACCACTACGAAGTCCTTCTGGAAGGCACGGCCCTCTTGCAGCTTTGCGCCCGGGTTGAGCCCGGCGAGGTGCTTTCTGTCATGGGCCCGTCGGGTGCTGGCAAATCGTCGTTGCTCCTCGGCGTTGCCGGGCTCTTGTCTGCGGAGTTTGAGGAACGAGGCCGGGTTTTCCTGGGGAACGAAGATCTCCTCAGCCTGCCGGCCGAGCACCGCGGCGTCGGAATGATGTTCCAGGATGCGCTGCTTTTTCCGCACATGACGGTGCTGGGCAATGTGATGTTCGCCGTCCCGAGGCGGCCAGCGGATCGGGGGCGCGGCACACGGCGCTCCCTCGCCCTCGCGGCCCTGGAGCGCGTTGCCATGGCCGATTACGCGCGGCGCCATCCCGACACGCTTTCAGGTGGCCAAAAAAGCCGCGTCGCGTTAGCGCGAACCCTTGCCGCAGAACCCCGTGCGCTGCTGTTAGACGAGCCTTTTTCGGCCCTTGACCAGGCCCTTCGCGCAGCAACCCGCGACATTGTTTTCGCCCTGGCCCGCCAGGATGGCCTGCCGGTGGTCCTCGTCAGCCACGATCCTGCTGACGCCGCGGCTGCGGGCGGGCGGGTGATGGAGCTTGCGGCCTTGCCAAGGAAGCCGGCGGGTTTGATATAAGGGGCTGGGAGGTCGGTGGTGGACGGTCCGCTCGCCAACCGGGTCAGGTCGGGAACGAAGCAGCCCTAACGATACCGGTCCGGGTCATTCGCCGGCCTCCTTCCTTGCCTTTGGCGCCGGCACGCGGAGCATTGCTGCCGCGGCCATCGCGGCGGCCCGGAGACCAGATGGCAGACGACGAAACCTCCCCCCTTGCGCCGATCGATGGGCCCAACGGCGCCTACACGGTGCTTGCCCGCAAGTACAGGCCATCCAATTTTAGCGAGCTCATCGGTCAGGAGCCGATGGTCCGCACCCTGCGAAACGCCTTCGCCCAGGACCGCATCCCCCAGGCGTGGATGCTCACCGGCGTGCGGGGAGTAGGCAAGACCACCACGGCGCGGATTTTGGCGCGGGCGCTCAACTACGAGCAGGATGGCGAAGAGCGGCGGCCGACGGTGGACTTCGAGGTACCCGGCGTCCACTGCCAGGCCATCATGGAAGGCCGGCACGTGGACGTCATCGAGATGGACGCGGCAAGCCACACCGGCATCAACGATATTCGCGAGATTACCGATGCGGCGCGCTACAAACCGGTCTCGGCGCTCCACAAGGTCTACATCATCGACGAAGTCCACATGCTCTCCACAGCGGCTTTCAACGGTTTGTTGAAAACCCTAGAAGAGCCGCCGGCCCATGTGAAATTCATCTTCGCCACGACCGAAATCCGAAAGGTGCCGGTGACGGTGCTGTCGCGCTGCCAGCGCTTTGACCTGAGGCGTATCGACAGCGATGTTCTGGTGGCGCATCTGGCTGAGATAGCGACCCGCGAAGCGATCACCGCCGAGGATGAGGCGCTGAAAATGATCGCGCGGGCGGCGGAAGGTTCGGTGCGTGATGCTCTGTCGCTCATGGATCAAGCCATCGCCCATGGGGCTGGCGCCGTCCGGGCGGGAGACCTGCGCGATATGCTGGGCCTTGCCGACCGCGCCCGGGTGGTGGACCTTTTCGAGCTGGTCATGAAAGGGGAGGCGGCCGGCGCCCTTGGCGAGCTGGCAGGCCAATACGATGTGGGCGCTGATCCAGCGGTCGTCCTCACCGACCTTGCCAGCTTCGTCCACCAGGTGACGCGCCAGAAGGTCACCAACGCGCCGCCTGAGGCGGGCGAACCGGAAGACGTTCGGGAACGATCGGCGGCGTTCGCCCAAAACCTAGGGATGGCGGCGCTCTCGCGCATGTGGCAGGCGTTGCTCGCCGGCATTTCCGAGGTGCAAGGGGCCCCAAAACCCTTCGTGGCGGCGGAAATGGTGATTATCCGCCTTTGCTACCTCGCCGGGCTTCCGGAGCCCGATGAGTTGCCGCTCGACGGGGGAGCGGTTGACGGGTCGAGGGCTGGCGGAGGTAGACCAGCTCCGGGTGGAGCGAGGGGTGAGGGAACTTCGGGGCCGGTCGGCCGGGCCCCTGCGCCGCCGCCCAAGAAACCGCCGGACAAAGCCCCGACGCCAACAAGTTTTGAGGAGGTGGCGAAACTTCTTTCGGGGAATGTGCGCCTTCGCCGTGCCGTTGAGCGCCATATGCGCATCAAAAAGTTTCAGCCCGGACGTATTGAGGTCTCCGTGGATGACCTGGCCGAACCGAATGTCGCAGGCGATCTTGGTGCAAAGCTGACCGAACTCACCGGGACGCGCTGGATCGTGACGGTAAGCGAGGGCGCCGACGGCCAGACACTTCACGAGCGTCACGAGGAAGAGCAGGCCCAACTAAAGCAGGCGGCAAAGGAAGATCCGCTGGTGAAAGCGGTTCTGGAGCAGTTCGCCGATGCGGAAATCACCAGCGTCCGGCGCAACCGGATCGAACCGTCACAGACAACGCGCACAAAGACATCGGGTAAGGACCACTGATGGACATACTGAAGATGATGGGTAAGGCCCGCGAGCTGCAAACCCACATGGCCGAGCTGCAGGACGAAATGAAAGAGCTGGAGGCGACCGGCGAATCGGGCGCCGGTGCGGTGACCGCGCGCGTCAACGGGCAGATGGCGTTGGTGGGGCTCACCATCGATCCGGGCATGATGAAGCCCGAAGAAGCGGAAATCGTGGAGGATTTGGTGATCGCCGCCGTGGCCGACGCCAAAGCCAAAGTGGAGGCGATGGTCCAGGAAAAGACCCAGGGCATGATGGGCGATATGGGTCTTCCCGCCGGGTTAAAACTGCCGTTCGGCTAAGATCGTGTCCGTTGCCGGGCCGGAGATCGAGCGGCTCATCACCCTCCTTGCCAAGCTCCCCGGGCTTGGGCCGCGTTCGGCGAGGCGAGTGGCGCTCCACATGGTCAAAAAGCGCGACGGCGTGCTGGAACCCCTCACCGCCGCGCTCAAAGAGGTGGGCGAACGGGTCACCGTGTGCGCCGAATGCGGCAACGTCGATACGGCTAATCCTTGCACTGTCTGCATGGACGAGGGGCGCGATCCGTCCGTTATCCTGGTGGTTGAGGACGTGGCGGACCTATGGGCGCTGGAGCGGGCGGCGGTGATGCGCGCGCGCTACCATGTGCTCGGCGGGACCATCTCGGCCATTGACGGTTTGGGACCAGAAGATATCGGGATCGGCAAATTGGTTGAGCGAGCGGCGTCGCCGGCGGTGCGCGAGGTGGTGCTTGCCATGAACGCCACCGTGGAGGGGCAGACCACGGCCCACTACATCACCGAGCGGCTGGAGGCGACGGGCAAGACCGTTTCGCGCCTTGCTTCAGGCGTACCCATCGGCGGCGAACTCGACTATCTGGACGAGGGTACCCTTGCGGCCGCCATCAACCAAAGGCGACCGTTCGGCTAAATCTAGCTGGACGGCGAGGTTTCGCAGGCCCGATCAGTCCAGGAACCTTGCGGAGGCCCAGCCGCGCAAACCGCGATAGTTCACTCGCACCCAGCCGCCGCGGCGCTGTCCGAGGCGGACACCGCAAGCGTCAGGCGGGATGATGCCGACAACGCGGTTTCGCGTGCCCGGGCCCGACCGCACATTCAAAACATCATTGCCGGCAACGCCGACCACACAGGCCCGGTTGCCTCCGCCGCCGCCCGGTCCGCAGCCATCGCAGATAAAGCGCAGGCTCACCCACCCGCTACGTCCTTGCCAGGCGACTTCAGCCCAGTTACCTGACCTCGGCCCCATAAAGCGGACCCCGCAAACGTTGGGCGGCAGGAAATCCACCACCTCATAGCCGGTGCCCGGTCCTGACCGCATGTTGAGAACATCGTTCCCGGCAACCCCTTGCACGCAGGCCGCTTGTGCCTGCGGTGCCGTCAGCCCGGCGGCGAGGAAAACCGTGGCGAAAGCGGTCAGGACAGTGAGGAAAACACGCAATGATTGAAACAAGGTCCTACTCCAGCGAAACGGTCGAGCAATCTTGGCCACATAGTGTTGCACGTGTGGCAACCTTGTGAAAGGTGCATGGCTCGTCGCCCCTCGTTTGCAGCGGCGTTTGGAGTGACTATCTAGGCGGGCGATACGGAACTGGATGCGACGCGGGCTATGATACGGCCGATGTGGGTGAGTGAACCTGTTGTGGATCGCGCGGCGATGGCTGGAGTTTTTCGGTGACGTTGCGCGTCGTTGTCCATATCGGCTCCACCAAAACCGGTAGCTCTGCGCTGCAAGCAATGCTCTACGAATCCCGCGACGCATTGCTGGAAAAGGGCGTGCTCTACAGCGAGCGCGGCGTAGCGGCCAATGCGCATCATCTCCTGGCCGGTTCGATCCATCCGGGTGCATGGCGAATGCACTTGGAAGTGCTCCCCGAAGACCGCGATGCCTACTTTCGTGAAACGACTGAGAGGATAATCGCCGATGCTCGCGAACATGGCGCCCATACGATCATCATCTCCAGCGAATATTTTTGGTGGTCTTTCGATGCCGAGCTTTATAAGCGTTTTCGCGCTGCATTCCCGGACGCTCAATTTGAGCTGATTGCCTTTGTTCGCCGTCAGGACGAATGGATACTGTCGTCCTACATGCAGGGCATAAAAAATGGCGATACTCGGGATTTTCCAGACTGGTTGAAGTGGATCGGCCGCTGGCCGACCGGACTGCACTACTACCGCGTCATCAACCGTTGGGCCTATTTCCTCGACGCAAAAAAGGTTCACGTGCTGCGCTATTCGCAGGCGAAATCCGACGTGCTCGGCGCCTTCGGCCGCGCGCTCGACATCGACATCGACCCGGTGGACACGGCGCGGATCGTCAACCCTTCGCCATCAGTGGACAGCCTTGCCAGCCTCCTGGAAATCAACCGGTCCGACCTTGATGAGCGCGATAAGCACCAGGCCCGCAAGCGGATTTTACGCACCCTGAAGCACGAGAACGGTGCGCGACCTCAACTGAGCGCCGCCGAGCGCGATGAAGTCATTAAGTTGGCAGAACGATCGGATCGCCTGCTTGGCGCTCACTATCTGGATGGCCAGCCGCTCCTGGCGGATTTGGCGGTAGCTGACGGGGGTGCCGCCGCGTCTGGTCCAGGAAAAACTGGCTGAGCGCGGAGTGGTCTGCAAAGTCCACCGTCGCGTCACGGGCCCAGAGCGCGTCGAGATCAAGGCCCAACAGGGCGTCGTTGAGCCCCACCGGATCCTCCATCATGTTCTTGCCCAAGATGGATGACCGGCAGTAGGCCCGCGCGCGCTCGGCCTGGGCGCCCAGATCGAAGGTGGCGACGGGAATATTGAGGGCCATCGCCACCGAGAGCGTAAAGACGTAGGTCTCCGGCCAGATGGATGTGATCAGGCAAAGGTCGGGATGGATTGATCTCACCCGATGGACTGCGTCGCGATCGCCGTCATAGCGACCGTGCAAGGAAACGTTCGGTCCGTTGTGGATCTCCTTGCTCGACGTATAGCCAACAATATCGAGGTGAAGCGGCAACTTGCGCCGGCGCATGTCGCGCACCATGGCCGCCAATAAATTCGCGCCTTTGTGGGGACCGATGGCGCCGAGAATAAGGATGCGGCGGACCCCATTGGTGCGTGTGGGCTGAGTGAGCGGTTCCACATCGCGAAGGTGCGGTTCGGGGTGCTGATGGACCTCCACCTTGGCCGCGTCCACCAGGCGCCTCGCGCGAAGGGCGGCGGCCTCGGAAGGGGCGCTCACCACCTCCGCGTTGCCAAGATAGTTGCGGAAGCGGGCGCGCCAATCCTCGATGCGCACCCATTCGAAGGTGGCGCTCGTGGAGGCGAGGCAAGCAACGCAGCGCTGAGCGTCGGTCTCGCCGCAATAGCGATCCTCCGAATCCAGAAAGGTAAGGCGCGGGCAGAGCGGCTGATGATCGTGCCACACGTGCCAGTACGGACGACGGGCGGATGCCAGCGCCTCCATCAGCCTCGCGATGGATGGCACGGTGAGGCCAGCGAACGAATTCATATGGACCAGTTCGGGATCCAAAATGTCGATGATGGTGCCGAGATAGTCCTTGTGCCGCTCCACATTGAGGTGCTCGAGGTTGGGCATGTAGGGGAGAGGTCGGCCACCGAAGGCGTGGATTTGCACCGAGCCGCGCTGCTGCGTCTGGATCACCACGGCGCGGTTGACCACATCGCGCAGTCCGTCCCGCAGGAGCTGGTCGTAGATATACTTCAGGTACGTCTCGATGCCCCCGCCCCGCGTGTGGGTGAAAAACAAGATGGAGGTGCGGCCGAATGCGTTCTTGAGCCGGGCGATATCGAGGAGAATGCGTGACGCAAGGGCCGGGTCGGCGGCCAGGTGGCGGGAGACGCGGTTGGGGTAGTCGGGGTGTTTTGCGGCAAGCTTCGCCTGGGCTTCGTGGGATCGGGTGGGTGCGTTCGCGCCAAAGGACGTGGAGCCGTAGTGCTTAACGAAGACGTCCGTCGCCAAGACGTTGCGCCACCCCGCCTTGAGGGCGCGCATGCAAAAGTCGCCCTCTTCGCCGTAGCCCAGTCCAAAGGTCTCGGCGTCGAAGTTGCCCACCTCCGCGAGCGTCGCGCGCCGGATGGCCATGCAAAAGCCAATCCCAGTGGGGATATCCACGACGGTACCGCGGTTCGAGGCCCTTGCTAGGCGGTCAATCACCTGCGAGGACGCTTCAAGCTCAAAATTGTTATCGACGCCGAAATTCGGGTAGCTCGCTATGGTCGCGTTGTTGGACAGCGGCGTCACAGTGGCGATGGTCGGGTCATCGGCAATGGGCGCCATCACACGGTCCAGCCAGCCGTCGTGGACGAGCACATCGGCGTTGAGGAGCACCACGTCCCGGTGGGCGCTGTGCGCCATCCCGTCGTTCACGCTGCGGACAAAGCCTTGGTTTTGCGCGTGCTTAATGAGGCGGATATGCCCGCTCTCGCCGAGCCGGTCGAGGAGTGCAGTGATTTCCGGCTCGGGGGACGCGTCGTTGATGACAACGCACTCGAACGGGGTCTCGCACTCGCTGCGCAAGACGCTTTCGAGGGTGACCGCCACATGGTGCAAGCTCTTATAGACCGGGATGACCACATCGACGGCCTGGCGATCGCTTGCCTCAACCACCCGCTTGGGCAGTGTCTGCCAAACGTCAGCGCCGGGCATGGCAGGCAACACCAGCGGATCGCTGGGCGCCGGCTGACCTCTACGCCGGCCCCGGGAAAGCCCCGCCGAGCGGCCCTCGTCCCGTCCATGGGTGACGTAGTGATGGAACGGATTTATTTTGAGGTCGGCGACGTCCTGGTACTTCTCCAGGTACGCGCGAGTGGAAAAGAGTTCGTTGGGGTCCTTGCCCTCTTTCCACCCAACCATGATGAAATGGCGCAGCGGCCCGATCCTCAGACTTCGGACCTCCGGGTAGGTTCCGAGGTAGAAGGCGTCGTCGAATTCGTCCTTAATTTCCCGCCGGACGCGGCCGTACTTCTTCTCATTGCGTAGCCAATGGACATGGAGCGCGAGGGATCGCGGCCGCACCAGAAGGGGAAGCACATCCCCCACAAACCGCATCCCAGGTATCACGCGAAACCGCCCGCCAAACAGATCGATGGAGCAGAGAGCGCAAGGTAATCGCGCCGCCGACGCAGCGCGGGGCCTAGGCTGCGACTGTCAAGGGTCGGGCGCGCGGATGCGCCACAATCTTGGGTGTCTGCCAAGGAGAATCTCCCACCACCAAGCTGCAATAAGCGCAGCCGGTGGGGGGATCAAGGGACAAGCAGTGATCTTCGTCACTGATTGTCGAGCTGACTAACTGTTTGTAAATTCTGTTATGCGGCGCGGTCGATACCAACGACCTGGGCCGGTTCCCGCTCCCCGGCATCGATCCCGGTTCCCGGCCGTACGGCGCCAGGCCACGCGGACGTGCTGGTCATTTGCCGGACCAAACGCTTCAGTTCCTGAATAAGCGCGCGGGTGGTCTGGGACACTGGGCGCTGCGAAGAGGTAGCGAGCAGAAGCTGGCGGGTCAGCTGGGGCTCGACAATGGCACGCTTGGAAAACCGCTCATCGCCTTCCACCGCCGCCCGCGGAACGACGCTCACACCATAGCCAGCGGCCACGAGGCGACGCGCCCCTTCAAGGGAATCGATCTCAAACCGGACATTGAGTGTGGTCCGCGACTGGCTCGCCGCGCGCTCCAACTGCAGGCGCAACCCATGGTTCTTACGCGGCAAAATCAGAGGCTCGGCTGCAAGGTCGGTGAACCTGGCCGGCCGGTGATCGTCGTCACTGTTGATGGCCACCAGTTCCTCGCGCAGGAGCGGTTCGGTGAGGAAGTGCTGCGTGCGCGTGGCATCGTGGATGATCGCCACATCCAAAAGCCCGTTGGAAAGCCATTCGTTGACGTAGCCCGAATACCCTTCGGTGAACTCGAGCGCCAATTCCGGATGGTTCTTGTGCACGTAGCGCAAGAGCGGCGGAGCAATGAGCCGCACCACGGTGGGCATTGAGCCGATCAGGATGGTGCCACGGGCAACGCCCACGCTGTCGCGCACGTCCTGCTCGGCCACGCGCACCGCCTCAAGGATTTGGGTGCTGTGGGCGTAAAGCTGCTCGCCCGCGTCCGTCAGTTTGACGCCGCGGCCGTTGCGGAAGAACAACGGCGTGCCGAGGGTTTCTTCCAAATTCGCGATTTGCCGGCTTACCGCGGGCTGGGCCACCGAGAGCGCGGCGGCAGCGCGGCTGACACTGCCCGCGTCGGCGACGCGCTTGAAGTAGCGTAGCTGTTTGATCTCCATCGCCTTGTCCCCTACTGCGATACAAATGGGATGGTGGCGCCGAGGGACCGTGATTGTGCTGGGTCCCAGGTGGCGCGACTGAGCTGTGCGTCCCGATCCCGGGCGACATGGACGACACGGCCTCTTGTGAAACTGGCTCGCCGTCGCCGCCACAGGGCGGCCTGGCGATCATGACGGTCCGCTTCCTCGAAGGACGCGGTGGGTGGGCGCTGATGCACCTGTGCCGGGCTGAAAAACGTGAGCCGACAACCGTCTCATAGCGGCATATCAGTTGAAGATTGTGTGGGGATTGCTTCTGAGGCTCCACCCATAGGGCCCGCCTTGGTGTAAGGCGCGATAAATCTAACCCCGGCCGCCCCCCCCCC
>JBCCYN010000100.1:0-18583 GCA_039189655.1 Pseudomonadota bacterium | reverse complement strand
TCAGCTTGATAACCGCCGAAGGGCTGACCTCGAACCACGCCGCCACTTGCCGGCACGACGCGCCGGCTTTTACCGCTCTGACCAACCGAATTCGCAAATCGTCCGACAAAGCCACCATCGCGCATACTCCAACGCAAACACCGACTATTCAGAATCTAATTTGCCCGATTCCTTGCAACCCCAAAACGCTATAGAGCCCATTCCCTTTGACCGGAATCGGTTTGGTAATGATTGAGTGAGGCTGAAGCAAGAAAATCGCCTCAAATGTTTTGGGGTGGTTCGCGATGTCCTACACCGTGCCGGCATCAGCGTTATGTGCCTGCCGCCCTATTCGCCCGATCTAAACCCGATTGAACAGGCGTTTGCCAAGCTCAAAACCCTCCTGCAAAGAGCCCGAGCCCGCACAAGGGACGACCTCTTGAATACCATCGGGAGCATCATGGACCGCTTCGATCCTGCCGAGTGCCGACGCTATGTCCGGCATGCTGGTTATGTACGGTCATAGGGAAAACGGTCTAGAAGCCGTATAGCGTTTTGGGGTTATGCACGAGCACGTTCTCGATAAGGTGTGGGTCATCTGTCCAGTCAACGATCTGATCGAGAAGATAGCCGTCGTTGGGCATCACGCCTTCGTGCTTGGGATGCGGCCAATCGCTACCCCAGACGACGCGCTCCGGGTTCGCGGAAAGCAGCGCCTTGGCAATGGGGACAACATCTGTGTATGGCGGCGCCTTTTCGGCACTGATCCGATACGCGCCTGACAGCTTCACCCAAGTATTTCCGCGTTCCAATTCATGAAGGAATGCGACGAAGCGTGGATGATCCACACCGAGGCGCGTGGGCATGTAGCCGAGGTGGCCAAACACCACCGGGACGGGCAGATTGCCGAGCGCTGCACGGATGTCATCGAAATCGTGGACATGGGCAAGGAGTTCCAGGTGCCAGCCAAGTCCTGCGATGCGTTGGGTGAAGCGGCGGACCGCCTCAAAGTCAGTGAAGGGCATGCCGCCGCCGTCCACCACGTTGACACGCGTGCCGACGGCGCCTGCAGCAGCAAGACGCGTCAGTTCCCCGTCGCTGACATCCTCCCCCACGGCCACAACGGCTTTCAGCCGCCGAGGATACGCCGCCACGGCATCCATGATGACTGTGTTATCCACGCCGTAGACACTCGGCTGAGTAAGCACGGCAGTTTGCATGCCGAGAGTGTTCTGCAGCGCGATGAATTGCTCGAGACTAGCATCAGGCGGGGTATAGCTGCGCGCCGGATTGAAACGGTGGTGCGCGTCTGCCGGAAAGATATGAGCATGTGTGTCACAGGCACCGCTGGGCACATTAAAGCTCGGCGCACGGGGGGTGGGGTCGGGGGCTTGGCAAAGCGGGATCTCGGCCATGGCGCTCATGTGGGTTTGAGTGAGGAACGGGGGCTTTCCCGCCACTGCCAAACAGCAAGCAGCACAAGAAGAACTGCACCGAAGATATTGGCGGCGGCGCCTGGAATGGCACCGGGAAGCGCCAAATCATAAGGCAGAAAGCAACACCCCGCGCTGACCGCCAGGATTGATCCGGTGAGACGATTGGCGCGGGCCAGCAGATAACCCTGTGTCCAGGCCGCGAACGCGCACGTCCCCACCGTTGCAAACGCGATTGTCCAGACCGCACCCAAAACTGTCCCTGTGAACAAGATGGGCGTGAACGCAAACAGGAGCGGCATCACATAGAGCATCTTGGCAAAGCGGAAGCTGAGCCAGGCAGTCGGCCAAGGCTTGGCGTCCGCAATCGACGCCGCCACGAACGCACCGATACACACGGGCGGCGTGATATTGGAATCCTGACTGAGCCAGAACACGATCAGGTGCGCAGCAATCAACGGCACGCCAAGCGTTTCAAGGGCCGGCGCCGCCAGCACTATGAGCACCAGATAGGCCGCCGTGATCGGGAGCGCCATCCCAAGGACGAGCGAGCAGAGCGCCAGCAAGATCAACGTCAGCAACAAGCTCCCTCCGGCCGCATCGACCAAGATGAGACTGATCTTGAGACCAAATCCGGTCAGCGCGATCATTCCAACGATGATACCAATGCACGCGGCGATTGCACCGATGACGAGCGAGTTGCGCACGCCATCTGTAAGGGCCACCACCAGGCCCTTCAGCCCGAACACAAACTCCGGCATGGCCGTTCCCAACAGCCGCGCGGACACAACGCGTATCCAGTTGATGGCGAGGATCGTCAAGATCGCAGCGAGCGCACAACGGTCCGGGGAGAAGCCAGCAATCAGGGACCCCACCAAGACGACGAACGGGACTGTGTGGAACCATCCTGCCCTCAGCACCGTGAGGGGCCGGACTGCATCCTGATCTGCAACGCCGCCAATCCCATTCCGTTTGGCTTCGAAATGCACGATGAGAATGATCGACGCAAAGTACAACAACGCCGGTATTGTAGCCACCGCGATAATCTCGACGTAAGGTATTCCCGTAATCTCGGCCATGACGAAAACGCCGGCCCCCATCACAGGGGGAAGAAGTTGTCCGCCGAGCGAGGCACTGTTTTCAACGGCGCCAGCGACTGCCGCGCGAAAACCTACGCGCTTCATCAGCGGGATTGTAAACGTTCCAGTGGAGACAATGTTGGCGAGGCTGGAGCCTGAGATGGATCCGAACACGCCGGATGCAAACACGGCCACCTTTGCCGGTCCGCCTGCCGAACGCCCCGCGAGAGCCATCGGAAAGTCAATGAAGAACCGACCCATGCCGGAGCGGTTCATGAAGGCGGCGAGCAGAATGAACATGAGAACGATGTTCGCCATCACGCTTGTCATGATCCCGTAGACGCCCTCTTGGCTATAGAGCGTGTAGTTCAAGATCCGTTCGATCCGCACCCCGCGGTGGGCGATGGCATCGGGCATCTGCTGTCCGAAATAGGCGTAGCCGACAGCAAAGAGTGCGATGATTGGGATCGCCAGCCCCAGCCCGCGCCGCGCCACCTCCAATGTGATGAAAAAGGCGATGGTGGCGACCGCCACGTCCGATGGGGTCCATGCCCCGGCCCGGTTCACCAGCGTCAGATAATGGACGAGCACGTAAAGGATCACGATCAGCGCAAACCCCACCAGGACAAGGTTTCGCCCCTCTTTTGATCGCGCCGCAAGTCCCACACAGACGGCAAGGCCAATGGTGTAACCCATGTCGAACACCGTCACCCCGTCGCGTACAATGCTTGTCGCGTGGTCGACCAATGTCGCGCCGAAGACCGTGGCGCCGAGGGCATAAAGCGCCGGCCAGAGACCCCAGATCGATGTGTCCGCTGATGTCTCGCGATGAAAACCGAAAAGCACCAGCACCCATGTCACAGCAAGGTAGACCGAAAGGCGCACGTGGTCCGGGGCGAGCCCCGGACCAGCGATCCACAGCGTGTAGCCGGCAAGCCCGACGCTGAGGAAGGCAAGTGTCGGTTTGGGCCAGGCGAGACGTTCCCGCTCCGGCCCATCGTGACTGTCGGTCCTGCTCAACTGGCGGGATCAGACTTCAGTTCGTCCGGGATGGTGACGCCTGCTTCTTCAAAGAACCGAACCGCGCCCGGATGAAGCGGGATGGTGACGGTGCGCACAGCGTTGTCTGTGGTCATTTGGCTTGCCACCTGACCGGCCGCTGAGATGAGAAATTCTTTGCCAGCGTCCGAGTACACGGCCTTGAGGACGTTGTAGACGAGATCCTCAGGCACGTCAGCGTGGGTGAGCATCAGCGTGCCAGTGCCGAAGGTCTCTGTGTCGACATCAACACCAGGGTACGTCCCGGCAGGGATCACTGTGGGGCCATAGTAAGGAAATGCATCGTAGAATCCCGTCTCAACCGCAGGCTTGTTCATATCGATGAAGCGGATGGGCATCGCCGCCGCCGTGTCGCGGATCATCGCGTTTCCCAGTCCGGGATGCCAATTGTAGGCTGCGATGTTGCCATTGCGCAGCTCCTCGGGGCTCTTGCGGCCCGCATAGACCGGGTCGAATTCACCCCAAAGACCGATATGCTCAAGGATCGCCTGGAGGCTTTTCGCAGAGCCTGAACCCGGGCCGCCCATCGAAATGGTCTTGCCTTTGATGTCGGCGATTTCCTGGATGTCGCTGTCGGCCGGAACGACGAAATGACCCACAGATCCAAAGAGGTAGGTTGCCGCGCGTAGCTTGTCAGTTGCGGTTTCGAACGGCGCCTCGCCGCGATGGGCACTGTAGGCATCGCTCGCAAACGCAACACCGAACTCAGCGTCACCGCTCTGCAGCGTTCGGATGTTGTCGAGCGACCCGGCCGACGCTTCGGCAGAGGCTCGGATCTCCGGCACATTCTCGGTGACGTAAGCGGCCCAACCATTGGCGGTGCGATTGAACGCGCCACGCACTTGACCGCCTTTGATCGAAATAAACTCCGCCGCAATCGCGATGGGTGGGCTAACCGCAAGGATCCCGAGACCCATCACGATTGCCCGCATTGTTCGATGGTACATTTGCGTCCTCCCTCTGTTGGGGCTTTTTCGCCCCTTATTCGGCCCAACCACAGCTTGGACCGTATCACACACGGCCCGGCAAAGAGTACGCCGCTAGTGGATTGATTCCAATGTTTGGAACCCTTGACTTCGGGCAGCGATGATAGCGTCCGGGTCAGCGCGCCAGACGAAGGGTTTCGGGTCGCCTCCGTTGTGCTCAGCGACGAACCGGTTGATCGCAGCCTGAAGGTCTCAGAACGAGCGGAAGACGCCACGCTTTAGACTTCGGCGGGTGAGTTTTGCAAAGAAGCCTTCGAGCGCGTTGAGCCAGGACGACGATGTCGGCGTGAAGTGAAACGTCCAGCGGGGGTGGCGGGTAAGCCAGCGCCGGACCTCGGGAGTCTTGTGGGCGGCGTAGTTGTCGAGGATCACGTGGACGAGCTTGCCGGCCGGGATGGCCCGCTTGTCCCTCGTCAGCACTCATGGAACATCTGGAGTGATTTCGTACCGGAGGGTTTTTGCCTCATCGTAACCGCCAAGGAGTGGAGTATCCGTGATGGTCAAGGTCGAACTTCGGACCAATGCCGACCGTCGCGTATGAGGGCGTTTGCCAGAACGATGAGCTTGCGCATGATAGCAACGAGTATCCAAGCGATCCGTTGGACCCAGCTCGTCACTCCGTTGAAAACGGAGTCCCAAATGACAAAGGCCACGCTTGCGCCGGTCAGCGCAAACCAGACGATCATTACTCCATCCAGCATCAATTCACCTGCCAGCATGTGGCGTCCTCCAACACAAGCTGCTTCGAAACAATATCAATGTATCAGCGATCGTAGTCAGCCGGAGACCAAGGTGTCGCGAAACCCTCTGGCAAACGCGAGGCCCGCGCCAGTCGCTAGCCGTTACTAGGCGCTGCAGCGCGATTCACCACGTGGAGTGATGAAACGAACAAAGCCGTATGGTCGTTTGAATGGCTTCAGCCGTGTTTAGCGTTCTTAGTACGCAGCACGATATTCAGCATTGATCTCATCACCACCAATGAAACCATTTATTGAGTTGCCATTCGCAGCTATCGGTTGATTCTAAGCGACTGGGCCCAGTCCTGACGCAGCCGCAAGGCGGCGGCCGCGCAAAGCCGTGGCGTTCAAATCAGCATTCCTGGTTTCAGCCCAATGGGCAAGAAGATTTGCCGGAAGTGGTACACTGACAGTCCACTCCCTTAGTGCATTCGCGAGCATCGCGGCATCGCCAAAAGCTTTTGACGTCCCCGAGGCGGTATGGGGCCGAACAGTACCTGCCGCGTCTCCGATCAACAACGCGCGGCCATGGATACGTTGATGATGTGCGACATCTTGGACCGGCTGCATAAAAAGGGTTGAAGCCGCCACCAAGTCACGGAACAGCGGTGGTAGGGATTGTCTGGCGAAGTCTTGCAAGGCGCGCTCGATCGGTGCTGCAACATCTCCTGGCGGCAGAAATGAGCGATAGTGTCGTCCTGAGCCGCCCGTCATCAAGCGAGCCAGTTGGTCTGCCGGCGTGTTGACATACCAAACCCAATTGACCCGGCGCTTTCCGTGCTCGATTGATCCGTCGGCACCCGGCACGAGATAACAAAGCATTTGCATACCTGGCTTCATGTAAGACGTGAAGCGATCCCTGAGATCCTCTACTAGGTGTCCGGGCAGACCGGCTTCGCTTTCCAATCCACGCCATGCGACATAGCCGCTATAGGTTGCACTCGCGCTGCCGGACAGGGATTCCCGCACTGCGGAGTTTACTCCATCCGCGCCGACCAACAGGTCAGCTGAGGCCATGTGGCCGTCTGCAAAACTCGCTGTAATTGTCTTTGTGTTTTGCTCCAGCTCGGTGAACTCGCTGCTTGGGCGGTAACACCTATCGCCCAGGTGGTTACGCAACACCCGGTATAACGTATCCCAAGCTGTCATCAGCTGTGGTGCAGAACGAGCGTCTGTGTGGCCGTCGTCCGACAGCGTCACCCGCTCTCGTAGCTCGACGCAAACAGATCGGGTTGTCACACCGATCCGGTTGAGCAACGCGTCCACTTCTGGCTGCATCACGACCCCAGCGCCGCGTGCCTGCATTTCGTGTGCAGAGCGCTCAAACACCGATACGTCGGCACCGAGCCTATCTCTCAGCTCGATTGCCGCCGCGAGACCGCCGACGGAGCCGCCGATGACTAAGGCGCTAAATGGGGAGTCACCGATCATCCGACGTTTAGTCTTGGAGAAACTGATGGACGAAGGCCACCGCCATTGCTCCTTCGCCCACCGCAGTAGCGACCCGCTTGATTGATCGATGTCGTACGTCGCCGGCCGCAAACGAGCCGGGAACACTCGTCTCCAAGAAAAAAGGTGTTCGTTGTAGCGGCCAACAGTCGGGTGGCCGGCCGTCCGTCAGTAAATCTGGACCAGTGACTAGGTAGCCTGCCTCGTCACGAACTATCGCCGTGGCCTTTGCCCATTCGGTATGAGGTTCACCGCCGATCGCCACAAAGACGTGCTTGGTTTCCTCCCAGGTCTTGCCACCGTTTTCGTCGGTGAGCTCAATCGCCGATAGGCCGCCGTCACCTTCCAGTCCGGTGATCTTTGAGTCGTAGCGGATATCGACATTCTCGGCGGCCTCTATTCTCTCGCGTAGATAGCTCGACATGGACGCCGCCAGTTCGCTGCCGCGCACGACAATCGTGACGTGCTTCGCGTGATCGGCGAGGTGCATCACTGCTTGCCCAGCTGAGTTGCCGCCGCCTACTACGAAGATCCGCTCGCCACGGCAAAAACGTGCCTCGCTAACACCCGCTCCATAGTACAGGCCGGATCCTAGGAACGCCTTCTCCTGAGCAAGGCCAAGGCGGCGCCAGTCCACACCGGTGGCGCAGATGTTCGAACGGGCAATCATCTGGCCACCATTCGCCAGATCAGCATGAATGCGTCCGTCTCGAAACTCAGCCTTCACGCCTTCACGCATGATCAGAATTTCAACCCCGAACTTCAGGGCCTGCTCCCGGGCCCGCTCGGCCAACTCGACACCGGCGAGGCCGTCCGGAAAGCCCAGATAGTTCTCGATCAGCGAGGTAGTGCCAGCTTGTCCGCCAATTGAATGGCGCTCGATCAACACAGTACTCAGCCCTTCCGAAGCCGCATAAACGGCTGCGGACAAGCCCGCCGGTCCGGCTCCATAGATCGAGACATCATAAACGTTTCGGCTTGGTTGTGCGATCAAGCCAAGGGTTCTCGCGAGGTCCTCTACCGAGGGATTCGTTAGCCGAGCGTTGCCAGGGACATCGGCCGTGGTCGCTGTGTCGGCCTCCGTCCACTCAAAGTCGATCCCGGACCGCTGTAAGAAATCGCGTAGTCGATGCCCCCCCGCATCTCCATTTCGACCTCCTAGCCGGACTACCCGATGGGATTTGATGTTTGATGCGTATTCCTTCCGCGACATTGTGCATCCCCACGTGAACCGTCTGCGCCGAAACTGCGGTACCTATCTGGTCCAATACGGACCAAAGGACGAGTAGGCACCATTTGGTAACCCGACCAAAGTCTAGAGAACGAGGATAGACGATGCCCAATGGAGAGCAGGAACAGAGCCCGGAGGCAAAGGAGGCGATCTTGCACGAACGCTATCCCGCGCGGAGGGTTTTGTCGCTCATAGCTAACAAGTGGACACCTATCGTGATCCACTGTTTGGCTTCAGGTACAAGGCATTTTGGAGAGATGCAGAGACGTATCCCGGGCCTCTCAAAAAAAATGTTGACGCAGGTCCTGCGGCGATTGGAGCGGCAGGGACTGGTAGCCCGCCGCGTGCTCAACGCGGTGCCGCCGAGAACTGATTATCAACTGACTTCTCTCGGCGAACGTCTGCACGAACCCATCGCGATCATCTGCGAATGGGCAAATGAGAATGAAAGCGTTTTGGCGGAGATAAAATCCCAAGAAACCAGCCGATCCCGCTGGAGCTCCAGCGGCAAGCAAAACCCGTCCTGAATACGTAGAGCTACGTTAATCATATTTGGCAAGTGGATATCCAATGACACGACTCGCTGACAGCTGACATGCTCGCCTCACACAGCGAATCTACTTTCCGCCCAGGCCGTTCCAAAGCGTGCTGCGTCTCAAACTGCGACAGGCCGCGTAACCGTAGACGGAAACAGCCAAACCCTCCTTAGCGTCATGCACTCCGCTGTCCCAAATTATCTGACGACGGACAAGGTCTTCGCATCAGAGCGCCTCACCGGCGCCATCCTCTACCGCCTCACCCATCACGTCCACATCCTCGAAATGAACGGCGAGAGATTCCGGCTCCAGCAAAGCCGCAAGGCAAAAGCCTGATCCAATGCAAACTATGCGCACTGGAACCGGCCTGCGGCCGGTGTGTCTTCTCGCACGTCAGCTATGTGGCCAGCACACGCGCCAAGGCGCCTACAGCCCCAACAAAATGCCCACTATCCCACCGCGGAACTGTCCATATTTACTCCGCGATTGACACAGCACGCCCCGGCTCGCCCTCAACACTTACGGTTGTGATCGGCCAACCGTGCTGCACCTACCGCGCCTGCTCAGCGATAACGGCTCATCGTACATCGCCGGCGACCTCGCCAGATGGCTCAAAGACGAGCGCATCGACCACGTCCGCGGCGCACCCGACCATTGGAAATGAGGATCCCGTCTTCCTCCACGGTGATGCTACGCACCGACGACATGCCGCTGTTGAAGCAAAGCAACTCGCGTCGAGCGTTGGAGAGAAGGGCAGGACTTGGCCCTTCGGCGGCCACCCAAACACCGCAGACATGCGGGTCATAGGCGAGGCTGGCCACGGTCTACCTAAGCCCGTGCCCCTACCCATTGTCCTTGGATTGCCCGGGGGCTCACCGGTTGAGAATGGAGAGCGAAGGGCTATCCCAACTCAACCAGATGGGTGCGTCCGGCAGTGCGGCGAGGGTTTCGTTGTCAGCATAGGCACGCAGGCGGCGATCGCCCTGTTCGCCAACGGCAACGTCAATGGCGGTGCGGCTTCCTAAGAACACGCGCTCGGCGATGGTTCCCTGCAACGCGTTCGCGGTTTCCGGTTTTGTGGGGTAAAGGCCAACCCGCTCCAACCGGAGCGAAGCGGCGACATCATCCCCTGGTTTCACCGCGTCCGCATGGGCACGCCCGCGCAGGGTCACACCACACCAGTCAAACAGTATGTCCTCCCCATCGCGCCCTCGCACCTGCCCCTCAAGGAGGTTCGTTTCGCCCACAAACTCGGCAACGAAGCGGGATTGCGGCCGGAAATAGAGGTCCTCTGGCGTGCCGTCCTGCTCGATCCGGCCCCCATTCATCACCACGATCCTGTCCGACATGGTAAGCGCTTCGTTCTGATCGTGGGTCACGAAGAAGAAGGTCTTGTGGGTGCGGCGCTGGATGGATTTGAGCTCAAGCTGGACCTGCGTCCGCAATTTCGCATCCAGCGCGCCGAGGGGTTCGTCGAGGAGAAGGAGGGATGGGTCCGGGGCAAGGGCCCGCGCCAGGGCAACCCGCTGGCGCTGACCGCCGGAGAGTTGGGAGGGGTAGCGGTCTCCAAAGTCGGAAATCTCAAGGAACGCCATCAACTCCTTCAGCCGGGTGGCGATGGCTGCTCTTCCCATCCCCTTCAATTCCAGGCCGAAGGCCATGTTTTGGGCCACCGTCATGTGTGGGAAGAGAGCGTAGTCCTGAAAGACCATGTTGATGTGGCGCCTCTCCGGCGCCTGCCCGGTGATGTCCTCGCCACCCAGCAACACACGCCCGGTGTCGGGGCGCTCAAACCCGCCCAGAATGCGCAGCGTCGTGGATTTGCCGCACCCTGAGGGGCCAAGGAAGGTGACGAACTCGCCCTTGGCGATCTCCAGGTGCATTTCGTGGACGGCGACGGTTTTCCCAAAGCGCTTAGAAATGCCTTCGATGCGCACCAAAGGCTCTTGCAACGTCATGACTTGCTCTCCCTTGCAAGGTGCCGGCTTGAACGCTCCGCCCAAATCCCAAGGATCGCTGTGAGGATGAGAGCAGCGGTGGCAATGGCGTTGATTTCCGGTGACATGCCTGAGCGCAACTTGGCGAAAATCAGCACAGGGAGCGTTGGCTGGTAACTGCCGAGGAAGAACGAGCGCACGAAATCGTCAAAGCTCAAGAGGAGGCAAAAGATCGACGCGCCGATGATCGCCGGCCGCAAGTAAGGCATGGTCACGCGCATCAACACGACGAACGGGTCAGCACCCAAATCCCGCGCAGCTTCGCCCATACTTCTGGGGAGCGTGGATAGCCGGGCCATGACGACGAGGGTCACAAACGGAACGTTGTGCACCGCGTGGGCCCAAATGATCGCGAACATCCCCGGCTCGATGTGGAGCTGTCGCGCATAGATCCGAAAGGCGATCGCCGAGATGATCCCCGGAATGAGGGCCGGAAGGATCATCATGCCGTAGATGGCGGCACGGCCCATAAAGCGCCAGCTGTTGAGAAGGAACGCCAGCCAGGTTCCGATGATCACCGCCGCGACTGTCGAGGCGATGGCGATGACCACCGAATAAAAGAAAGTGTACATGATCTCAGCATCGGCGAAGACGCCGAGATACCAGTCGAAGGTGACCGAGCGGATGGGAAAACCGATAAACCGGCTGTCCTTAAACCCCATTACGATCATGAGGACGAGCGGGACGAACAAGTAAACCACGAAGGCCCAAAAGAAGATGGAGAGGACCACACGGCCGGAGCGGCTCATTTCGTGTCTCCCTTGCGCAGCGCACTGATCAGCAGCGTAAAGAGCCCGCTGAGGCCAAGGGCGGTCACGAACATGATGACCGCGAAGGCTGCGCCCGTGGGCCATGAATCGCCCGCGTGGTGGAAGAAGCCGGCAATGGTCTCGGCAAAGACGGTGCTGTTTGGTCCGCCGAGGAGAACCGGCGCGCCATAGTAGCCAGTGGAGATGACGAACACGAGCGTACAGCCGGCGCCGATCCCTTCAAGACTGAGCGGTATGGTGATCCGGCGAAACCGGGTGATGGGACCGGCGCCAAGGTCTGCCGCCGCCTCAAAGAAGCTGCGCGGTAGCTTCTCGAGCGCTGAGTAGAGCGGCAAAAGCATGTAAAGGGCGGTCAGGTAAATGAGACCGACACTTACCGAAAAGCCCGTATACATGAAGGGAATGGGGCGTTCTATGAGGCCCATGGCGCGCAGGGCGATGTTGACGGCGCCGTTGTTGCCCAAAAGGATCATGATGGCGTAGGTGCGGACAATCTCGCCGGTCCAAAAAGGGACGAGAATGATTAGGAGAAGGGCGAGCTGGTTGTCCCGCTTCACATAGCGGGCGAGGTAGTAGGCCACCGGATAGGTAATCAGGAGCGTCACAAGTGTTAGTGTCGCCGAATAGATGATCGTCCTGAAGAACGGCTTTTGGAAGACGCTTTCTTCTACAAAACGAAGGTAGTTCTGCCCGGTGTAGCGCGCCTCTTCTCCGGCGGTGAGGGGATAGGCTTCGAGGAGGCTGACGTTGAGCATTTGGACCATCGGCGCCACGTGCTGGGTCACCAACCAAATGATCGGGATCAGCGCCAAGAACAAAAATTGGCGGCGCGGTGAGGCAAACACGATGTTGCTTGCGGTGCGATAGCCCGCAGAGCCAACGATGCGGCCCCACGTGGTCGGCCGGTCGGCTCCGTCTGACCCATGGCCGCGGGCGAGCGGGGCGGCGTCATCGGTCATGGGTCGGCTCCTGGTGGCGTCGGGCTGCGTGCGTGCGCGACCGTTGAAATACGGTCGCGCACGGGCCCATGGCCCCGATGATCAAGCGGCCTTTACCGCCTCCACCGCAGGGTCGACGAGGCTGTACTTCATCTCGTTTGCTTCCGCGCGGAAGAATTGGAGACGGGCAAGCTCGTCTTCAGGGAAGGAGGATGCGGCTTTTTCTTCCGGCGTCAGGTAAGCATCGGCGCCTTTATAGGTGGAGATGAAGCCGGACGCCTTGGTCATCGCCGCGCCAATCTCGGGCGAAGCGAGGATCGCATTGATGAACGTATAGGCGTTGTCGGGATTGGGAGCGTTGTTGGCGATGTTGTAGGTGTAGACGAAGCCGTAAGAACCTTCCTCCGGGATCGTCATGGCAACGGGGAAGCCATCCGACATGAGCGCCGCGATGGGCCCGTTCCATGCGCAGGCCATCACGATGTCCTGGTTGACGAACATTTGCTGCACTTCGGCGCCGCTATCGTAATACTTGCGCACGAGCGGCTTTTTCTCGATGAGGAAGTTCCGGGCTTCAGCGACGATCTCGGCCGCGCGTTCGGGATCTTCCATGTATTCGACCATGTTGCCGTCATAGCCCATCATCAGCATGACGATCGACATCATGTCCTGGATCGTATACGCGGTCTCGCCTTTATACTTGTCGGAGAAAAAGTCACGCCAAGTGGCCACATCGCTTCGCGATACGCGGTCGGTGTTATAGGCAAGCACCTCCATGCCCGACAGGATCGGCGCGCCCCACTTCTCCCCGTTGACGTTGGACCATTCGCTTTCCGAAAACACCGGGTTGATGTTCGACCAGTTGGAAAGGCGCCCGGTGTCGAGGGGGGCGAGAAGTTCGCTACCGATGAACTGCAAGAACCGGTGACCGGCGACGGTCACGATGTCCACCGTCGGGTCCGGCGCCTCGGCGGCGAGGAGGTTGAACTGTTTGCCCTGGTCATCCACCAGGCGAACGTTGACCTTGATGCCGGTGTCCTTCTCGAACTGTTCCTTAAAGGCATTCGGCACGAACTGGTTGTAGGTCCAGATGTTGACCTCGCCGCCGCTCGCGTGGGCTTTGCGCAAGTAGGCGGGACTGGCAAGAACTGCGGCGGAAGCGGCCGTAGTGCCCAGGAATGTGCGCCGATTGATCTTCGTTTTGGTCATGCTGCTCTCCTTTGTGCTTGTGAGATCCCGCGGTCATGGCGCGGGTGAAACCTATGGCGAGTGGATCGGCTCCGGCGCCCGTTGGAGCCTACCCGTGCGGCCCGCCTCGGCCAGGGTGGAAAGGGGGACCGCCCCGAGATCGAGGGCGGCAAGAAGGGTGTTTTCGGCCCGGAAGTCGCGGCCGTACATGGCCGAAAAGATCTCAATGCCGGCCTCGTGGAGGGTCGCGCGACGGTCCGTCAAAGCGCCGAGGAGGGCGATGGGCAAAAGCCCGTAAGGCACATCCTCAGTGACGTATCGGCTGTCCGCGCTGGCCGGTCCGGTACCGCCGCGTCCTTCGGCGTGCATTTGCTGATTCATCTGCGAGATGGATGCAATGGGCACGTGGAAGGATAGATGAAAGTGCTCAAAAATGGTCTTCACCTTAAGGCCAAGCGCATGGGCGATGGCAAGGCGCTCCTCGTCGAGCCGCTCCAGGAGTTCCCCCACCTTAGGCGTGACGTTGGCGCCCTGGCTCCACACCTCGCCGTGCTCCATGCGGGTCATGTTGAGGAGGGCGATGCCCATGTGGTTCTGGGGGTTGAGGTTTGACAGCGTTATGGCAAGGAGACCATCGCGCGGCACAAAAACGTCGCCAAAGAGCTTGTTGCACACCGTGCGCGCCTCGCCCTCGCGGGTGCTTGGTACCGTGCACATGTCGATCTTTGCCCGGACCGTGTTGATCGTCACCTCCGTCTCGCCGGTGCGCCGTCCCGTCACGGCGGTGGTTCCCCAACAGGTGATGGGAAGCTCGATGCCGCGCTCCCGAAGGGCCTGCGCCAAGTAAAGCGCGCCAAACGAGGCATGGGACGAGATGATCACCTGGGTACCGGGTTGCAAGCAGGGGGCCAGCGCGTCGAATACCGCCCTGTGGCCATACCCGGGCACCGCGACAATCACCACATCGTTGTCGCACACGGCCTCGGCCGAGGGGAGAATGGCGGGCCGGAATTCACCCTCAAACGCCCCCTTTGCCGTGAGGGGTTGATGAGCGAGCGCCGCAGCGCCCGTCCCTCCCGGTGACCACAAGCTGGCGGCGTGGCCGTTGCGCTCCAGTAAAGCCGCGGTGGCGAAGGCGATGGAGCCGGCTCCCGCGATCCCCACGTTCATTGGGGTCGTCATGGGCTTTCCGTCTTGCGGACTGGATCGCCGAGCACATGCATGAGCCGGTTTGCCCATCCGAAAAGCGCCGCCGACAAAATGAGATCAAGGATTTCGGTCGCGTCGAGGCCCGCGTCCCGCAGCGCCGCCATGTCTTCCGCGCTTGCTTGAGACGGCGTCTCGGAAAGCTTGCGGGCAAAGTCGAAGATGGCCCGTTCGCGCGGGGGAAGATCCGCGTCGGCGCCCCGTTCGAAGAGTGCGTTCGTGAGCGCGGTGCTGTCTTCAAGGGCGGCATGGCGGGCGGCGTGGACGGCCGCGCAATAGATGCATCGGTTGACCATCGACGTGGCGAGGGCGCCGATTTCCCGCTCTGCCCGACTGAGCCCGTTAGGGTCGTACATGATGGCATTGAAAAGCGGGGAGCGGACCTTGAGGCTTTCCACGTCGTGGGCGAGGACCAGCACGTAGTCCGATACCTTGGTGTTCGACGGGGTGACTTTCAGCGCATCGAGCTGATTGTCCGAGGCCTCCTCGAGTTTAAGGGGTGTGACCCGCGGTCTCCATTGGGGAACGGTGCGGGTGAACTTGCGGACCACCTCACTCACGGGGCGCCACCCATCAGTCTGAGGCCGGCGATGACACGCAGTTGGTAGGCCAGAAACGCGATGATCTCGCAAAGGCGCACGATGTCGGCGTCCCCCATGCCGGATGCTTGGAGTGCGCTGATATCGCCGCTCGCCATGTCTTTCGGGCTTGCAGCGGCTTTGTCCACAAACGAAAGGAGCGCTGTGTCGCGAGGGGTTGTGCCAGGATGCGCGGGATCTGAAAGCGGCGCGTACCCACCGTCGCCGATGCGCTCGCGATGCGCTGCCGCCAACGCTTCCTCCTGGTGAAGGCTCGCGATCCGCGCGGCAAGGGCGGCCCGCATGTCATGGGGAAAGCCGCCCACCTCGCGCGGGGTGAGGACGGCCGCCTGCGCATCCTCCGTCATCGCCAAAATGTTGGCCCGCTCCTTGAGGGCGAGGGCGACGGCGCCATCCTCGACCACACCGCCGAAGCGCACCGCCGTGGTCTCCATGGGGCTCATGCATCCACCTCTTGGGGAAGCGGGCTTGGGGTCCACTCCGAGCCGTCGAGTTCTGGCTTGTCGTAGTCCTGAAAGGCCTGCCAATGGGTTTTCACATCTTCAGCGTAAAGTTTGGCGCAAATCTCCCGCGCAAGCCATGACGCGCCGTCCGAGACCCCCGGAATGTCGCCGCTGACCTTTCCGAGGCTCGCCGTGGCGCCGTAGTTGAAACAGTAAACATTGGAAAGCCAAGGCGCCGTCCCCGGAACCTTCTCTTGGAACGTGAAGTCATCGCTAAGGTAGGGAAAGCGGGAAAGATCAGCGTTTTCTTCGCCGGGGGGCGGCGTGTACGCGTCGCGCCACAGTTTGATGTCTGCCGCCGCCGGGCCGAACTCCCTGCGGGCCATCGGATCGGTCAGGAACCCGGTGCCAAGGATCACGAAGTCGCAGCGATAGCTGGTCCCATCGGAAAAATGGACCCTTGCACCATTGCCGTCGCCGTCCACGGCCGTGGTCTCCTTGCCGAAATGGAAGAAAGCGTTCTTGTGCCGGCTGACGCGAAGGGTCGACCCGTGAGGGGATGGGGTTTGGGTGGCAAAGCTATACTGCATTAACCGCCAGCGCCACTCGTCCGGCAATTCCGCGTAGCCGCACGTGAAGCCAAAACTGCCGATCCCCATCATTTTGTTGACGGTGGGCATTTGGGGGCGGCGGATAAGATGACGCACCTCGGCGGCGCCGTGTTCCAAGGCCTCAGCGGCGTTGTCGACGGCGGACGCGCCAATGCCGATCACGGCGACGCGTTTGCCTTTGAGGGCGGCAAAGTCGATTTCGTCCGCGCTGTGGGCCCACAACTGTCGGGCAAGACCATCCATGAAGGCAGGGATGTTTGGGGTCCCGGTGCCTTCACGGCCGGTGGCCATCACCACTTTGCGTGTCGAGAGCTGCGTCTCGGCTGCACCGGAAAGGGTGAGGCGTAAGTGGTCTCCATCGGGTTCGATACGGTCCACGCAGACGCCGTTCTCCACCGGAATTGAAAGGACTCTCCGATACCAGCGCAGATAGGCCATCCACATGGGGCGTGGGATCTTGTCGAGCTTGGCCCAGGCATCGGTGCCGTACTGGGCCCGATACCAGGCCTGAAAGGTGAGCGCGCCGTGGCCAAAGGCAGGGCCCGTCAAAGTCTTCGGCGAGCGCAGCGTTTCCATCCGCGCGTAGGTGAGCCAGGGGCCCTCGCGCCCTTGGGGCGAGCGGTCGAGGATCCGCATCCCATCAACACCGCCGGTCCGCAGCGACAGCCACGCCAGCATCCCGCACATGCCGCCGCCAACAATGACGACGTTGTGGACTGTCTTTCCGTTGGTGCTCTGACGCGGCACCCAGGCTTTACCGGGGCTCAGCAGAAAAGCGAGATCTTCCTGAACACGCGCTTCCAATGTCGCGAGACCTTGGCCGTCGATGGGACGGACGGGCTCGTCGGTCTTGGTGACGGTCGTTGTGGGCAACAGGCTCTCCTTTGGCATGTGTCGAGGTTCATCCGCGGTTCGGCGGCCAGTGGGGGTGCAGCTCGTTGATGAAGTGGTGGTGGCGACGGCATGAGCTGCCATGATCTCGAAGGTGGCGGTGATCTTCTCCAAGGTCGGGATGGGAAAGCTCGTCCATGGCGCTATCGTCCGCCGGCCAAACCAGGAGTGCGCTCGCCGCCCCACCAAGGCAAGTGAGGCAAGTGACAGCACCAAGCGCGGTTCCTGTTCCGAAAAAGACTAATAACTGCGGATAGAGGATATGGGGCGAAGGGCTGTGAAGGCCCGCATAGCCCACAAAGTTCACCAGCACCCACGCGAGCGGCAGCGTCAGACCGAACTGCACCAGCCAAAGCCCGCGAAGGCGCGGCGTGCGAACGTAGATACGTGCGCCGCGGGATAGCCGGGTGAGGAACGGTGCTTTCGCCGACGCTGATAGCGCCGGCAGGCTGGTGAGAAAAACCATCGCCGTGGACGCCGCAAAGAAGACGGCCGGGAGGAGAAAGAGTGCGTCGGCCGCAACGATGCTCAGGGCAAGACCTGCAACGAGTGGGCTCAAAAACTCCTCGGCCGTGTTCGCGATGCGCGATAGGGCAAGGGCCTTGGTATAGAGCGCTTCGTTGGGCAAAAGTTCAGGAATGGTGCCCTCGATGAGAGGTGTGAAAGCGGAGGATGTTGCGAAGACAGAAAACGACAGCACTATGATGGAAAGCGCGCCACCGGAGACGACCGTGGCGCGAACGAGCATTTCCCGAACCATGTTGATGCCGGCAAGCACCTTGCCGCGGGGGTAGTGCGAAAACACGGCCTCTGCGAGCGGCGCCACGAGTACATAGACGACCATCTTGAAGGCAAGGATGCCGACGAGGAGTAGCCCGCCAAACTGCACGCCGCCGAAGTTGAACGCTGTGAGGGAGAGCGAAACGGTCATCACCCCGATGGCGACGAGCGACAGCACTTGCGCTGCAAAAAGCCTAAAGAACTCAGGGTGTTGAAGCAGTGTTCTCAAGCCCTTGCCCGTCTGTCGGGCGCGGCCTCGCCCGCCGACCAAACAGGCCCGGGGCGAAAACCGCGCGGTTCCCTCCTTAACATGATAGCGGCAAATCAGGCGCTTGGCTTCTTCCGCAATCCCATCGGCGCAGTTGATGATGAAGCGGTTTTTTGCGTCAGTGTTGAGCGCCGAGAGGTTAAGCTGTCCGTCGTCAGCTAATTTGGGACAGCGGAGGGCATGACGCTGAGGAAGGTTTGGCTATTTCCGGTTGAGGTTACGCGGCCTGCTTGAGGTTGATCAAGCGGCGCTGGCGGATGGTTCGTTCTTTGGTCTTCCGTCTCTGCTCGAGGATGGCTGGAGCTCGGCCGAAGTAGGCGTCAGCCGGTGTGACGTTGCCGATGCTCTCGTGGACCCGGCGGTGATTGTAGTGGTCGACGAAGTCGCCGACAGCAGCCTCGAG
>JBCCYN010000099.1:0-18684 GCA_039189655.1 Pseudomonadota bacterium | reverse complement strand
GGTAGTTTATGGCCGCCTGCATCAAGAAGCGGTTGAGCACCGTGCCGTAGTCACCGTCGTAGTCAAACCGGTTGATGAGTCGTTCATCGAGCATAGTTTCATCGGTTTGCGTGCCCCAGACGATGCCCTGGTGAAGGTCGGTGATTTTTACGCCATCATTCTTGTTGTAGTAGAAAAAGAAAAGCTGATCCTGAGTCTTCGTCATATGGTAGACGGAGCCCGGATTTGCTGGGTAGAGGATTTCTTGATCTTCGAGCCCGTGGTCCGTTGCCACCTTGATGCGCAGATAACCTTCCGGGATTTTCATTCCCGCGGTACCGTAACCATAGACACCCATGGTGCCGAGGTGCACCAGATGGGCGTCCACACCCGATTCCACGATGGCGCACAGGACGTCGTGGGTGGCGGAGAGGTTGTTGCGCACCGTGTAGCGTTTGTGAGCCGCGGTCTTCATGGAGTAGGGGGCGGCGCGCTGTTCGGCAAAGTGGACAATGGCGTCCGGTTCTTCCTCGACAATGAGCGACAGAAGGCGGTGGTACTGCTCGCCAACGGTAAAATTGTAGCGCCGGATCTCCTGGCCACTCACGCTTTTCCAGGCAGCGAGGCGCTCGCTGAGCGGGCGGATTGGCGTGAGCGATCCCACCTCCAGCTCCACGTCGATCTTCCGGCGCGACAGGTTGTCGACGATGATGACGTCATGGCCGCGCTTCGACAGGTGAAGGCTCGTGGGCCAGCCGCAAAAACCGTCGCCGCCCAGAACTATAATTTTGGCCATGAGCGTACGCTCCGTAGGTGTTCGTCCATCGCGGCGCACATTGTGCGCTTCTTTTCGCGCCCGGTGACTCGCCGAACCACCTGCGCGGGATGCGGGCTTACACGCAAAAACCGTGGTGGTGGAGGGGATTCTTCCTTGCGCGTAGCCGTCGTCACCCGCGGCCGCGCTATGGCGGCGTTCATGTCACGGTGGTAATAGCCCAGGTTGTTTCATCGAGGTTTCTTCAACGAAATGGCGATCTACCCTGTGATCCTTGCCGGCGGGCGTGGCACGCGCCTGTGGCCGCTATCGCGCGCCGACAAGCCTAAGCAGTTTTTGCCCATGCACGGCGAGCACAGCCTGTTCCAGCGCACTGTGATGCGCCATCAGGACATGAATTTGGCGGCCCCGTGGGTGGTCTGTGGCGAGGCGGACCGTTTTCAGGTGGACGACGGGTTTGTGGGGATCGGCGTGGGCGGCGCCACCGTGGTGCTGGAGCCCATGGCGCGCAACACGGCGCCGGCCATTGCCGCGGTGGCCGAGCTCATTGTCCAGGCGGACCCCAACGCCATCCTCCTCGTGCTGCCGTCAGATCACCTCATCGCCACCGACCAATCCTATTTCGACGGCCTCAACGCCGCCTTCGAGGAGGCGCGCGCGGGCAAAATGGTGACCTTTGGGATCGTCCCCAACTATCCCGAGGTGGGGTACGGCTACATCAAAGCGGCCGCGGGCGATCAGATGGTGCGCCCGGTGGAACGATTTGTGGAAAAGCCGCCCGTTGACGACGCAGCGCGGATGGTGGCCGACGGAAGCTATTTTTGGAACGCCGGCTTCTTCGCGTTCTCGGCCCGGGCCCTGTTGGATGAGTTGTCGCGCGCCGCCCCAGACGTTGCAAGCGCCGCTGCCGCGGCTGCGGCCGGCGCTGCAAGGGGCGCGGGTACCATCAGCCTTGCAGCGGATGCTTTTGCGGCGGCGCCGGACATTTCCATCGACTACGCCCTGTTTGAGCGCACCGACAAGGCGGCGATCGCGCCCCTTTCGTGCCGCTGGTCGGATGTGGGCTCCTGGCACGCCTACTGGGAAACCCTCGACAAGGACGACAGCGGCAACGCGGTGCGCGGCAAGGGAATTTCCGTGGGTTCGGAAAATTCGCTCATCGTGTCCGACCAGGCCGATGTCATTGCGCTGGGCGTAAAAGATCTCGCCATCGTTGCAGCCACCGATGCGATCCTCGTCTGCCCGCTCGACCGCGCCCAGGACGTGAAGGACGTGGTGGCGCGGCTGAAAAGCGAAAAACGCTCCGATCTTCTTGACGTATCTCCCACCGTGAACCGGCCATGGGGTGGCTACACCTCGATCATGAACGGCGAGCGGTTCCAGGTGAAACACCTCTTTGTGTTGCCTGGTAAGCGCCTTTCGTTGCAAAAGCACCACCACCGCGCGGAGCATTGGGTGGTGGTGCGCGGCACGGCCGAGGTGACCATCGATGATGCCGTTCAGACCCTTTCAGAAAACCAGTCCACCTACATTCCTCTCGGCGCGGTGCATCGGCTCGCCAATCCTGGCCGCATTCTTCTGGAGTTGATTGAGGTGCAGACCGGCAGCTATCTGGGAGAGGACGACATCATTCGCCTGCAGGACGAGTGGAACCGCACATGACATCAGAGGCGAGCAGCGCTCCAATCCTCGTAACGGGGGGCGCCGGCTTCATCGGCTCGGCCGTGGTGCGCGCCCTTATCAAGGCCGGGGAGCCGGTGGTGAATGTGGATGCGCTCACCTATGCGGCAAACCTTGCCTCCCTGGACGCGGTAAGCGACGCGCCCGACTACACCTTCGTGAAGGCCGACATTCGCGACCGTTCGGCGATGGCGGACGTGTTTGCCCGCCATCGGCCGCGCGCGGTGATGCACCTGGCGGCCGAGAGCCATGTGGATCGCTCCATCGACGGGCCGCTTGCGTTCGTGGAGACCAATGTGGTGGGGACCACCAACCTTCTGGAGGCAGCCAGAGCCCACCGCGACGGCCTCGGCGAAGCGCAGGCGGAGGCGTTCCGCTTCCTGCACGTTTCCACCGACGAGGTGTTTGGCTCCCTGGGGCCGGAAGGCCATTTCGATGAGCTGACCCGCTACGACCCGTCATCGCCCTATTCGGCGTCGAAGGCGGCGTCCGATCATATGGTCCGCTCCTGGGGCCGCACCTACGGCCTGCCGATCCTGGTCTCCAATTGCTCCAACAATTATGGGCCGTTCCATTTTCCCGAAAAACTCATTCCGCTGATGATCCTCAACGCCCTTTCGGAAAAACCCCTTCCGGTCTACGGCGATGGGCAGAACGTGCGCGACTGGCTTTTTGTGGAAGACCATGCCCGGGCGCTGATGATGATCGTTTCGGACGGCACTCCGGGCGAAACCTATGCTGTCGGCGGCAACGCGGAGCGCACGAACCTTGCGGTGGTGGAGGCCATTTGCGACCTCGTGGATGCTGCTGCCGGCTCCCGCGACCGCCGCTCGTTGATCACCTTCGTCACGGACCGGCCGGGCCATGACCTGCGCTACGCCATCGACGCGTCACGCATTTCAGAAAGTCTGGGCTGGGCGCCGACGGTGACCTTCGAGGAAGGCCTCAGCCGCACGGTCCGCTGGTACATGGCCAACGAAGGTTGGTGGCGCCCGATCCTGGAGAACACCTATCGCGGCGAGCGGCTGGGGATGTCCGCCGGCGCTGCCTAGAGGGCGTTTCAGCAACACGGAACCTTGTTGCGACGCGAACCGCGCTGAAGGACAAGAGCTTAGACAAGGTCATGCGATCGAATGATCGTGTGACCTGGCCTGGAGTTTGTGAGCGAGGAACGCCAAGCTTGAGTCCGGAAGCGTGGGGCCGGAAGCGGCGGACTTTGCCATCGCGTCCGGCCTGCGCAGGTCGTGCCCTAGGTGGGATAGGCCATGCCCTTGGTGCGCACGAAGCTGGCGTAAAGGCGCGACGTACCGCAGATGTAAAGCCGGTTCCGCTTCACCCCGTTGCCCCAACACACGTTGGAGACCACCTCGGGGATTTTGATTTTACCGATCAGCTCGCCGTCCGGCGTCAGGCAATGGACGCCATCAGCCGCACTCGTCCAGATGTGGCCCGTCTCGTCGAACCGAAATCCGTCGAACAGCCCCTCGGCGCAGGTGGCGAAGAGATCGCCGCCGGAAAGGCGCTTGCCGTCCACCACCTGAAACCGCCGCATGTGGCGCGGGCCGTTCTCCACATGGGTCGCACCCGTGTCCACGATCACCATGTGCCCATAGTCCGGCGTGAAGGCGAGACCGTTGGGCTTGACGAAGTCCGTTGCCACCGCCTCCACCGCGCCAGACGAGGGGTCGATGCGGTAAACGTTAGATGCGCCGATTTCGCTAGGCGCGGTCATGCCTTCATAGTCCATGTCGATCCCATAGGTGGGGTCGGTGAACCAGATCCCGCCGTCCGGGTGCACGACCACATCGTTGGGTGAGTTGAGACGTTTGCCCTCAAAAGCGTCGGCGAGGACGGTGGTCGAACCGTCGTGTTCGGTGCGGGTGACGCGCCGCCCCAGGTGCTCGCAGGTAACGAGCCGCCCCTCCCGGTCGAGGGTGTTGCCGTTGGAATTGTTGGACGGCTGGCGGAACACGCAGGTGGAACCGTCGCACTCGTCGTAGCGGATCATCCGGTTGTTGGGGATGTCGGAAAAAACGACGTACCGGCCGCCGGCGCAGTAGGCCGGTCCCTCTGTCCAGCGACCGCCTTCCCAGAGCGTGTCCAGGTAGGCCGTTGGCAACACGAACTGGGCGAAGGATTTGTCGATGATCTCAAAGTGCGATTGCGGCACGGGTTTATCTCCGGATGATGTCGCGTCCGGGCGCGTTATACCCCTATGGAAGCGCAACGCGCCCCCGTTTGTGGGGCAATGACCGAAAAACGGCGCGCTGGGCAAAGGTGTGCGGGCGGGTGGGGGGCGCCACAGCGCCGACGGAGCATCCCAGCGGTCTATGTCGGATGTCGAGTTCAGTGGTTTTTGGGGTAGAACATATATAGAACATTTGTTACGGAGGATGGCATGAGCAAACGTCCTCTCCCCTCCGTTGACACCCGCGCCGTGGTGGAGCGCCTTGGTCATTGCCGCGATGCCATGGTGGAACTCTCGGCCGGTTCGCCGCCGCGCTCTTTAAGTCGGGCGTCGGCCGATCAGATGATCCGCAACATCGACGAACTTGCCTGGGTGCTGACCGGTGATCGCGACTATTTCGTCACCAGCGGCCACGGTCCCAATCTTTATGCCAAGCCAAGCTGACGCTGGCACAAGCCTCGCACACTCCGAAAGCGGTAGCATTTAATCGTTTACCTCTAGATTTGTTTCAGACTTTGATGGCGAAAATCCCGCAATTACTGGCGCAATATGACGGTTTACTCGTCGTTTTGTCGCTCGCGGTTTGCTTCGTCGGAGGCTCCATTGCCATCGGTCTTTGGAGCAATGCGCTGGCGACCCGTGGTCGCACGCGATTTGATTGGTGCTTGCTCACCGCGTTCGCCGGCGGATCGACCCTTTGGGTGGTGCACTTCATCACCGTGCTCGGTCACGGCGGCGATGCCATTGGCTACGACCCCGACCTGATGATCCGCGCGTTCATGGTGGCGTGCGTGGGAATGGCCATAGGCGTTGCCGTGTCTTCCGCGGCGGGGCGCATCCTGCCGCTAGCGTTGGGCGGGGCCGTGGTGGGTGGTACGGCCTTTGCGACCCATTTCTTCGCCATCGGCGCCCACCAAACCGCCACCCCCATGGAACTCAACGCCTCCTACGCCGTCGCATCCATCGCGGCTTGCGCGGTGCTTGCGGCGGCCGCAGTGGCGGTGTTGCGTTATTTCCCATGGCGCGGCAGGCAGGCCGTCGCAGCGGTGAGTTTTGCGTTCGCAATCCTTTCGGCACAGTTTTTGTGGATGCTGGCCTGCGAGCCGATCGTCGGGGTTGAACCCATCGGCACAGCCGGCAATGCGGCGGTGCTACCCATTGGGGCACCTCAGGCGCTGACGATGGCCATTTTGGTATGTGTCAGCCTCATCGTTGGCATCGGTTTGGCGAGCAACGGGATCGACGCGCGCACGAGGTTGCGATCGGCCACACGACTCATTCACCAGGCGCTCCACGACCCGCTCACCGGGCTTCCCAACAGGCGTCAGTTTCGCGATGAGCTGTCCAAGGAAATCGCCTCCCGAGACCTGGATAACGCACCGTTTTCCATCCTCTTCATCGACCTCGACAGGTTTAAGAGCATCAACGACACCTTGGGTCATCCGGTGGGTGATTTGGTGCTTTGCAGGGTTGCCGAACGGCTGCAACGGATCGTCGGTGGGCATGGCCTTTGCTGCCGGCTCGGGGGCGATGAGTTCGGCGTGCTCGTTCGGTTTAAAGGCGCGGACGCATCCTGCAAACTTGCCCGCGACATCGTTGAGGTGATGTCGCGCCCGTTCCTGGCGGGAGGCCACGCCCTTGAGATTGGGGCGAGCGTGGGCATCGTGAACGCGCCTTGCCACGGAAAAGACCCCGATACGTTGATGCAGAACGCCGACATTGCGCTCTATGCCTCCAAAGATGCCGGGCGCGGCACTGCGAACGTCTTCAAGCCCGGCATGATCACCCGGGCGCAGGCGCGGCAATCCATGGAGACCGATCTGCGGCGAGCGTTGGCGCGAAACGAATTTACCTTGTATTTTCAACCGCTTTATGACCCGGCCAGCAAAGCCCACTGTGGCGCCGAGGCGCTCCTGCGCTGGTTCCACCCCCAGCGCGGCAGTGTTTCGCCCACCGAATTCGTTCCCGTTGCCGAGGAGTTGGGCCTCATTGTGCCCATCGGGGATTGGGTCCTACTTCGCGCCTGTCAGACGGCAAAGCGCTGGCCTCAAGATATGCGCGTTTCCGTCAATGTATCCTCGGTGCAGCTCTCCGATCCAGGCTTCCCCGACAAGGTCTTTGCGGTGCTGGCGCGCACGCGGCTTCCCTATCATCGCCTTGAGCTGGAAATCACCGAGACTGCCTTTCTGCAGGACGGTGACACGGTGAAAAAATCGCTGCGCCGGCTCAACGATGCGGGAATACGCATCGCGCTTGACGATTTTGGCACTGGCTATTCCTCGCTCACCTATCTCAACCAGTTCCCCATTACCCGCATCAAGATCGATCGCTCCTTCTTCAGCTCGCTCGACAGCGATGAGACCAGCCGCTCCATCGTGCGCGCCATTGCCGACCTTGGCACGAACCTTGACATTGCCGTGACGGCGGAAGGCATCGAAACCGATCGGCAAAGCCGCTTTGCGGAGGAGTGCGGCTGCGGCGCTTTGCAGGGTTTTTTGCACGGCCGGCCTGTCCCTGAGCACGAGCTACCGGGGGCGTTCAGCCGCAAAACCATCATTTTGGATGCGGCGTAAAATGCGGCTGTTTTCCAGGCACCCAACCGCAAAGCCCAGCACGAAGGGGGCGCCATGAACGCCAAAACGCCGCGTTCCAACTCGGACAACCATTTGCAGACACCCCAGTCCGTCGATGGATCTTTGCCAGCGGACCACCCTGTCGTTGCCAAACCGGCGGAGGACTGGCGCTCCGATCCCGGAAGCGCAACGGTTTTAGAAAGCCGCGCAGCGCCCAACGAGACGTCCGACGGCACCTTTCGCGTTCAGCCGGTGAGTGGTCGCTTGCCCCGCGAAACCTCCACGCGGCGCCTCCCCGGCGATGAGGGTGTGGCAAGTCCGTCGGACGGCCGCTCCATGCTGCGCGTCCTTTACCAGAGCAAAGCGAACTTTGACTGCTCGCCGAAGAACTTTGCCAACGTTTTGAATGCGCTGGTGCACAAGGCACACCGGGACAACACCAAGAACGGCATCACCGGGGCGTTGGCTTGCCATAGCGGGGTGATCGTCCAGGCCATCGAAGGACCCCGCGAGCCGGTCGAAACGCTGTTTGAAAAGATCTGCTGCGATCTTCGCCACACGGAGATGGAACTCATCGACGTAGTGGAGGTGCGCGAGCGCCTTTTCGTGGAGCGCGGCATGGCGCTGGTCACGGCCAAAAATGCTGGCTCCAGCATCTCTGCCCGGGCGCAGGTGGATAAGTTCATCAGGAATGCCGCGCATTGCCCCGACGAGACGGCAAAAACGCTGCACGACCTTTTGCGCCTTTAAGGGGTGCGCGCCCTCGCCAGCGCATCGCCTAGCCAGGGGCTCGATTCCCGCGTTGAGAGCGCCGTCACGACTGCTGGGAAACCGTTGAACATCGACGGGCCGGCCGATAGGACACGACCCATGAGCGAACCATCCCTTCCCACCTTTTCCTCCGGGCTCCTCAGCACCGGCGATCCGCACCCGGTGATCCAGGAAGGGCGCGGGTTGTCCAAGGTGCTGGTGGTGTGCGACCACGCCGGCAACGCGGTGCCCTCGCGGCTTGCCCTGGGGGTGGGGGCGGCCGACCTTCGCCGGCATATCGGCTGGGACATGGGGGCCCTCGGCGTTGCCCGCTACCTTGCCCAGGAACTGGGCGCCGAACTCATTGCACAGCGCTATTCTCGGCTGGTCATCGACTGTAACCGACCGCCGAGTGAGGCGGCGGCATTCCCCGCGCGGGTCGACGGCACCGATGTTCCGGGGAACGCTTCGATGGCGGCAGGCGATGCGGCGGCGCGGGTGGCAGAGATTTTTCATCCCTACCACAGTGCGATTTCCTCCGCCCTTGACCGTCGTCTTGACGCCGGCGTGGAGCCCATCATCGTATCGGTCCACTCCTTCACACCGTTCCACAGCGATTTTCCCGATCCGCGGCCTTGGGAGGCGAGCGTCATCTACGACAAGAACCCCGAGCTATCGAAGGCCATTGCCGCGCACATGCGCAGCGAGGGCGTCAAATTCGGCGAGAACGAGCCCTACGCACCGGGGATGCTGCAGGACTACACGATGCCGGTGCACGGTGACGCGCGCGGCATCGCCCACACGCTCATCGAGATCCGTCAGAACCTGATTGCGTCGGCCGATGCGCAGCGCGAGTGGGGCGCGCGGATCGCCCGCGCCGTGAACGCTTCCCTCGCCGAGACGTTATTCAAAGCCACCGCATGAGCCTAGACGACGCCCGGCCAAGGTTTGCCACCATAGCCAACTATGAGTTCTCGGCGGTGATGCGCGGCAGAGTCGTTCCCATCGCGAGTGTCGACGACGTGCTGCGCGTCGGCTTGCCGTGGGTTCCCAACAACGTATGCATCTCGGCGCTCAACACCATCCCGCCGGATAACCCCTTCGGCCCCATGGGGGAGACCAAGATCATCGCCCTGCCGCACACGCGAATGGTGATGCCGGCCCGGCAGGACCGCCCCGCCATGGCGGTCTACCTGTGCGATATCACCAACCATGACCGCAGTTTTTGGGAAGGCTGTGCCCGGTCGCAGCTCGCTCGGACCCTAGCGCTCCTTGAAGAGCGGCACGGCCTTACCTTGCGCGTCGGATTTGAGCACGAATTTTACATCTTCGACCTCAACGCAGAAGTATTCAGCGCCTATTCCCTCGCTGGCGCGAGAAAGGCGTCCGTTATTGCCGATGAGGTGCAACAGACGCTCGCGACGGCGGACGCACGGCTGGATCAGTTCGTGCCGGAATTCGGCTATGATCAGTTCGAGACCGCGAGTGCGGCACGCGATGCCATGACCGCGTGCGACCACGCGGTACTTGCCCGCGAGGCGATCCGCGATGCTGCCCGTGCTCGCGGTGCCCGCGCCACCTTCGCGCCGAAGCCGGACCTTTCGGCGGCGGGTAGTGGCGTCCACATACACTTCAGCCTTTGGGATCGGCACGGGGGAGCCCGCACCGCCCAAAGTGGCGCGCTCACGGCCACTGCAGGGGCGTTCGCTGCCGGCATCCTAAAGCACATCGAAGCGGTTATGGCCTATTCGACGCCAACGCCCAACTCGTTCCAGCGGGCGACGGAATCGTCCTGGGTGGGCGTCTTTGCCTGTTTCGGTCTGCGCAACCGCGAAGCCGCCCTCCGCCTTGCGCCCCGCGAGGCCGCCGCCGACGGGTCGCACCCCGGCGCCTCCCTCGAGTTTCGTCTGTGCGATGGGTCCGCCAACCCTTATCTGGCGGTGGCAACTTTGGTGCGCGCCGGCATGATTGGCCTTGACCAGTCCCTCGATCCGCCGATCAGCGTCGATCGCGACCCAGCCCGCATCCCCCAGCCGGAGCGCGATGCCCGCGCCATCCGCCGGGTGCCCGAAACCCTCGACCCATGCCTGGAAGCTGCCGCGCCCTTCGCGCCGGAGTGGTTTGGCAAAACCTTTTGGGATGCCTATTCGTCCGTTCGCCGCAACGACATCAAGGATGCTGCGGCCGCCGGCGAACGATATCCGGCACTCCTCTCGCAGATCATTTGATGCGCCCGAACGTCGCGCGGATCGGCGGTCGCTGCCCGCGCACCGACCCGGGCAAAGCGTGATAGCGTCGGCGACCCGTCGCCCTATGGCGGGTCAGCCTTGAGCGTGGGCGAACAAAAATCTGGCGGAGGCTTCGGCGATGCGCACAAACGATCAACTGGCAAAATGGGATCGCGATCACTTCTTCCATCCGTCGACGCCCCTAGGTGAATTTGCCCGCGGCGAAGCGACGAGCCGCATCATCGAGACCGCCGAAGGTGTCTTCATCCACGACCGAGACGGCCGAAAGCTGCTCGACGCTTTCGCGGGCCTTTACTGCGTCAACGTGGGCTACGGACGGAAAGAAATTGCGCAGGCGATCGCCGAGCAGGCGCACACCCTTGCCTACTACCACGCCTACGCCGGCCACGGCACCGAAGTATCCATTACCCTTGCTCAAATGGTGATGGAACGCGCGCCAGCACACATGTCGAAGGTATACTTCGGTCTTTCTGGATCGGATGCCAACGAAACCAACGTCAAACTGTTGTGGTCCTATCACAACCTGATCGGCAAACCGGAAAAGAAGAAGATCATCTCGCGCTGGCGCGGCTATCACGGCTCAGGTCTGATGACCGGCTCACTCACGGGCTTGCCGCTCTTCCACGAGACCTTCGACCTCCCCCTCGACCGAGTCTACCACACGGTGGCGCCACACTATCTGAAGCGTCCTGACCCGGACATGACCGAGGCCGATTTCGTCGCCCACTGCGCGAACGAGCTGCGGGCGTTGATCGAGCGTGAAGGGCCGGAAACCATCGGCGGCTTCGTGGGCGAACCCATGCTGGGGACCGGGGGCATTGTTCCGCCCCCTGAGGGCTACTGGGCCGCGATCATGCCGATCCTCAAGGAGCATGGCATCCTCGTCATCGCCGACGAGGTGGTTTGCGGCTTTGGCCGGCTCGGCAGCATGTTCGGCTGCGATCACTATGGCATCGAGGCGGATTTCATGTCCGTGGCCAAAGGGCTCACATCGGCCTACGCCCCCCTTTCGGGAGCCATCGTTTCGGACCGGGTGTTCCGGGTTCTGATGGAAGGGACGGATGCGTCCGGCAACGCCATCGGCCACGGCTGGACCTATTCGGCCCATCCCATTGGCGCGGCGGCGGGGGTGGCAAACCTCAAGCTGGTGGATGAACTGGACCTTCTGGCAAACACCCGCGCGGTGGGTCCGATCTTGGTGGGCAAGCTTGCCGAGGCGCTCCAGCACCATCGCCATGTGGCGGAAGTGCGGGGCGAGGGGCTCCTTGCGGCGGTGGAATTTTACGCCGACGTGGCGCAACGCAAACCGTTTGCTGCCGACCAGAAGGTGGGACCAAAGCTCGCCGCCGCGATGGCGAGCCGCGGTGTCATCGCCCGGGCCATGCCGGGCGGTGATATTTTGGGCTTTGCGCCGCCCCTTTGCCTGACGGCGCCCCAGGTGGACGTCATCGTCGATGCCACTTTAGGGGCAGTGCGCGACGTCCTTGGCTGAGTCCGCGCCCGGGTCGGCCTTTATGCCGAACTGGACAACGGCCAACATGTCGTTCCCCAAAGCGTGGTCCGCGCCGGGGCGGCCACGGCCTCCGGCGCCCCTATACTTTCCCAATGCCATGCCCGGCGAGCAGATTGCCCCGCCACGCAAGCAAGCGGGAGAGCGTGTTCCGCCCTCAAAAACGTGAGGCCTTTGGCTGCTCAGTGGGGGAGGCTGGCCGCGCCCGATTTTGAGCGATCAACAAGCATCGCCAGGAAGAGTTGGATGCCGCGACGGGTTTTACTTGCGGGGTCAGAGCGAACGCACGGCTCTTCGCTTTGGCACGGCTCCGTCGGTTTGGCGTGGGCGTATTCGGCCGCTGCCTCCCGGCGTTCGTGAGCCACCTGATCCGCCTGGGTCTGCAAAAAGATGATCTTGCCGAAATCGTCGTAGCCAGTGATGAGTTCTGAACATGCGAACATTGTGCTGCCATCCCCTAGGTCGCGTCTTTTGGTTTCCCTTGCAAAGGATGCGCGTCCCGCCCTTTCACGATGGCGCGACCCCTTGCACGGTTCACTGTCAGACGGATGGAGCCCTTCGACATTTGACCAACGAACCGTCGATCTCTGTGCTTTGGCGTTGCGGCGCTGACTTCACTTTAGCGACCGCGTTCCCCGTCCGATTTTTAAACCGCACGCGAAACTTATTTTATTGTCAGTTATACGGCCGCCTATACAGCGTGACCGGCGCGCAAAAAAAACGTGAAAAATCGTTAATTTCGGTTGGGATCCCAAAAAACCGAGTGGATTTGGGTGGATCGACCCTCGGCAGCTTCGCCCGAGCGGCCGGTGCGGCCAGGCAACGGGCTGCCCATCCGGGCTGGCTGCGTTGTCGTTTGAGTATATAGCAAGCTGGGTTCTGCGGAAAGGGAAGGCGACCGGGCGGTGGTGCGAGGGCGAACTTCGGTCCGGCGCGCAGCGCCATGTTTCTTTGACGCGCGTCGCGCCGCGTGAATGTTTCCTGGCGGCCGAGCGCGCCCTAGGATCGGGTCCTGAAATGCGCGCCACCCCAAATGTCAGCAGGCGGCTCGTCACCGGATCCTGTTGTTGCAAGACGATCGTTGGTGGCAAAGCGCGGGTCGATTTCCAGAAGCGCGCGAATGGTATCGATGGCCTCTTCGTGGCGCCCCAGCCGTTCCAGGAGAAACGCGCGGACGCGAAGTGTAGAGGCATACCGCCGGTTCCCGCCGTAGGCGCGGTCGGCGAAGTCGATGGCACCCTCGTTATCGCCGTCAAACGCAAGGGCGCCAGCGGCCACGCAGTCAAATAGGTAGCGTTGGGGATCAAGCGGGGATAGGCGGCTTGCCCGTTCCACGCTGGCCACTGCTTCGAGCGGCGAGCAATTCAACGTGTGGGCGACACCCATCATGGCCGATGCTAGGGCGTTGTTGGGGTCCCGCGACAGCGCTGCGGTGTGGCACGAAAGAGCCTCGTCGTGGCGGCGCAGGTGGTGGTGGACGATGCCATTCACCGCATGGGCAAAGGCGCAACCGGGGTCGACCTCGATGGCGCGCACGGCGTTCTGTTTGGCGATCTCCAGGTCGCGGTCGGGTGCAACGCTCCACCCCTGGCTGATGCTGAGGAGGTACCACTGGCTCAGCCAGGCCAGTGGGAGCCCGGCGAAGGGCACTTTCTCGACCACCGCCTCAATGTGCTCGCGCGCCTTGGAGAAGCTACCGAGGGACTGGTGGTGCAAAAGCGCGCTGCCCACCGCAAACGATTGGTGGGTTTCAAGGTCGGGCATCCGCGGCGAAACGCTCAGTGAGTTGGTGGATGGAGGCGCAATGGCCGTGAGTCCGGCTGTCCGCCAAATGGCGTCGCAAACGGATGGTACGATGGCGTTGCCCCCGGCAAAAAAGTCCCCCACGAGCCCGGTAAAATCCTGCGTCCAGCGGATGTGGCCCGTGCGTGCGTCGATAAAATCCACATCGAGGCGGAAGCGATCGCCCTGGAGCCGGACCTGGCCTGTCACCACGTAGTCCACGCCCAAGTGAAGTTTTAGCGTCTCAAGGTCGGCAAGACGCAGGATCTCGGCTCGGGCAGTAAGGTGCGAGATTACGTTGAGATGCCGCGAGCTTGATAAGGCACTGCCAATCTCCAGGGCGACAGCATCACCGAAGACAGCGGCCATTTTGCCCCGGTCCGCCCCCGGGAAGGGGAGGACGGCGAGGACCGGCTGCACGTCCTTGGTCGCTTTGGTGCCTTGCTGCGCAGAGGCCGTGCCGACGGTCGCGGTTGCTTCCGTAAGCGCCGGAGGTTGGGACACCGAAGGCTGGCCGGCGAGTGCGGCACGGGTTTCTTCCCGCCAGTCGCGAAAACCATCCGAGGCAATATCAAGATCTTCGAGTAACGAACCATCCTGAGGACTGCCGATGATAGAAATACATTCCAATCGAATGCGAATACTTTCGTTCCCGAGGATGAAAATTTTACTATATGCCTCCGGTCCAAGCAGTTTCTTGATGGCGGTTAGGGATTGGCGCAGGCTTGCCCTGCCATGGGCGGATCCCGAGCTCTCCCATAATCGCCGTTGCAGCCAAGCCCGCGTGCGCCGACCACCGGGCGCGGTGGCAAGCATGGCGATGAGGGCAATGCCTTTGCTGCTGCGCAACGGCACAACGTCGCCATCTTCCCACCAGATGGCGAACGGGCCGAAGAGTTTTAGGCACAATCGCTTTGGTGAAGGCATCGAGACCTTTGCAAGAAAATATATCTGCGGTTGCGGACCTATTGTTCGCGAGAATCAAGCGTACTAAAAAGTTCAGTCAAAGAAATAGTTTAACGGTTTTTTTGCGCTTTTTCGACGCGCGCCGCCCCGGTGTTTCCCTACGGTATTGTTGCAAACAAAAACTAACTTTCGAGGTGTTGCATGTTCTGGGACCAAACCACTCTTGCGGCCTCCGGAGGCAACGGCGAGGACGGTCGATCGCATCGCACGGCCAGCGTTGAACCGTCCAGCTTACGTGACTTGAGCGATTTCTCGACCAATTGGCCGGAACTACGTCCCGAGGTCGTCTCCTATCTCAGTCGTGCCGAAACGCCACCGAAGGTCGGCGAGATCATCCACTGGCTCGTGCTCCTGGCCGACCGGACCTGCAAGTACGAGGATCCCTAAAGCGGCATTTTTGGCCCACTGGAGGCATGTCGCGCGACGAACAGCTCGCGCGGCGTGTCGCTATTTTCGTGGGGGCAGCGGTGCCGTGGCGGGGTGTTTTTCCAAGAGTGGAATTTGCGCGGTGGGCCGCTGCGGGGCCGCGCCGCCGGCTCAGTCAAAAAATTGCGATGACGCAGAAGGAGAGAGCGACATCCGCAAGCACCAGCGCAATGGCAACGCCCGGCGTCACCGCAAGGGCGATGCGCATGACCAGATAGTGCGCCCGAAGAACAATGAGCCATGCCGGGATCCACAGCACGAACGTCCCTTCCTCAGAGAGCCAGCCGGCGCCCTGAAAAAGCAGGGGCACGGTCAGGATCGCGGACCAAAGCGGTGCGCACCAGTTTCGTGCAACGACGTAGCTCGTGTACCGCGCGGAGATGCCAAGCGGTTTGGCGGCAAGGGCCAGCGCGATGGGGAAGGCGACCCAACTGACGAGGAGGGCAGGGACTTGCCTGATGAACTCCGGAGCGAACGATATGTTCTCCTCCGGCCGCACAAGAACGTAGATGGTCAGCGCGTTGAGCGGCAGTATGAATACGAATGTGAGGAAAGATCGCCAAAACCCCGCCACGCTGCAGTCAAGCGCGTTGAGCCCGTCGGCGCGGCCGAGAAAGAGCGCCACGGCACCGCCAAACGAGCGTCGGACTTCCGCTGTGGTCAGCATCGGGCAGGCCCAGCCACGCGCTGAGCGGTTCTTGCGGGTTGCGAACGCGGCGACCGGCACTCATTCCACGTCGCCGAGGGGCCAGGCGCTTGAATTCGCCGATCCGCCGTCACGGTGTGAGAACGCCTCGTATGATCTCGCGGTAGGTGCGTGCAAGGAGCCGTAATTCAGCGACCGACGTTCGCTCGTCCACCTGGTGCATGGTGGAGCCCACAGCGCCGAACTCTATGACCGGCGAATGGTTCTTGATGAAGCGAGCGTCTGACGTACCGCCCCCGGTGGTGGCTTCCGGCCTGACGCCGGTCACCGTTTCAACAGCGGCCGTAACCCGTTCGATCAACCCCTCGTCGCGCGTCAGGAATGCGCTGCTGGCACCGTCAGGCCACGTCAATTCGAAGCTGGTGCCCCCAGCCGCCTGCTCGGCGCGCTCGGTGAGTGCCGCACGCAGGCCGTCCACGGTCCAAAGGTCATTGATCCGCACATTGAAGCGCAGGCTCACCGACGCCGGAATCACGTTGAAAGCCTTGTTGCCCACATCGATGGACGTGATCTCAAGGTTGGAAGGCGCGAAGTGCTCGCTCCCCCCATCAAGGGGTTTGAGCAGCGCTTGCCCGATGGAAAGGAGTGCGGGCACGGGGTTTTCAGCGGCGTGTTGGTAGGCCACGTGCCCTTGGCGGCCGTTGACGGTGAGGATGCCGGAGATGGAGCCGCGACGGCCGATTTTGATGGTATCGCCAAGCACCTGGCGTGAGGTGGGCTCGCCCACAACGCATGCGTCGAACTGATGCTTTTCGCAGGCCCAGGCCACGAGGGGGCGCGTTCCGTTGATGGCCGGGCCTTCTTCGTCGCCAGTGATGAGGAAAGAGACTTGGCCCGGTTCGTTGGCGCCGCTCCAATCGCTCGCCGCGGCGATCATGGCGGCGACGGCCCCTTTCATGTCCTGGGCGCCGCGGCCCATCAGCACGTCGCCCGCAATAACGGCGCCGAAGGGATCTTGCGACCACGCGTCCTTATCGCCTGTAGGCACCACATCCACGTGCCCGGCGAGGGCCAAATGCCGTCCGCCACTGCCGCGTGTGGCAAAGAGGTTTTCGACACTCCCGGCGCCGTTCCCCGAGAAGGTCATGCGGGTGACCTCAAAGCCCGCCGCCGAGAGCGCGCGCTCCACAATCTCGAAAACGGCGGGACCCGCCGGTGTGACGCTTTCGGCGCGGATCAGCTCCTGCGCCAGTGGGACCGGATCAATCGCCGCGGTCGTCAAACCGGCCCACGCTGGTTGGTGGATTTGCCGTGGGCGTTGGGGCCGCTGTCACCTGGCATGAGGCCGATGGCAAAAAAGGCGATGATGTTTACGATGGGGACGGCGAAGAGGAAAACGAGCCAACCCGTCAAGCTGCGATCGTGCAGTCGCTTGGCCGCCAGAGCGAGTTCGGCCCACAGGTAAATGGCAAAAACGAACGGTGAAACGGGTGTGATCGCAAGCTGCCCGGTGTCTGGATCAAGTCCCGGGAGCAAGATGGCCATTGCCGCAAACGCGATGCCGAAGTTGCCGAGCCAAAAGACTTCTCGGTTCACGCGCCCATCAAAGCCGAAGAGCGCCCACAAGAGTGTCGGCGCGCGCTGGTTCGCCGCCATCACTCAGTCCCGCAATAGCTCGTTGATTGACGTTTTTGCCCGCGTGCGCTCGTCAACGCGCTTGACGATAACGGCCGCTGCGAGCGAGAGGCCATCGGTGGCGCCGCTCGTTGCCAAGCTACCGGGCACCACCACCGAGTAGGGCGGCACTTCCCCTTGGAATACTTCACCCGTCGCGCGGTCGACGATCTTGGTGGATGCGCCGATGAAAACGCCCATGGAAAGGACCGAGCCCTTGCCGACGCGCACCCCTTCGGCCACCTCCGAACGGGCACCCAAGAAGCAGTCGTCCTCGATGATGACGGGCGCAGCTTGGAGCGGCTCAAGGACACCGCCGATGCCGGTGCCCCCGGAAATATGGCAATTCTTGCCCACTTGCGCGCAGCTACCCACTGTCGCCCACGTGTCCACCATGGTGCCCTCGTCCACGTAGGCCCCCAGGTTGACGAAGGACGGCATCAGCACAACGCCTGGCGCCACGAACGCCGAGCGGCGTACGATGGCGCCGGGGACGGCCCGAAAGCCGGCGTGCTCAAAATCCACTTCGGACCAGCCGTCGAACTTGGAAGGGACCTTGTCCCACCACCGGGCGTCGCCGGGGCCCCCTTCGATGGCCGTCATGGGGTTCAGCCGGAACGACAAAAGCACGGCTTTTTTCAGCCACTCGTTGACGCGCCAGCCGCTGCCGTCCGGCTCGGCGACGCGGACCACGCCGCGGTCCAACAGGCCTAGCGCCTTTTCCACCGCATCGCGCACGCGCCCGGTGGTGCGTGCGGTCACGGTGGCTCGTTCGTCGAATGCGGCGTCGATGGTCGCGGCAAGGCGGTCGCGTTCGGCGGAAGTGAGTTGCATTGATTGTCCAGATCGAGGGAGGTTTCCGACCCCGGTATTTATCTCTTCGACGGGAAGAATCCTAGACGGGGCCTCGCAAGGCGCCCATGCCACAGGGTTTGCGCACGCAATGCGTCTTTTGGCGCGCGTTGCACCGTGCATGGGCCGGTAGGATCAAAGGCCGGCTGCCGGGCAAGCTACCGTTGGTCCATGCCACCGCTGGCCGTGGGGTGGGCCCATTTTGGAGTTGGTTTTCTATCCACCGGCGCCGACCCGGGGCGGGAGGAGGCGCAGGGAGAACGGACTAACTGGCGCGGGCGGCGAGGGTTCGCTCCAAAAAGCCACACAAATTGTCTGTGACAAACTCCACGTAGTTCGCTTCCCGGCCCTCAAACTCCCAATCTTCTCGGAAAACCTCCCGGGTGCCCTCCGGAACCACCAGGATAGTCCGCATTCCATGGCGCGCGGGCACTTCAAGGTTGCGTGACAGATCCTCGAACATGGCCGAGCGGGCCGGGTCAATGGCGTGCTTTTCCCAGAACCGCGCGTAGGTCTCCTCCGCCGGTTTTGGGATGAGGTCGGCATCCACGATGTCGAAGATGCCATCAAAATGGTTGCTGATGCCGAGCTGCTCCACCACCCGGGCCGCGTGGTCCGTGGTGCCGTTGGTCAT
>JBCCYN010000098.1:0-18716 GCA_039189655.1 Pseudomonadota bacterium | reverse complement strand
TGTTGATCGGCATCATGGTGATGCATCCTTAGATTGTAGGTGTGATTTTGATGAATTGGGTTTGGATGGGGGTCCCCCACTACGACGCCACCCCACCCCCGTCTTTAATCCTACCCCCCTCCCGGTCGGGACGTTTTGCCCTGTCGATCCGTGCGCCTTTGGGGTAGTCGAGGTCGGGCTGCTTGCTGATGAACTCCCGCCCATCAACCCAGGTGCTGAAGGCTGCGATCAACTCACCATCCATGGCCCCGCCATAGAAGTGGAGGGTCCACCCGCCGCGAGGCGCGGGGCGAAGGATGTAGCCGTGTCGAAGGGGGCTGTTTTCTCTCACCGTCTGATTGACTGTCAGAGGGTTGGGCGGCTTACCTCTCGGTTTTTCATAGACTATTGGGCGATTATTCGTTGTCTGCCTTCCACATACCTTCCACGGCGCGTCTTTTCGATGGCATTTCGTACTCATCGAGCCCAGACACCCAATAGACCCGGCCACGGTTAAATGCCCGCTCCAATGCCAGCTAAACGCTAGGCTGAAGCGAGAGTGCGTAGGCCGCTGCATAAGAGACCGACCGAAGCCCTCGCAGCTCACGACGCTTGCGTTCGTTGGGCTCCATCAGAACCTCTCCTCAAGCCGGTGATAGAGCGCGCGACAGGCAAGGCGCACCCAGCGCGGGACATCGCCCTTGCGGCACCATCTTCCGACCGTGTCAGGGTGCAGACCAAGCTCTCGGGCGAAATCGGCCTGGGTCATCTCAAGGGCATCAAGAGCCCGTTTCATCTCTTCTGAAGTCATGAACCCGGCATAATGTGGGTACTGGCTCGAGGGAATCCCGGCATGGTGCCGGATCGGGGATAAAGACTGTCAGGGCGCAGAAACATTTGTAACGGCGGAGATACAAATGTTCGGGCTTCCACCCACCCCTTCATTTCCCCAGCATTTCCGCGAACCTCCCCTGTCCGCTCTCACTATCCCGTGGTCGGTTGAATTTTCACAACTTCCTGAAATCTCAGAAATAGCCGAGATGTACCCCGCCTGTAGTGGGGTGCTTAGGCTCTCAAGGAATGGGTAGCGATGTGTTGGGGTGACTGCCGGGACGATGTGTGCCCGCTACTAGCCTCGCAGCACCCTTCGTAGCCAGCGCCAAGGCAATGCCTCTATTGTAAGAAAGAACGCAATCCGCAGCATTTCACCGCGGGGCATCCTCTTTTGAAACCTCATGATCTGGCCTTTGCCGATTATCTCAAAGTCCACCAGCGCAGTTGGCAAGCTAGTCCTTGATGGATCGTGAACCGTTATCCGCAATGCGGAGGGTGGCGGCGCGCTGTCACTCATCCCTTGCGCTCACTCATTCCCTGTTGGCCAGTCCTTGGGCGGCGGCGGCAATGAAACCCAGTGGGTCGGCACGGATGTCTCCCAATAGATGTCTATCCAACGACCGTCGTCAGGCTCCCAACGAACCACCTCATACTCACCACCGCTATAGGCAAGCACCCAGCGATCTATCGGCGCCGTGTCTATGGTCTGCCACTCTGTCATGTCCGCACCGTGACAACCGCCTTGAGCGACCACCAAGCATTGCGAAGTGCTCGCGGGTTAAACTCAATCACCCACTGGCGCTGATACAGCAAAAGCCCCTCTTCGCGTTCAGGGATCGGCACGCGGGACCAGAAAACGCCTACCGTGTAACCCTCGCAACCATACGTCCGGCCGCAGTAAAAGCGGATGCGGGGCAGCGGGTCTTTCTTGCGGTCCACAGATGCACTCATACCGCAGCGAGTACTAACAGCGCGAAAGCTGCCGCCCATAGGATCAAAGGGGCTCTAATCACCATCAGGTCAGGCCACCCCAACCTTCACGCCTGACCGTGAGCCCGCCCCAGGAACTACGCATCGTCCTCGGCCGCATCGCGCACCTCGATGATGAAATCGTGCTTCACCGTTTCCAGCACACCGACAGCGAGAACTGCCGGGAAACCGTCCGCGTAGTAATTGCGCAGCACCTCCAGCAATTCGTCTCCCATGTCGCAAGCTTGCTCGAACATCGGATTGCCACCGTCATGCACTACTAGGTTCGGCGTCATTTCAGCCCCCAAATTCCATGGGAGCCATAATATCAAATGCTTGGCGGGTGGCCTAAGCGAATATTCGCCTGGATGGGATTACCCACGTTCTTGTTGCTGGAAGGGCGGGGCTCGAACCCGCAGCCCACGGCTTAACAGGCCGTTGCTCTACCATTGAGATACCTTTCATCGGGTGGGTTCCTTCGGCTCAATAGTCGCCGTCGCTCAGCACGCGAGTACGAGGATGGGTGAGCGGAAGCTCAGTGAGTGTGAAATCGAGGTGCGTGAAACCTCGCTTCTTCAGCTCCTCACGAAGGAGCCTGCGGGCCTCGCCTACATCCGGCGCCACAACCACTGAGGCAACTGGAACCGGCCAATGGCCCTCATGGTCGTTGCAAGTGTAAACTCTCACTCTGCGCTCCCGTCGATTCATGCGGCGCGCCGCTCCCAGGTTTAAAGGGCAAACCTTCTGCCTGCCCTCCCACAGTAGGCCCTTCCTCCGGCCGCTACCGGCAGTCCTATTACAGGCGGCTTGCCCATGGGTGCTGTTTGTATTCCCCTAAGCGGTGGGGTCTTGCGTTCTTTGGCTCCCCGCGCCGGGGGTTGCTATTGAGCCTCAAGGATTGTGCGGGCGGTTTCGGGCCAGTAACCAGCCTCTTCGCCTGCCAGCGCACACTCGATCTCTTCGTCGTCAACTATCAACGTCGGCGTTGCCCAGGTGCTTTGCAGGTAAACGTAGGTCTCGTCTTCTGGAATCGGCTTTCCGTCACGCAGGATCGCGCCGGATGTCGAGGCCCAGTCCTCAGCCAGGCCCGCGGCGGCTGTTTGGGCTCCACGCTCGACGATTAACCGGGCGGCGCGGTCCCAATCGAAGCATCGCATCGCGCGCCCTCGATTTGCCTCACCCATCGCAAATGCAGCCATCGTCCCGACATCATGAACCATCGCCCTCGTTCCCCTCGTTGCGTCTACAGGCTCAATATAGGGGAAGCGTGCGCCGTTCGCAATGCTTTATAGCACTATTTGTCATTACAAATTACAGTCTACGCCGTTGCATTGTCATGCTAGGTCGTCTATATAAAAAGCATGGAAGACGTCATGGCATCGAACCGGTCAGAGCGGTACCAACTTCGGTTTACGCCGGAGGAACGCGAAGTATTGCAGGCGGCGGCCGAGCGTAACGGAATGAGCCTCGCGGCCTTCCTCCGGTATGCGGCCCTCAAGGTGGCTCGCGATGGCTGATGTCTTCTACGTCTACCGCCATGTGGGCAAGCGAACTGGCCAAACGTTCTACGTCGGCAAGGGGCACGGAAACCGTGCGCACGCCATTGGCGGAAGATCGCATGCTTGGGGCGAGGCTGTCGATGACGAGGGAGGCTTCGGGGTAGTCTTTGAGGCCACAGATTTGCCCGAGGCGGACGCGAAAAATTTAGAGGCTCGCCTAATCGAAAAGTACGGCAGGCGGGCGGATGGCGGGGCCTTGGTCAATGTGCGGACTTCTGACAATGCGCCGCCGTCAAGCGGAAAGGTGCCGAGGGCGTTTGGCATGGAGCCTGCTCTTTTGGAGCGACTTGAGCGCTGGATTGCGACGCAGCCAGTTGCCCCATCCAAGACAGCGGTGCTCGAAACCGCGCTCAATGAATGGCTCGACCGCCAAGAGGGAGCTGCGCCCCATGACGGCAAAAACGTTCGATGAAATAGACGCCGAAATAGACGAACTCAGCCAGGTGCACCGAAAGCATCTTGAAGGCCAGATTGCGCTCGCTGAGGCGGGTTGGCGCCAAGCAATTTACATGAACCGCTCTGATGAAAGGCGCCGACGAGAAGATCAGCTAAAAAACCTTCGCGCGGCTCTTATTAGCTTAAATGAGGCATCCGATGTTTAGGCAGTGGTGGCGGCATGTTAGCTTACATCTACGGTGTGCACTAAAGCATTTTCGCAAGAGTGCAAAGGCAGCGATAGCGCCAATATTTGGAAAACGCATTGGATCGAGCGCAATTGTTTATAGAGATGTGTATTATTTCTATGACAAAGAAGTGCGGTGATGGCCGTCTACGTCGACAACATGCGGGCGAGCTACGGGCGAATGAAGATGTGCCACATGGTGGCAGACAGTATCGCCGAGCTTCTAGAGATGGCCGACAAGATCGGCGTTGACCGGAAGTGGTTTCAGCCTGGATCGAGCCCACACTTCGACATCTCGCTTTCAAAGAGAGCCTTGGCCGTTCGGGCCGGTGCAATTGAGGTGGGGCGCCACGAACTTGTTGCCGCGATCAAACGTTACCGCGAGCTATGGAGAAGCGACCCAGCCGAACTGGAGGCGATACGCGCTGCCGCGCGGGCGGCTACTCCAATGAGGAAGCTACCCGGTAACGGGCTCAACACTGACTAGGCTGGCTTCGGTGCTGGCCCAAACCCGGACCCGATGAAAGGAGGGGTGATGAGCCGTCTCTTGAACATGGCTGACCCGGATGACCGAACTACGATGGAACGCATTCAGACTGAGCGTGCCACGGAAATCCGAGCGCTGATGAACGATAGCGAAAGCCGGGCTGCGCTGGAGGTGCTTCACCGCAAAGGGCACAAAACAAGTGTGGTTCACGGCGCATTGTCGGCGCTCAAGAGAAGCCCACCCAGCAATCAGGACAAGCGCCGGGGGCCTGTCCTCCAGATGAATACAGAGGAGATGAGCGGTGAGTGAGTGGCAGCCAATTGAGACAGCACCAAGGGACGGGACGCCTATCCTGCTTTGGACGGGTGACTATGTGGTCGGCTGGCTGTACCGTGGTCGGGAATTCCCCGGCTCGGAAATGACAGAATTTTGGACTTCCGGGGCGGTCTCTTGCGGCGCCTACGACGCGGGAATGGAACGCGAGTACCCTATGCACTGGGCGCCGCTTCCACAGCCGCCCCGGAAGGACCCCACCCACGACTGAAGGCCCCACCACAATCTCCACCCTAGGAGACCTACTAGACCACGGCTATCGCATGTGGGCGCACTGTCGCACGTGCAATAGAAACGCCAGGGTGGACATTAAAGCAGCCGTTGAGAAGCTGGGGCGGAATCGATCCTACATCGGGGATTTGCCGCTAAGGTGCAAGCGATGTGGGGGCCGAAATGTTGGGGGAACTATCTCGTCTCGGTAGGTTATACGCGAGCCCGTATATCGGTCGTTTATGCGCGATAGCGTATGGGAACGGTTTCCAAGTTGCCACGTAAGCCATTGATATTTGGTTGCGCAGTTTCCAAGCTTTTGCGGCTAAGCCCTTGAGATTCCCCGCTATGGCAATCCCTCCCGGGGAGCCATTCAAATCAAAGACTTAGCGAGCAAGTAGATCGGTTTACCGAGCGCGTATTGTTCCTAGGGCAACGCGTCGCAGAGATTTCTGTGGTTGCATCTCAGGCCTTGGGCTCCCTCTAAATGAGGGGCAAGCGAAATGCGAAGCGCAAAGGGGTCGCCGCTCTCCGCGCACATACCGCTTCCAACCCGAGACGCCGAGCGCGTTCGTGAAGAGATAGAAGTTCGAGCCCTTCAATCGCAAGAAACAAAGCGACGCATCGTGCCCGTCCGCCCGCGGTGCGCCAACAGGAGCGTACTGTCGGTGCCTCAACCTGAACCGGGCAGCGACCCGACAACCGTGAATTTGAAAGATCTACTGATTGACGCAGCGATACAAAGACCGAGTATCAACACATCGAGCGCAGCGAAAACGAATACTTAATGGAAGTAAGAATTTTATTACACTGCGACGATTAGCGGGATAATAAAGATTGGTTCGAGTTCACGCGCTAGACTGCGAACTGCTCTCGCGAGATCTTTCTCATCGAGTAGGTCGAGCTTTGAGGCGCCATCTCACCGCGTCGACGAACACACGCGCAGTTATGGCGCTGTCCAAAGGCGGAATCTCGCAAACGCTCAAAACGGCTAAAGAATTCTGCGGTTAGCTCGCAAACCAGCCGGGCGTTTTACAATTCATCATCCGCGCCGACTGTGAATACTTTGTACGAAGTCGGTGCGACGCCTTCAGCGTCGCCACTGGCATCAGATTTAAGCGGCCCACGCGCCCAGGCGTTGGTCACACACATGCCCAACGCCCAGGAACGAACCCCGTGACCGCGACGTCATGGCCTTCACAATCATGATGGGCGTGCAGGACAGAGCGCCGGTTTACTTGCGCACGAAGCACATCGATGGGCCCGCCGAACCCGCGCTTCAAGACGGCGCGGTGGATGGTCGAACCTCACTCAAGCAACAGAAAACAGGCAAGCCCCCCATCGATCCAGGAGCCGAGCCCCCTCACCCGTGACCTTGATGTCGTATCGCAGCACATGTCGCTCCTGACAAACCAACGTTACGCGCCATCCGGTCCGGCGCGAGACGCGGCCATCTGAGTGTGAAACAGATTGAGCTAAATACTGGCACGCCCTAGGGGAATCGAACCCCTCTTTCCAGATTGGACGAAGCTGCGCTGTTTAACAAACCTTTCCTAGAAGTTTTCACGCAGTTTTCCAAAATAATTAATAAGCCCTAATCTCGTTACCTTATAAAATTTCGACGTAAATCTCTGTATATCAAGCCCTATCATACTGCAACTTACTACGAACGACTGAGCGCTTGTTGCTTCCACGTACTCTCGCGTAGCCTGCAACGATGGACATATCGCTATCACCTATGAGCTCGGCGATGATTGCTATATCGACGTCTTCATCCAGCAGCTTGCTCGCGTACGTGCGGCGAGAATCATGTGGATGGCAGTCGTAGACACAAGCGTTCGTCGCAGCGCTCTCCCAAGCCTCATAGACGGCCTGTCGTTCGCAGTCGTGCAGCGGCCGGTTTCCTGCGGCATTCCAAAAGACGAAGCCCTCCCTTGGCTTTCCCTGCGCCTCGTGGAGCCTCTTGAGAACGCCAGCCACATCAGGGGGTAGCGGCACCGACCGCCATCTCTCGGTGCGTTCACGCCCCTTCATGTTGTGGAGTAGCACTTCATCAGGCTCGCCCTCTCTCCAGCGCACATGCTCCCATTTCAGCCTCAGCATCTCGATCGTGCGAGCGCCGGTGCCGAACAGGAACGTGAGGACGTCACGAAACCAGGGCGATGCGCATGCTTTGAGGTCGCGCACCTCCCAGTCTTCAAGAAAACGTGTTCGAGGTGCGCCGCTGGGTGGTTTAGGAATCTTAAATTTATCGGGCAGTAAACAATAGCCATTGTCTTCCGCCCAGTTCAGCGCACGCTGGAGCACCTTCAGATATTGCCGGATCGTGCTGTCCTTCAGGCCATCCGCCCTCTTTTCGCTTGTCCATGCCAGAAAATATTTCGGAGACAGGTCGACGGTTTTCTCGTCTCCGATCTCGGCGATCCACATTTTAATCACCGCGCGATCGCCCGTCTGGCGCTTGAGATTGTAGATTTTGTGAGCCTCATACGCGCGCAGCGCGTCGACAACCTTGGCCCTTGAGAGATGGACGTCCTTACTCATGAGGCCGCCCGATAAAATCTCTCCTTCAATCCCCGCTCGCTGCTTGTCAGCTAGTTTCCTGTTTTCCTTTGTGTTTCGCAGGCCCACCGACTTTCTGATGCGCCTGCCCTCCATGGATCCGTGAATGTGTAGCCAACCATCTCGGTCAATGACCTTGAGTGGCATGCGCGCTAACCTCCGTGTTTTGGCTTGATCGGTCGTAACAATTTTTCATATGGCTTGCGTTTATCTTCACTGAGCCACGCCCAGTCTTTAGGCAATCCGCCGGACAATTTCTGATATTCTGATGGTTCGACCTGATCAAAAAGCGTCTCCATCATGACTCTCAGCTGCGTGGTTTGAGCAACGTTTGCCTTAACCCTCATCTGTCTTAGTTGAGTGCGAACAGTGTTTTGCGATACGCCAAGTATGCGCCCACTGTCTTCGGCGCTTACACCTTTAATTAGCAGTTGTATGATGGCATGTTGTTTCGTGGTTATTTTAAGACTGTTGAGTTCTCCTAGAGCCCCTTCCCCTCTACTTGGTCCATCACCGCCTTCTACAAACTCAATCAGGCTATAAAGCCGGCGCAATATTTCGCGGCGTTTTTGATCATCCACAGTGTGCGGTCTCCTGTTTCTTGATCACCCCAAATTGTCAATCTGGATGACATAGCATGACCCTCAGATAAGATATTTGTTAGACATGGTCAAGCCATTGATCTGAATCGGGACCTCACGTCTCATTTCTTGCTTAACCCTTGTGGATCAACCGCTTCTCACCTATTGTCTTCGCGCTCTACGCACCCCTCTCCAGGGAGAGCACAGAGCCGACCCTTTCTGTGTGGGGGTCGTAGGCGTGGGCTGCTTTGCTCGGCGGTCCACGCCGCGCAAAAAGTTAGGTCGGGAACCCGACCTGTGAATCTCGGAGACAAACTAGCCAGTGGAAACCCTGAGATCGGCTTACCGTCTCGAAGTGGGATTCTGCATCTTTCGCCTCAGACACAAGAGCTGAAGGCGAGTAGGTTTATTGCGTGGATCTACACGCTCGGGCTTGCCATCTGGATAGGGTGAGCAAAAGCGCAGCGGCGCGTTTGTTTGGGATTGACCGCAAGACGGTCATAACCTTTCAATGTCATACATGATGTTTATAGTCGGGCATGGTTAATTTGTGTGTAAATAGCACGTAATCGCGATTCATCGAGATCGTCCATTACAGTCTTGTAGTGATAACTGCCATTGATGGCAGTAACCCACAGATGGCGAGTTCGCGTGCTCCGCCTGGGGGGCTCCGCGCCCGCCCCCACTACCAATGTGGAAAACGTGTGGAATGTTCGTATATTGGTACCACAACAATACACCGAGGAACGCCCCACCGCATGCCAGTGGTTTTCACACTGGACGAAGCGCAAGAGGCATACGTTCGGGAAAGCTTCGGCCACACACAATCGTTGTGGTGTGGTCCATCGGCGTTGTGTTCCTGGACGCCATGTCGAACGACCGCTTCGAGCCGTTTGTGTTGAAAAAAGCGGAGTTGCTGATTCAGTCGTCTGAAGCGTAGGGCGCTTCGGCAATGATGCGTCCGAGGCAAGTAGCGCAAGGTGCGCTGTTTTATGAGTTCTCGATCGAGGATCAAGTGCCCTCCAATCATCTGCTCCGACAGATCTACCAGTTTGTCGATCTTTCCGGCGTCCGTCGTCACCTTGCGCCGTTCTACAGTTCGACAGGACTGTGAATCGGCGTGGAATGAGAATCGCCAAGCGGGAGTGGTGGTTGTTTGCTCTTGAACTTTAGCCCACTGGCGGGAAGCTCCGCGCCCACCGCAAAGCGCCGCGAGCGCCGGAGCCGCAGCGCATCAAGGAGCGGATAGCGCGACAGGGCGTCCATGGCTGCGGATGGATCATGCGCGGCGTCGCGCTCGTGTAGATTTAGCGACATCGTGACCTCCTTCCCCCCTCATGGGCGCGATTGCAGATGGGCGATCGCCGCACGCTGGAGCAAAAAAACCAGGATGATCGCAAAGATCGCGTCGAACGCTGCGAGCCGCCAGAACGCCAACCCTTCCAGAATAAACAGAATGGCCATGAAAAACCGACCGAGAAGCGCCACAAGAAGCACGGTGCGCATGCGGATCGGCCGGAGGTAAAGCGGCACCTGGATGGCGCTTGCAAAGAGCACCATGCCAGCCCAGAAGGTCGCAAAATCCTGCCCTGCGAGCGAAACGCCGGTGAGCATCTCGCCGAGTGCGGGCCAGACCAAGACGGCGAGCGCCGTTGTCGACTGGAGGATAAGGTTCGCCGCAAACACGAGCTTAAACGTGCGCAGCGTGGAGCGCGCCTCGTTCTCAGAGTAGCCGAGGGAAAATGCATCGGTCATCGAGGAGTGCTCCCTCAGAAGGTTTTCAAGTATTCTAGAAGATCTGATTTTTGTGTCGCCGAAAGGTCGGTACCGTAGACGTGGCCGCCGTTGCCGTTCCCCGGGAGCAAGGTGTCGAAGCAAAAGGCGTCCGACGCGGTGGCCGGATCGCAGGGCGGCGAGACGAACCCCCCGTTCGCGCGGTCCACCACGTTGGAGCCGCGCTCGAAGGCATTTGGACGCTCGTCCGGCGGGGCGAGGAGGGCAGCGAGCGTCGGCACCGCGCCGTTGTGAAGGTAGGGTCCGCGCAGCCATAGCCCGTCAAGCGGGGCGTTGGCGTAACCGTTCGATTTGGTGAAGTGTTTGAACTGGTAGGGCGTGCCCTTGAAAAACTCCGACTTCTGGAGTTCGGCGAATTCGGCCGTATAGCTGTCGAGCCGCGCGCGGTCGGTGCCGATGTCGGCAATGTCTTCCACGAGGCCGAGCCGCTCGCCCTCGAAGACGTAGCCATCCTCGCTTTGGTAGCCGTGGCAGGAGGCGCAGGCGTTCATGTAGAGCGCACGGCCACGGGCAACGCTGTCAGGTGGAGGGCGGTGGGGGCTCGGCGGCGGGCGGAGGTCGGCAAGCCACGCGGCGACGCGCTCCACGGCGGCATGGTCCACCGTGTCAGGGGTCACACCCGCACCGAGGGCTGCGGAAAGATTTCGCTCCGCGAGTGAGGCGTTGTTGCCGTCCCAGTGGAGCTGCATGCCCTCACGCGGCCCCTGCAGGAAGATTGACGGGAAGTCGGAGGCGCCAAGCCGCTCGGAAGGGTCGAGATCGGCAAGCCTCATGTTGAACTCTAGTGTTTTATAGGGGTTGAAGGTGTCGACGCGGCCGGGGCCCCAGGGCGGCTGCTCGTCCTTCAGCGCTTTCAGCCTATCGCGGCGGGCAAGGAGCTCTTCGCGGAGGCGCGGCATCACGGCAAAGCGCCAGATAAGACCGTCGATCAGCCCAAGATCCTGCTCTTCTGAGATTTTCGACAAGAGCACGTCAGGGCCGAGGCGCGGATCGGCGGCAGCGCCCAGGACAAAGTCGATGAAGCGGCCAAGGTCGAACCCGTGCGAAGGCATCGCGAGCACGGTTTGAGGCTCGCTGCCGGCATCCGTCCGAACGGTGCTCGCATGGCAAACCGCGCAGTTGAACCACACGAGGTCGACGCCCTGGTAGGTGCGCCGGGAGATGCCAATGGGGAGGTCCTTTTGGACCCCGTTCTCCACCTCGTAGGTGAAGCCGAACGCGGAATAGTCGTCGCGGCCTTCAAAGGCTTCGGGGAAGAGCGCCGGGAGCGCCTTCCAGACCGCGTAGGGCAGCCCTGAGTTGGGCTCGGCGCCGATGGAGCCGTACTTGAAGTGCTCCTCCTCGCTGGCGAAGGACGGGGTTCCGGTGCCTGTGAGCCGGAGGAGAGCAGTGCCGCCGAGCACCGCAACCACCAAGCCGACGATGACGAGGAGTGTCGCCACGACAAACACGATGCGCACCCGCCAGCGGCGCTGCGCAAGCTCGTCCTCGACGGCCGAAACGCTCACGCCGCCTCCTTCGCCGGTACCTTGAGGTCCGGGCGGGTGTCGTAGATTTCCATCAAAGTTTCGACCATTGCCTCCCGGCTCGGGAAGCGGGCAACCTCAAGGCACCCCATCGGCGCCTTGGGTGCAGAGACGAGACACTTGTTGCAGTAGTTGCACGGCACCGGCGGTCTGTCGCGGCCCGCCCGCCAGTGCTCAAGGAGGTTTGGGTTGGCGACCAGCGAGCGGGCGATGGAGACCGCGTCCACCGCGCCGGACGTCAGCGCCTCGCGTACCACCGAGGCAGTTTGATAGCCGCCTGTGTTGATCACGGGGACGCGGACGGCCGCCTTGATGGTGCGCGCCTCGTCGAGGCTGACGGCCTCGAAGGGGCGGCCCTTCTTCATCCTGTACCAAAGGTGCCGGAAGATCGGCCGCAGCGCCGGGTAACGGAAGAAGAGGAAATTGCGAAAGCCGTGGATGCCGGACGAAATAAGGGCGTCGTAGGTGTGGGCCAAGACGTCGATGGGGAGTTCGCCCGGCGGATTGAGCGGATGGGGAAAGAGCGAGCCTGTGGAGACGTGGATCGCATCCGCCCCAGCAGCTTCGGCCCATTTCGCGACCTTGACGGTGTCGGCGAGGGTGTTGCCGCGGCCCTCCCAAGGCAAAACGTTATTGTGGTCCACCGCGGAGAGTTTCACTTGCAGATGGTAGTCTTCGCCGACCTTGGCGCGGATCGCGGCGATCACCTCCAAAAGAAAGCGTGCGCGATTGCGCAGCGAGCCGCCGTAGTGGTCGGTCCGGTCGTTGATGGCGCTGGAGAGGAACTGGGTGAAGAGATAGCCGTTCGCCGCGTGAAGCTCGACACCGTTCAGGCCCGCCTCGCGCGCACGCCAGGCGCCGCGGGCAAAGTCGTCCACCATTTGCGCCACCTCGCCAGAACTCATGGCGCGGCAGAGGAAGCCATGGAGCGGCTCGGCGCTGTTGGTGGGCGCGGGCGAGCGGCGCGTCTGGTTGTGGACACCCGGAAGGTCCATCTGCCGGCCCGAGTGGCTCAGTTGGAGAATGTATTTCGCGCCGTGGGCCTGCACCGCCTTCCCGAGGGTGCGCCAGAGCGGAATGAAGTCATCGCGGTGGATGGTGGCGTAGCCGGCGATGATGCGACCATCCATGCGCACCGGCACATAGCTCGATACCACTGCGCCGACGCCGCCCTTGGCAAAGCGGGTCTCCCAGTTGATGCGGGTCTGGGTGAGGGAGCCGTCCTCGTTGTCGAAGCGGCCGGAGATGTTGGACCGCATGACCCGGTTCTTCACGGTGAGGTTCTTGAACGTCAGCGGCTCGAAGATCGGATCAGACATCGTCAGGCCTCCTCGTGCGCTTTGCCCTCGGTGGAGACTGGTTCGGGCTCGGGCGCAGGCACCGTTTCTGAGGGCGTTCCCGCGCGGGTCCAGATCGCCTTGGTGATCGCGATCACTGTGCCGCTCGCGGGGCAGGCGCTCCACGCTTCGGACAAGAACGCGACGCGCCGGTCGAACCCTTTGGCGTTGGCATCCCCGGTTTCCAGGAGGATGAGGGTACCGGCCTTGAGGGTACCGATGGGTGCCTCAACGAGCCGGTCAGTCTGGCGTGCCACCCTTTTGGGCGCGTGAATAGTCGCCGTCAGCGCCGCATCTGCGTTGAGGGACGGGCCGTGGCTTCGAAAGAGCGCGCGTTGCGCCTTCAGCGTCGCTGCAAGGTTGGCGGCCGCGACACTGACGGCGTGGACGGCGGATGGATCGTTCCCGAGCGCGGCCGAGAGGGTCGCCCGCGCCGAGTTGAGCTGCCCTGTGAGACGGTCGACAAGGCCCCGCAGCGGGTTGGCCGAGGTGAGCGATTTCGCAGTTTTTTGCGCGGCCGCAACGGTCTCATTGGTCGCTTTGAAGTCGGCAACGAAGAGGCGCCCGAAGAGGTTTTGCGCCAGGTGCGCGGGCTCGGCCTCGTCAATTCCGGCGACGTAGCGGGCGGCCGCCTCGATCTCGGCTTCGAGGCTGGAAAGGACCGCTGCCGGATCGTCGTTGAAGCGTTTTGCCAGCGCCTTGTTGGTGGCAACACGTACCTCGTCGTCCCGAAGCCTTGCGCTGGGCAAAGGTTCAGAAGGGGTTCGCAAAGTCCGCTCGAAGCGCCTTGCAATCATTCTGTTGAGGAGGGGGCCGCGGCCGGCGCGGGGGCGGTCGTAACGCGCATCGTCCGCGGCCGCGCGAATGTCCAGCGGATGGTCGAGGCTGATGATCGCGAGTAGGCCGGGGATGCGGATCCGTCTCATGTGCGCACCTCGGCGCGGCGCCATAGGAAGAACGGATTGCGTGCGTCCTTGTAGGCGATCGAAAGGGCTGGCGCATGGCGGTCGATGACGGATTTGAGGCCGTTGTTCGTCACCCAGTCGAAGCCGGCGCGGGTGTAAATCTCCGGGCGAAAATCGTCGGTGAAGAAGCGGTCGCTTTTCAGCCGCCTCGAGGCCATCAGGATGAAGATCCGAAACGCCGTGTCGGAGAAGCCAAACCCGGGAGGCTGGCCGTTGGTGGACTTCGATTCCGCAAGAGTGCCGATCAGAAGGTCCACCTTGTCGACCGTGCCGTAGACCTCCTCAAGGGCTTTTTGCCAGGCCTCGTCGTCAGTGATGTCAGCGAAGGTTTTCGGGACCCGCATGCCCGTCAGGCGGCGAAACTCTGAAAAGCGGGGGACGCCGCGCTCGCGATCGCGCAGGATGTCGACCGCCGCAAGGTCGATCATGTGCTTGCCGTGGCTTTTTGGCAGCCTGCGCAGCGCGTGCGGATAGTTGTTGAGGACGAGGGCGCCGCAGTTCATCGTCGCCAGCGAATAAAGGACGTCGTTGAACGAGGCGCGGCGATAAAGATCCGGCACCTTGCCGCCTGCGACGCCGTGAAGGTCTTCCTCGAAGAGCATCGCGTCGTTGTCGGCGGAGCGGAACTTGAAATCGTCCGGCATCAGGGAGTGGAGTCGGTAGACGGCGGCGAACTCCTCCGTCATCGCGTAGGGCGCGCCGTGATGCTCCTGGGGCGAGCCGGGGATGCCGGACACCACCTCAGACTCCGACAGCCGCCCCCGGTCGAGCCAGGTGCGCTCGCCTGCAATGCCCCAGTAATTACCGCGCATGGCCGCCCGACCGACCGGAGAATTCATGAGCGCCGGCGTCCACTCCACGGTGTGAATCTTTGCAATCAGCGCCGAGACCACGAGCCGCGCCTTGTTGAAGAGCCACTCGCCGTCGGCCTCGGGGTGTTCGACCTTGAGACGGTCGACGACGGCGTTGTGCTCCCGGGCAAAGAGTGTGTGGAGCACCGAGAGGCCGACCCACCAGTTGCCGTTGACACCGGCAAGCTCGATATTCGGGTCCGCGGCCGCGGCGTCGATGGGGAGGAGGTCGCCTTCGCCGAGCTGGATTTTGCCGTCCGCCGGAAGCGCATCGCCCCCACCCGCGCGCACGACCTTGAGGCGCTCGGCACTGGAGCCGTAAATCTGCGAGCCGTCCCACCAGCTCGTCTCGACGTTACGGAACGTGGGCGGCCTGTCGGCGTCGTTCGGGCCTGTCTTGCAGTCGGGGCGGGTGCGCGGCACCGTCATCTCTCCGCCCGGCCAGTCGTCCCCATCAGGGAGCGGGACCACGTGCGGGTCCGTGCTGACATTCTTGCCGTGGCTTAGCCAGTCATGGACCATGAACTGGATCCACGCCGGAACGAGGACATTGAGGTAGGGAACAGGCACGAACTCGTGCCGCGCGAGAAGCTTGTTGGAGATGAGCCGCGGGCTCGGATCAAATAGTTTCGGCGCCGTCTCACCGTAGGTGGACGAAAGCGCGACATTGCGGGCGAACCGCGCTCCAGCGGCACCCATTTGCGGCTCCGAAAGGTCGTTGAACGTGCCGTCGGGCGTGCGCGCGCCCACGACGTCGAAGTCTTTCGGCTTGTCAGGGCGCACCGGATCGGTCTCGGTGTCGATCAGGTTATGGCGTCGGAGCCTCACGCGATTCCCCAAAAGCAGTGGTAGGGCGATGACAAAAGGCCACCGGTACCAGACCCTGATGCTCTCGGCCGCGCTGGTGAGACGTTGGAAAATCATCGACATCGGCTGTCGTTCCCAAGGATGTGCAGTGCACCAAACCCCACTGCAGCGTAATTTACATAACTTTACTAATTAAAAAAATCGCCAGACATCGCCGTATTTTCGAGCGCGTCTAAATCTAAGTATGCGAATGTTTCACCGTTTGCGCAAGGTACGAAATTTTCTTGCGGCACATTGCGTTTGGTGGCATCCTCCCACCCAGTTTCGAATTTTCTTTTCCTTGACGGATGCTGTGCCCCCGATAGTTTTTTTACGTGGTTAAGTCGTTGTTTCGCCGATTCCTGGGCTTCTGCCGCGTCGTTTAGGTCTGCCGCATCAGTTTCATGGCAGCTTTGACGGCGCTTTTGTTTGTCTTCGTATCCCAGACTACTGGTATTTTTCTTGGTATCCGCGACGACACCGCATTGCTCTACTGGGCGCTGTTTGCTCCAGCGTTTGTATTGTGGCTTACGATGACCTACCCTTCCGCCCGCTGGTCGGTGTAGGCGAGTTCCGGCGCGCTGCGTCCGGACGACAATCTGCCGCTGTCCACGAAGCGTTCTGACGAACTCAAAGCGCTGCACCGATGGCCCGTGCGATCGTGCCCCTTGCTGCACCGCTTCTAGGCGGGGCGACCGTCGTCTATGCGCTGTCGGCAGCGGATGCGAGCATTCCTTGCCTTCTGGACACCGGTCTCGTCGATCCGATAAGCGACCATTGTCCACAAAGTCACATGGGGACCGTGGAAGAGGTCGCAGGGCTCCTTGAACGCACCACCACAATCGCCGCCGTCTGCCTCGCCTGGTTTCTGATTGCCATACTCGCCTGCTACGGCATGTCTCGCGACAAGTATAAGGAAGATAGGTTTAGGCCCGCCTTCCTCCCCGGTGTCAGTCTCGTGCGGCCGGACGGCGGCATTCGGCCGGCACAATCGGGTTCGCTGGTCTTTGGGGCGATGTTCTAGATCGTCACGTTGCTTCTGGTCGCGATCCTTTGCGCCTTTCTTCTGCGGCCCGACCTTGCGTTGGTCATCAACCGGGCGGTCCTCGCCTTCCTCCTCGTCGCCGTCTGGGTGCCGTTCTTCACACTCATTGCCAGAGTCTCGCACAAAGTGCGGCTTCCAATTGTGGTTCTGGTGCTCTCATTTCTTGCGACGGCGCTGTTTTTCCTTGGCGACAACCACCTGGTGCGTACCGTGCCGACGGCCCGCGGCGAGGACGGCTATTCGGCGCTTGTGCGAGAACGCCCGCACATTGAGCAATGGATCGCCGCCTGGAAGCGCGCAAACTGTGCTAGCGACGGCTGTCCTGCGCCAATCTTGATCGCGGCGTCCGGCGGCGCGAGCCGTGCCGGTTTCTTCACCGAAAGCGCGCTCGGCAGGTTGATGGACGCCACATGCCCAGATGCGCGAAAATAAGCCTGCGTGCCGGGAGAGGCCGGTTTCGCTCCTCATTTAGCTGGTGCGTGCCAAGGCGCTCTGGCCCATCAGGGACAGCTCGTGGTTCTGGACGTGGTGCGTCAGCCGGTCGAGGAGTGCGCCGGTCAGACGCTCGTTGCCGAAGGAGTTGGTCCATTCGTCGAAGAGCAGGTTCGTGATCACGGTAGCGGCTCGTTCGAAGCGCTGGGAGATGACCTCGAAAAAAGATTCAGCGCCAGTCTGCGCTGACAACGTACAGCTTCTTTCGCACTTTCACTGTGACGGCGGTTCACTTCAGACCGTCTGAGAGGAGCTAATGATGGACAACGACGAAGAGACGAAGCCGATGGGTCAGGTTATCCAGATCGATAGGTCACGGATCAAGGATCACATTGGCGAGATGGTCCGCGGAACGGTCGAAGAGACTTTGAACGCGATGCTGGATGCCGAGGCTGACCGACTGTGCGGCGCTTGCCGCTATGAGAGAAGCGAGGCGCGCAATGACATGCGGGCTGGCAGCTACGAGCGCAAACTTGAGTCGCGCGCCGGCGCGGTGAGTTTGAAGGTCCCGAAGCTGCGCCGCCAGACCGTCGAGACGGCAATCATCGAGCGCTATCAGCGCCGCGAGAGCAGTGTGGAGGAGGCGCTGATGGAGATGTATCTTGCCGGCGTCTCGGTGCGTCGGGTTGAGGACATTACCGAGGCGCTGTGGGGCACGCGGGTAAGCCTAAGCACGGTGTCCAACCTCAACAAGAAGATCTACGCGAAGATCGAAGAATGGCGCCACAGCCGATCTAGGGAGAGCATCCCTACATCTTCCTGGATGGCATCGTGGTGAAGCGAAGCTGGGCGGGCGAAGTGCGCAATGTCTCGCTACTCGTGGCGATCGGAGTGAACGCTGAGGGATACCGAGAGATCCTCGGCATCTGCGAGGGGGCCAAGGAGGATATGTCGGGCTGGTCAGCCTTCCTGCGCCATCTAGTCGACCGTGGGCTCAAGGGTGTCGAACTGATCGTGTCTGATGCTTGCCGTAGTGTGGTTGAAATCATCGCCGGATATATGCCTCAGGCGCTCTGGCAGCGTTGCATCATGCATTTTTACCGTATCGTCTTCAGTCATGTGCCGTCGACGAAGGCGCGTGAGGTGAGCCACATGCTCAAGGCAATCCATGCACAGAAGAACCGACCGGGTGCCTAAGGTAAGGCCAGAGTAATCGTCGACGAACTCCGCAGCCAGCGTATGGGCGCGCAGCGGACCTAGTCGACGCCCACCTTAGCGAGACCTTGACCGACTATAGCTTCCCAGACAACCACTGGATCAAGCTGTGCACGAATAACCCGCTGGAGCGGATCATGCGTGAGATCCGGCGCCGCACGCGTGTGCTCAGAGCATTCCCGGCCGGTCAGTCTTGCCTGAACCTCGCCGCGGCGCGTTTGCGCCACATCGCGGGGACGCAATGGTCGATGCGCCGATACTTATACATGGACACGCTAACGGCCGCCAGAGCCAAAAATGCCGCCGCCATGGCATGAGAAATGTGCGAACGATCCTAGACACTACCGTCTCGCCACGGGAAAAACGCCCAGCTTACGCGGCATCTCGCCGCCCATTCAGGTGAATAATATTTTCTACTTGAAATATTTGTAAGATTAACAGTCCAGCTGTACTGACAAACGCAGCCTGCTGGAAGCATATACTACTAGCAGGAAATGTTTGAGCCGTTGAAATCGTTGAGATTTTTTCGTTTGTGTCAGATTCGTGCCAGAATGGCACGATTTTTCGAG
>JBCCYN010000097.1:0-18883 GCA_039189655.1 Pseudomonadota bacterium | reverse complement strand
GTGAACTGGGCGCCGCACAATCCCGCGCCCCACGCCGGAATGGTGCGCTTGTGGTGCCTAGAAGCGTTCGCCCATGGCGCCGAGGTGGTCAGCATATTCCGCTGGCGCCAAGCCCCGTTCGGCCAAGAGCAGATGCACGCGGGTCTCCTGTCGCCAGACGGTCGCGGCACCACCGCTCTCGACGAGTTTTCCCGCGTTGCGAACGAAGCGGGAGCCCTTTCCCGGACCAGCGAACCCGCGCCGGTTGCTCTGGCCTTCGACTATGAATCTGCTTGGGCGTACGAGATTGAGCCCCAGGGCGAAGAATTCTCGTACTTCGACCTCGTATTCGACGCCTACCGGGCACTGCGCCGGCTGGGGCTGTCGGTGGACATCATCGGACCCGACCTCGACGGTCTGGCCGGGCGGAAGTTGGTGGTCGTCCCCGGCCTGTTTCACTTGTCGGAGCGCGCTCGCACGGCCCTTGCAAACACCGGTGCGCAGGTGCTTCTTGGCCCCCGCACCGGTGCAAAGACAAAGAACTTTCAGATCCCGAGCACGCTCCCCCCGGGGCTCGGCGCACAGTCCCTTGATGTCACGGTGAAGGCGGTGGAAAGCCTGCGGCCTGATACGCCTGTCGCCGCCGGGGATGGTGCATTTCGCCTTTGGCGAGAGTTTATCGAAGTCGGCGACGCCGCCGTTGCGCAAGATCATGCAGAAGACGGCCACCCCACGGGAGCTCGCCAGGGCAACATCTCCTATATTGCCGGTTGGCCTGATCCGATGTTGTGGCGCTCGATCCTGCTTGAGGCGGCTACCAAAGCGCACTTGCAGACCGTTGAACTGACCGATGGACTGCGTGTGCAGGACTGCGGCGAGCACCGCATGGTTTTCAACTATAGTCCCGATCCCAAAAACATCGAAACCCTTGTGGGCGCTGGGTTAATTTTCGGCAGTTCGCCCCTTGCGCCCTTCGATGTGGCCCTCGCGCGGAAGGGAAGCACCCCCGGCAGTTGACACGGTTGACCAAACGCGCCCCACTTCCGTCGCAACCGGCCGATTGGCACATCAGAACGCCCACGGACGATTCCACAGGAGGAGGAAACCACCATGCTTTCCCATTGGCTCAAGACCCTATCGGGCGCGGCGATTGCGGCGGCCCTTGTGACCACCGCCATGGCCCAAGACAAGCCCACCATGGGCGTCGTCGTGAAAATCGGCGGAATCCCCTGGTTCAACGCCATGGAAGTGGGAATCAAGGAACAGGGCGAGAAGCTTGGCGTCGATGCCTTCATGGTTGGCCCCACCAGCGCCGATCCCGCTCTGCAAGTGCGGGCGATCGAAGACCTCATTGCCCAGGGCGTCGATGCCATTGGCGTCGTGCCGAACGACGAGGACGTGCTTGAACCGGTCCTCACCAAGGCTCGCGAGGCGGGGATCAAGGTGATCTCCCATGAGGGTCCGGGCCTTTCAAATGTCGACTATAATTTCGAGCTCGCCTCTTCGGATGGGTTTGGCGAGGCCCATGCCGATCTGCTGGCCGAGAAAATGGGGGGATCGGGCAAATACGCGGTGTTCGTGGGCTCCCTCACTGTGCCCCTCCACAATGCTTGGGCGGACGCGGCCATTGCGCATCTGAAAGAGAAATTCCCTGACATGGAGGTGGTCGGCGAGCGGCACGGGGTTGCCGAGAGCGCTGACGATTCGCGCCGAACGGCCCTTGAGCTCATGAGCGCGAACCCGGATCTGGGTGGCTTCCTCGCGTTCGGCAGCCAAGGGCCCATCGGCGCAGGCCGTGCTGTGGAAGAGCGGCGCAAAGCCGGCGAAGTGTTTGTGCTCGGCCCATTCTCGCCCGGCCAGGGCCAGAAGCTGGTCCGAGACGACGTGATTTCCGGCGGTTTCATGTGGAACCCCATGGAGGCCGGTAAAGTATTCGTCACGCTCGGCAAGAAACTCGTGGACGGGGAAGACGTTGCCGGCGTCGAAGTGGAAGGTCTTGGCTTGGTCGAACCGGATGGCACGAACATCATCGTCGACCAGCTGGTGCCCATCAACAAAGAGACGGTCGGCGAGCTGGCCGATATGGGCCTTTGACGGTCTAGCGAGACACCGCTGTCGGGCAGCTCGGAAACTTGCGGTTCGGCACCGGTCCCGCCCGCTCCCTTTGGCGGGACAACAGTAAAAAGCGACGTTCGATCGGAGCCGACACCATCAAAACCTTGCGGAGCGCATATCGCCTCAAGGGCGAAAGCGGAGTATCCCTTGAGGCGATCTGCGCTACGCGAGAAACGTTTTGGGGCGATCGGATCGTTCTCCAACGCCGATCCTTGTTGACGTAGCTGGCACCTATGACCGGAGAACTTGTCCCGTCCGAACCTGCATTGAAGATGAAAAACGTCTCAAAGGTCTTTGGCGGTGTGGTTGCGCTCAACCAAGTGGACTTTGAGGTTGCGGCGGGGGAGGTTCATTGCCTTGCCGGAGAGAATGGGTCGGGCAAGTCGACGCTCATAAAGATCGCGACGGGGGTTTATCAGCCGGACCCTGGCGCCACCATCACCATAGGTGGCGCTGTGGTGCAACGGCCGACCCCGGGCCTCGTTCGCCGGCTCGGCATCGCCGTCATCTGGCAGGACCTTTCGCTTTTCCCGGAAATGACGGTGGCGGAGAACATCGCCATTGAAACCGTTCTTGGCGCGCGCCCCTCGGCGATCAGCCGACGGGCCATGGGACGGCGCGCCAAGGAAGCGCTCGAAACACTAGGGGTTTCCATCGACCTTGGCGCGCCGGTTCGCACCCTTCCCATCGCCAAACGCCAGATCGTTGCCATCGCACGGGCGCTTATTGCTGATGTGCGGCTTATCTTTATGGATGAGCCTACGGCCTCGCTTACGAAGGCGGAAACCGACCACCTCCTTGCCATCGTCTCAAAGCTTTCTGCGGCCGGCGTCGCGGTTGTCTTCGTGAGCCACCGGCTGGCCGAAGTCTTAGAAGTATCGAAGTCTGTAACAGTCCTCCGTGACGGTAAAATAGTGGGGGTTTATCCGACCAAAAACATGACCCAGTCGCGCCTCACGGAGCTGATGACCGGCGAGATTTTTGACACCGCAGTCGCCGCTCGGGACGTCGGAGAAATGGCGCCAGTCCTTGAGGTAAAAGACCTCACGCGGCGGGGCGAATACGATGATGTAACGCTCACCATCAGACGCGGCGAAATACTTGGGCTAACGGGGCTTATCGGCGCTGGTCGCACCGAGCTTGGCCTAACGTTATTTGGGATGACTCGCCCGCACGGGGGAACCATCAAGCTCCAAGGAAAACCAGTCCGTTTTTTGTCCAACAGTGCCGCTATCGCGGCGGGCGTCGCATACGTGTCGGAGGACAGACTCTCTCTCGGTCTCATCCAGCCCCAATCGATTGCGGACAACATCGCCATTACCGTATTGGAACGCCTGACAACCGGTGGATTAATCGGAGGCAAGGCCAAGCGCGCCGTCGTTTCCCGTTGGATAGACGATTTGCGCGTCAAAGTCGGCAAGCCGACGGATGCGGTCGCAACGCTTTCGGGCGGAAACCAGCAGCGCGTGGTGCTTTCCAAATGGCTGGCGACGGCGCCAACCCTTCTCATCCTCGATTGCCCTACGGTCGGCGTCGATGTGGGGGCGCGCGCGGGAATATTTGCCATCGTGCGACGGCTTGCGCAGGAAGGCCTTGCGATCCTGCTCATGTCCGATGAGGCGCCGGAGGTCTACTTCAACGCGGATCGGGTTCTGCACATGGCAGGCGGCCGCATTGCCCACGAATTCGATCCCCGGCAGATTGACCTCAAAACGCTGGAAGACGCCGTTTATGCGTGAGCTGATCCGCGGCAGCCCCACGGAAGCGTGGCTCGTGGCAGTGCTTGTGGCCCTGTGCCTTATTCTATCGCTCGCCTCCGACCAGTTCGCATCCATTGTAAACGTGACGGACCTCCTCAACACATCCGCCATCAACATCATCTTTGCCATGGGGCTTTTGGTGGTGCTCATCTCCGGCGCCATCGACATCTCATTCGCCGTTGCTGCATCCGTCGTTCAATATGTGGTGGCGATGGCACTCATAGCCATGGGCGGCGGCAATTGGGTGATGGGATTTCTTCTCGCGTCAGCTGTCGGCATCGTATTAATGTCGGTAAACGCCGCGCTGATCTACCACTTTCGTATCATTTCCATTGTGGTCACCATCGCCACTTTCAACGCCTTCTTCGGCTTGTTGATGTTTTTCACCCGTGGGGTCTCGATTTATTCTCTACCTGACTGGTGGACAGACCGAATTATTCTTTGGGAGCGGGAATCAGCATCTGGAGCGTGGGCGGAAATAACGCTCCCGGTGGCGATCATGGTCGCATGCGTTTTCTTCACATGGCTCCTTATCAGCCGCACGTCCACCGGCCGTCAGCTCTACGCCTACGGCGACAATCCCGAAGGCGCCCGGCGCATCGGCATCAGTGAAGCGGCGCAGCACTACATCGCCTTTGGCTGGCTTGGTCTCATGCTGGGCGTTGCCGCACTTTGCCAGGCCAACTACGCCCAAGAAGTGGTGCCCAACGCCCTTTATGGTCGCGAACTCGACGTTCTAGCGGCGACGGTGCTGGGCGGCGCAAGACTTGGCGGCGGGCGCGGCACCGTGTTCGGCGTTGTCCTCGGCGTGGCGCTCATTGCGGTCACAGAAAACGGGCTCAATCTGTTGGGAGTGAGTCCCTACGCCTTCAAGATGGTTGTGGGCGCCATCATCCTTGCCGCGATCGTTCTTTCCAATGTCAGTCTCGACAAGCTGACGGCTCGGCGCGCATGAGCAAGAATGAAACAGAACAAGGGACGTCGGGCGAGCCGACGTCTTTGGTGCCGAACCTTCCGTTCAAGGTGCGTAACGTCTTTCCGGTTCGTTTTGCAGGCGAAAACGCTGCGGCGTGGGGGCTGGTTGCGTTCCTTGTCTTAGTGGTCATCGTGTTCTCGCTTTCCACCGATCGCTTTTTGACGGCCGCCAACCTTGGTTCGATGGCGGTACAGCTTCCCGAACTTGGGCTTCTGACGCTCGCAATGCTCATTCCGATACTTTCGGGCGGGCTTAATCTTGCCATCACATTCCAAGCAAACATTGCGGGTCTGACGCTGGCTGCGGTGCTGCAGGCGGCGGGTGGCGCAGAGGCGGGCCCCCTCGCCTTCGCTGCCGGAACAGCTGCTGCGCTGGGCGTCGGCGCGGCGACCGGTCTCGCCATGGGTCTCGTGGTCGCCTACTCCCGCGCGCACCCTATCCTGGTCAGCCTGGCGATGATGATATTCTTGCGAGGCCTTGGAGAATACTTGACAAGAGGTGGGGACATTTCTGGTTTTCCAGACTATGTCGCAGTACTTGGACACGGAAGCCTGCTCGGAATTCCGGTTCCTCTCATCATTTTCACACTCGCCGTCGTATTGTGGCAGGTCATACTCGGCAAAACGCCGCTCGGCTTCACCACCTACATGGTAGGATCGAACATTGAAGCAACGCGATACTCCGGCATAAACACACGGCGTGTGATCACGCTGGTCTACACGCTCTCCGGCATTATGTGCGCCATCGCCGGGATACTGATGCTCGCACGCTTCAACTCGGTGCGGGTCGGCCATGGCGAAGCATACCTTCTCATTACCGTCCTTGCATGCTTCCTTGGCGGCGTGGATCCGTTTGGCGGTTTCGGACGGGTTCTGTCCGTTGCGCTGGCGCTCGTCATACTCCAATGCCTTTCCTCGGGCCTCAACCTTCTTGGCGCGAACCAGCATCTCGCGACTGCGGTTTGGGGCCTCTTTCTCATCGGCGTCATGGTATTGCGCTATTCTTGGACAAAGTGGCTGTTAGGGGGGAAATGGGAATGAAGGGCTTTGGCGTCCACGCTTCCATGTGGACTTTCGAGTGGAGCCGGGAAGGCGCTGAATACGCGGTCGCACAGGCCAAACGCTACCCGGTTGATTTCATTGAGATCCCGCTCCTTGATCCACCGATGGTGGATGCTCCCCACACTGCAAGTCTTCTCGAAAAAGCAGAACTGCCTGCGGTGTGCTCCCTTGGCTTACCGGAAGAGTGCTGGGCCTCGAGGCACCCGGAAAAAGCCGTCGAGTTTTTGAAGATGGCCATGGACAAAACCGCTGAAACCGGCGCTCTCGCTCTTTCCGGGGTCACCTTCGGCGGCATTGGCGAGCGGACGGGCAAACCGCCCACGCAGGCCGAGCAGGACAACGTCGTCCGCACGCTCTCAGAAGCCGCGGCATACGCCAGGACAAAAAATCTCTTGTTCGGCATTGAGCCCGTAAACCGATACGAAAACCACATCATCAACACAGGGTGGCAAGCAGTCGAAATTATTAACCGCACCGGCGCCGACAATATATTCATTCATCTTGATACCTATCATATGAATATTGAGGAAAAGGGCGTGGGCAACGGCATTTTGTCGACGAGAGATCACTTGAAATACATCCACATGTCAGAATCTGACCGCGGGACACCCGGTGCCGGAACCTGCGATTGGAATGAGATCTATGCATCGCTCGCCGCCATTGGGTTTGACGGTGGGCTCGCCATGGAAAGCTTCGTCAACTTGCCGCCCCAGATTGGCGCTGCGCTTTCGGTGTGGCGGCCCGTGGCGCCGGATGCCGAAACGGTGATGGCTGAAGGACTGCCATTCCTGCGCAACATGGCACGGCAGTATGGTCTCATTGCCTGAGCGATCGCCAACACGGCTATCGCAGGTGGAGTTCGGAAGGCGCCTGCGCGATCTCGCCGCTGCCATGGCACCGGGCGAACGGCAGATTGTCGCCCTTGCCGGCCCACCAGGTTCGGGAAAATCAACCCTCGCTGAGCGGCTGGCCAGCGAGGTGCATGGCAGCCTCGGCGAGGACAAGATCCCCATCGATGTTCTCCCGATGGACGGCTTTCACTATGATGACGAACTTCTCAAGCAGCTGGGCCGTCATGAACGAAAAGGCGCGCCAGATACCTTCGACGTGGGCGGCTTAGAGGCCATGATCGCAAGGGTCGCGGCCAACGAAGAAGACGCCATCGTCGTGCCGCGATTTGATCGCGACCTTGAAATCGCCCGCGCCGGCGCGCGATTTATTTCCCGTTACGTCCAGATCGTCATCGTGGAAGGGAACTATCTGCTTCTGGATGATCCGCCCTGGTCATCGCTCGGTCCTCACTTCGACATCTCGGCAATGATCGAAGTTGGGGAAGACGAACTTGCCGAGCGCCTCACCGCGCGTTGGGATGACTATGATCTTCCGCCAGAAGAGGTGCGGCGCAAGGTGGAAGAGAACGACTTGCCCAACGCGCGCTTTGTGATGACAAGAAGTCGCCAACCTGATGTGCTCATTGTGGGATAGGACGGGCAATAACTTGCGTTCGGCCGCCATTTGGATTGTGCTCAGTGACAAGACGGACGCTGGACAAAATGGGCGAAAAGCTCAACGACGAGGGAGGAATTCATGCGATTTTCATCTGCCGCTGGCGTTGTGGTGGCCGTTGCGACGGTAACGGGCACCCTTGCCCAAGACTTTCCAGAGCGCGAACTTTTGGGCGTTGTCATGTGGGGCGCAGGCGGCGCCACCGACACCGTGGCTCGCGCCGTTAACCCCGCGGCGGAAGAAGCGTTGGGCAAGCCCTTTGTAGTCCTCAACAAGTCCGGCGGCGCTGGAGCAATTTCGACGGCGTACGTGAGCGCTGCTCCCGCCGATGGCTATACCTTCCTTTACGGCGCCGAAAACCCGCAACTTCACCCGATTATGGGCGTGTCTCAACTCGACTACTCTTCGTTCTATCCCGTCAACATTCTTGGCCGCGGGGTTGCGGTGGTGGTGGTTCCTGACGGTTCAGCCTACCAGACCATGGAAGACCTGATGGCCGATATCGAAACTCGGCCCGGTGAAGTCAAAATGGGGTCCACTGGCCCCGGAGGACTTCCGTCGACCGTGGGCGCGCTCATCGCCAATTCGGCACCGTTCGATGTCACGGCCATTCCCTTCGACGGGGAAGGCCCTGGTCTTACGGCTATGCTTTCTGGCGAAGTGGACTTCATGCCCTCGGGCATCTCCGCCGCGGCAGAGCAGATCAAAGCCGGCAATATGCGCGCACTCGCCGTCGTCAACCCCGAACCGGTGGACACGCTGCCCGACGTTCCGCCCATCACAAACGCGCTTCCGGAAATCTCAAGTTACCTGCCCTGGGGTCCGTTTTATGGTGTCTTCGTGCGTGCCGATACGCCCGACGATGTCAAAGCGACCCTCGACGCTGCCTTCAAAACGGCTGCCGAAAGCGATGAGTTTCAGACCTTGATGGAAAATCGCGGCAACGTGGTGATGAATATTTCTGGCGCCGAAGCGGAGGACTTTTTGAAGAAGTGGCAGCAAGTCACCGCCTATGCGCTGAAGGACACAGGCGCAGCGAAGGTTGATCCGGAAACCCTCGGCATTGCCCGCCCCTGAACCCGCACCAAGGCGCGTGGGCGAACTCTGGTTCGCCTTCGCCCTCCTCCTGTTTGCGATGGCCGCGCTTTGGCAGGCCTACGGCATTTCAGGCTTTTCCGGACTGACGAGTGCCGGTGTGTTTCCCATGCTCGCGGCGGTCACAATGGTGGTTGCGGCGTTATCAATATTGGCCGCAACGCTCCGCCGCCCCGTTGAAGAAAATGCGAGCGTCCGCCGGTTCGTTGCGCAGGTGCTCCCAGCACGTCTCATCGCATTTCTCGCGCTTGTGGTGGGATTTTTGGTGATAATGCCCTGGGCAGGCTTCATGCCCTCTGCCGCGGTGTTCCTTTTCACTGCCACAGCGCTCCTGTGGCGCCGCGGTGTCATCGCCCCTACCCTCGTCACCGCCACCGCGATGGTGTTGATCTGGCTGACCTTCCGCCTCGCGTTCCAGATTATACTTCCCCGGGGCGTGCTTTTCCCGAGTCTATTCTAGCGGCTGACGAATGCCTGACGCGGTCGCCAACTTCCTCATTGCATGGCTCGACCCATGGCTTCTCCTCCTTACGGGGCTTGGGACGCTCGCAGGGGTTTATGTGGGCGCCATCCCTGGTCTTTCGGTCACCATGGCCGCGTCGATCCTCATATCGTTCACATTCAAGTGGGATGTGAACGATGCTCTGGCGCTCATGACGGGCGTTTTCGTGGGCGGCGTTTACGGCGGAGCTCGCACGGCGATCCTCCTCAATATTCCAGGAGCGCCGTCGGCCATCGCGACCGCGCTTGACGGCTACCCGCTGGCAAAGAAGGGACTGGCGGGCGAGGCCATCGGCCTCACCACACTCATGAGTGTGATGGGCGGCCTGATCGGCATCGTCGCCCTCGCCCTATTCGCTCCCCCGCTTTCGTCGTTGGCGCTGATGTTCCAGTCCCGCGACTACCTGCTTCTGGGGCTCATCGGCATCTTGTTGGTGGGCACCTTGTCGGGCGACTTTGCCAAAGGCGCCTTTGCTGGTGCCCTAGGCGTTCTGATCGGCATGGTGGGGCTTGATCCGATGACCGCTGAGGGGCGTTTCACCTTCGGAACCATCACACTGATGGGCGGAATTCACTACGTGGTGGCCATGATCGGTTTCTTTGGTGTGGCCGAAGCGCTCATGCAAATGCGCGACATCGATCTTCCGGCAGTGCGGCAGCGGGTATCGCGCGTCGTCCCGCCTTGGGCGGATGTGAAGCGCTATTTCGCCCTCGCACTGCGGTCCTCGGGGATTGGTGCCGTGATTGGAGCACTGCCTGGAACCGGTGGCGACATTGCCGCGCTGCTTGCGTACGACCAGGCCAAGCGATCCACGAAGGACCCACAAACGCCATTTGGCGAGGGTGCCAAAGAGGGCCTCGTCGCGCCTGAGGCGGCCAACAACGCGGCCGTTGGCGGCGCATTCATTCCCATGCTGACCCTCGGAATTCCTGGCGATGCGGTGACCGCGGTCATCATCGGCGCTTTATTCATCCACGGACTGAAGCCGGGGCCGCTCCTGTTGTCAGATACGCCGCACCTGTTCTGGTTCATGGTGGGCTCACTCACCCTTGCGAACGTTTTTCTACTGATCTTCGGACTGACCGGGATTCGTATATTTGCAAAAATTGTGGAATGCCCGAAAGCAGTGCTCGTTCCGCTTATCATCGTCCTCTCGGTCGTCGGCGCGTACGCCATCCAAAACAACCCTGCCGACATTTATTGGATGCTTGCATTCGGCGTCGTTGGTTACTTTATGAAGTACTACAGCTATCCGGTAGCGCCAGTCATTCTGGGGGTGATCTTGGGTCCGATGATGGACGCCAACTATCGCCGCGCCATGATCGGCGCCCGGAACGACCCCTTGACCTTCCTCGCCGACTTCATCACCCACCCGATCTCGTTGGTACTGAGCGTCGCCTTCTTGCTTATGCTTATCTCCCAAACGCCTCTGTGGCCTGGCAGGCGCAAACGCGAGGCTGAAGCGGAATAAGTCTTGCGTGAAACCGTTGAAAGGTTGCAAGGGTGTGGCTGATCACCCGCCGACCTTACGCGCGGTCGAGGCGTTGTCTGCTGCTTAAGCCGAAAACCGCGCGAAACGACAAATCTGAGAGCGCGGTCCAGCGACAGAGAACCTTGTCGTGAGGTAGACCGCGCGAAACGACGAAGACTGGGAGAATATCGTGCGAGCGCCTGTTCGCGCGGCATTTCCCAAGGGCATCTCCGACGGGATCGCCCATGCCTGGATTGTGTTCTGTGTGGAAGGACCGACCATGAACGACGCGCCGAAGAATGCACCGGACGCGCTGGATGCGCCGGACAAGGATGAGCCACTCCGTGACGACATTCGCCTGCTGGGGCGGCTCTTGGGGGATACCGTGCGCCGCCAGGAAGGAGGAGAGATCTATGCCGTGGTGGAGGCAGTACGGCAAAATGCGATCCGCTTTCACCGGGACGATGACGTGTCGGCTCGGGAGGAGCTCGACGAGATTTTGCGCTCCCTCTCCCGACACGGCGCGATCCAGACCATCCGCGCCTTCAGTTACTTTTCGCACCTCGCCAATATTGCCGAAGATCAGCATCACATCAGGCGAAACCGCGCCCACAAGATCGCTGCCTCCGAGCCCCGAGCTGGCACCATCGCTCGGGCGTTAGCCCGCATCAGAGCCGCCGGTCACAGCGATGACGAAATCCTTGCAGCACTCAACGACGCGATGGTGAGCCCGGTCCTCACAGCCCATCCCACCGAGGTAAGACGCAAGTCTACCCTTGATCGGGAGCGCGAAATTGCTTGGCTCCTTAAGGAGCGGGACAGGGGCGGTCTCGATCCCGACGAAGCGGCCGCACAACATGAAAAGCTTCAGCGTGCGATCCTAACCCTGTGGCAAACCAGCATCCTGCGACGCAGCCGGCTGGGTGTCCCCGACGAAATTACCAACGCCCTCGCCTACTACGACTACACATTCCTCACAGAACTCCCCAAGCTCTACGGCGAGATCGAAGACGCACTTTCCGCCAAGAACGGAAAATCGATCGCCCCGTTCTTTCGTATGGGTTCTTGGATCGGTGGCGACCGGGATGGACATCCATTCGTTACCGCAGAAGTCATGACCGAAGCACTCAACCAGCAGTGCGAAAAAATCCTCTCCCACTATCGGCGTGAGGTGGACGCGCTGGGCGCAGCGCTGCCGCTGGACGAACGGCTTGTGGAGGTGAGTGAGGACGTGGCAGCCCTCGCCGATGCCGCCCACGACGATTCAGTGCATCGCCAAAGTGAGCCCTACCGTCGCGCCCTGGTGGGGGTGAGCAAGCGCCTTGATGCGACGCGGCTCCAGTTCGGCCTGAACGGCGCGGCAACCGGTGAAGGCACTGAACCTTACCAGACCGCAGCACAATTTCGTGCCGACCTCGACGCCATCGCAAAGTCGCTGGAGGCCAACGGTTCAGCGGCGTTGGCGAGCGGCCGGCTGAGGCAGTTACGCAGATCAGCCGATGTATTCGGATTTCATCTTGCAACCCTTGATATGCGTCAAAATAGCGATGTGCATGCGCGGGTCGTTGCGGAGCTTCTCGCCAAGGCTGGGGTTGCGGAAGACTACGAGAGCCTCTCTGAGGATGAGCGCGTGGCCATCCTCTCCAAGGAGCTAGCGTTGCCGCGCCTCCTCACGTCGCCCTTTGTGGACTACAGTGAAGAGACGCAGTCCGAGCTTGCAATCCTTCACCGCGCCGCCGCAGCCCGCGAGCGGTACGGCGATCGGGTTATCGAAAACGCGATCATCTCGAAGGCCGACGCACCGTCCGACGTCCTGGAGGTGGCTGTGCTCCTGCGCGAAGCCGGACTCATGCGTCCCACGGACAAGACGCTGGCCGTAAACATCATTCCATTGTTCGAAACCATCGCCGATCTTCGTGCCGGCCCTCAAATCATGGATACGCTGTTCAGCCTGCCGGCCTACCGTCCCCTCCTCGACAGTCGCGGCCGGTTTCAAGAGGTCATGCTTGGTTACTCAGATTCCAACAAAGACGGCGGCTTCCTGACCTCTCGCTGGGAAGTTTTCAAGGCTGAAGACAAACTTATCGAGGTATTCGCCAAACATGGCGTAAGGCTCCGCCTGTTCCACGGGCGCGGCGGGTCGGTGGGTCGCGGAGGCGGGCCATCCTATGAGGCAATCGTGGCTCAGCCCCAGGGCGCAGTCGCCGGCGCGATACGCATAACTGAGCAAGGTGAGGTTATCACCGGTAAGTATTCAAGCCCGGAGCTTGGTCGACGAAACTTAGAAGCCATCGCAGCAGCAACCCTCGAAGCAACGATTATTCCTGATACTCACAACACGGCGCCGCCTGAATATATGGCAACCATGGACGACCTTTCGGATCGCGCCTTTTCGGCCTACCGGACGCTGGTCTACGATACCGACGACTTTGAAACCTATTTCTGGTCGTCCACTGTCGTCAGTGAGATTGCCAACCTCAACATTGGTTCGCGGCCCGCGTCGCGCAAAAACTCCCGGGCCATTGAAGATCTGCGGGCGATTCCCTGGTCATTCGGCTGGTCCCAGTGCCGTCTGATGCTGCCAGGCTGGTACGGGTTTGGGTCGGCGGTTTCAGGCTTCTTGGATGAGCGAGGCGACGAGGGCTTGGCGCTGTTGCGCAAGATGGCAACGGGTTGGCCATTCTTTGACACACTATTGTCCAGCCTTGATATGGTGTTGTCGAAGACCGACATCGCCATTGCCTCACGCTACGCGGAACTCGTCGAAGACGACACGCTGCGTGAGGCGGTCTTCCCTCGGCTTTGTGACGAGCATGCGCTCACTTTAAAGATGCTGTTCAAGGTGACCGGTCAGAAAGCGCTCTTGGAGAAAAACCCGCTCCTTGCCCGCTCAGAACGCAATCGCTTTCCTTACCTTGACCCGCTGAACCATCTTCAGGTGGAGTTGCTAAAACGACACCGCGCCGGAGATATGGATGACCGTGTAATCCATGCAATCAATCTAACGATTAACGGTGTTGCGGCGGGGTTGCGAAACTCTGGGTGACCATCATACCTGCGCGTTGACCAAGTAACGGAGGACTTTGCCCATGCGGACCCTCTTACTGATGGCCACCGTCGGCCTTTTCGTCACAGGTGCGTCGGCGCAAGAAAGCAGTTCCGATCCCCAAGCGGAGATCGAGCGATTGCGGGCTGACTTTCGGGCTCGCTTTGTGGACTACGACGAGCGCCTGAAGACCCTTGCGCGCCGCATTGAAGAACTCGAACAAAAGCTCCCTGACGAAAGTCAACCCACCGCGACCAGCTCGGTCACCTTGGAGCCAGACGACACGCCAGACCCATAGCAACGGCCAGCCGAATTGGCGGCCGCCCGCGCCTAGATGACTACTCCGCCGCCTCCACCAGGACCGGATTAAAACGCTGATCTCGGGCCTCTTGGATTTTGTTGTCGATGGCGGTGAGAACCTGCCGCGAGAACGGCCCTGTGTGGGTGTAAGCTGCTAGCGAAAGCGCCACCACTTCAACCGCGGTTGGATTGCGCAGTAGCGTTCGGATGATCGTCCACCAGTACGCGCGTTTGCCGTTCTTAGCCTTTACACCCATGTGAATGCTGAGGCGCACAAAAGGAAGCATATTTTTTAAAAAACCCGAGCGAAATACATCTACTTTTGCATCGGGAAATGCCATCAAGTCAGCCATTCGCCGCACTCGCTCATGGTATTTCTTGACGTCGTACGCTCGGGCCACAACGGTACGAAAATCTTGGAGTATATCCTCGCGCGGCCTTAGTGTTTCGAAATTAAGGCCTTGGGTGCACTGATCTGCGCTGCCGGAAAGATCGATTTCATCTTCGTTGAGCTCGTGCAGCCGCCCCTCACGCTTCAGACGGCGGGTCAACTCGGTCTCAGGCAAAGCATAGAGAAGCCCGATCATTGCCACCGGAATGGCAGCCTCCTCGATCAGTTCGGCGATGCCGTCGCCCACCGAACCTTTTTCTTCGTCAAAGCCAACAATAAAACCCGCCATAACACCAATGCCATTGGCGTAGACGCGATGAACACTCTGCGCGATGTCGCGCTTGGTATTCTGTTTCTTCTTGGTGGCGTTAAGAACGTCCGGATCTGGGCTTTCGATGCCAATAAAGACGCCGATAAAACCCGCCTTCGACATCAGTGACATCAACTCGGCGTCGTCTGCGAGATTGAGCGATGCTTCCGTGGCGAAGTCGAATGGCCAGTCGTGCGCTTCCTGCCAGGCGACAAGCTCCGGTAAGAATTGCTTAACTGCCTTTTTGTTGCCAATCAGGTTGTCGTCGACGAAGTTGATGTGTCCGCGGTAGCCAAGGTCGTAGATGGTCTGGAGTTCTTTAAAAATCTGGGCGTGCGTCTTCGTTCGCGGGCGGCGCCCAAATAGCTCGATGATATCGCAGAACTCGCAAGTGAACGGACAACCGCGAGAGAACTGAACGGTCATCTGCGGATACTTGCTACGATCGATGAGGTCGAAGCGCGGGACCGGGCTCTTGGTCACATCCGCCTTGTGTCGCTCTGCGTAAAAGTGGTGACCTTCCACCCCCTCCTGCCAGGCCGAGATAAACTGATCGATCACGCCTTCCGCCTCGCCGACCACAAGGAAGTCCACGTGATTGTAGACGTGCGTGCTCGACATGACATCGGGCCCGCCGGCCACAACCTTCTTGCCCAAGGATTGGGCCCAGGCGATTAAATGGAGAAGATCACCGCGCTGAGGCAACATGCCGCCGGTCATAATGAGGTCGGCTGCGAGCAGGTCTTCTTCCGTGACCGCCTCGACGTTGCGATCCTTCAGCGTCACATCCCAGTCCGCTGGAAGCATTCCAGCAACGGTCACCAATCCCAGCGGCGGCATAGGATACTCGGCGCCGTAGATCTTAGAAGTGTCCTCAAATGCCCAGAACGATCCGCCCATGAAACGCGGCTGGATCATCAGCACTTTGGGCGGCGCTGGCCGCGCAACAGGTCCGCCCGTCGCAATCGACGCGCCGATCTCCACAACACCCATGCCGGTTCATCCCCCAAATCTGGAGCGGAACATAGCGGCCGAATCGCCCTTCGTCACCGGGTGACGAATGCGCAATCCGTCGCTAAAAGGAATAATCATATCTTTATATCATTGCATGCAGCCACAGGCGGCCCTATACCGCGGTCAAACTCACCTAAAGGATCGTTCCATGACGCTCGAGGACGTCAAATACGTCGTTAAGGACATTGAACTCGCCGATTTCGGTCGCACCGAGATTGAAATTGCCGAAATGGAAATGCCAGGCCTGATGGCTGTGCGCGAAGAAAATGCTGCCGCTCAGCCCCTGAAAGGCGCGCGGGTGGCCGGCTCACTTCACATGACCATCCAGACGGCCGTGCTCATCGAAACCCTCGTTGCGCTTGGCGCCGACGTTCGCTGGGCCTCCTGCAACGTTTTTTCCACCCAAGATCACGCCGCTGCCGCGATCGCAGCCAAAGGCATCCCCGTGTTTGCCGTCAAAGGCGAGACGCTTCAGGAATACTGGAACTACGCGGATCGGATCCTCGACTGGGGGAACGGGGAAACCTGCAACATGATCCTGGACGACGGCGGCGACGCGACGCTCTTGGTGATGCTTGGCGCCCAAGCTGAAACCGACCCGACGGTGCTTGCCAACCCTGCCAATGAGGAAGAGGAAGCGCTGTTTGACACCATCAAGCGCCGGATCGCCCAAGACCCGACCTTTTACTCGCGGTGCAGGGCCAATATTCGCGGCGTCTCAGAGGAGACCACCACCGGCGTCCTCCGGCTATACCAGCTGGAGAAGAAAGGAGAACTGCCCTTCCCTGCTATAAACGTCAATGACTCGGTGACAAAGTCGAAGTTCGACAACAAATACGGCTGCCGGGAAAGCCTTGTGGACGCGATCAGACGTGGCACTGACGTTATGATGGCCGGCAAAGTCGCCGTCGTGTGCGGCTATGGAGACGTTGGCAAGGGCTCGGCGGCGTCCCTTGCAGGGGCCGGGGCACGGGTGATGGTCACCGAAATCGACCCCATTTGCGCCCTGCAAGCGGCCATGGATGGCTTTGAGGTGGTGACCCTTGATGAGGCGGCGCCGCGTGCCGACATCGTCGTCACCGCCACAGGCAACAAAGACGTCGTCACCATCGACCACATGCGCCAATTCAAGGACATGGCGATCGTCTGCAACATCGGCCACTTCGACAATGAGATCCAGGTCCAATCTCTTCGCAACATGAAGTGGAAGAACGTTAAGCCCCAGGTGGATCTCATCGAGTTCCCCGGCGGTAAGCGCATGATTTTGCTGTCCGAGGGCAGACTCGTAAACCTGGGTAACGCCACAGGCCATCCTTCCTTCGTCATGTCGGCTTCGTTCTCTAACCAGACGCTCGCCCAAATTGAGCTTTGGAACAGCGCGGCGAACTACGAGAACAAGGTTTACGTCCTGCCCAAACACCTGGACGAGAAGGTCGCAGAACTCCATCTGGCTAAACTTGGCGCATCGCTGACCAAGCTTTCCGACGATCAAGCCTCTTACATCGGAGTTGAACAAGCGGGGCCGTTCAAAGGCGAAGCCTACCGCTATTGACTGGACAAAGGGCGTGTCCAAACCGTCCCGACCGCCCCTGACCCCGTTGGCTGCGTCGCTGCCGGCTTCGGTTCCGTTTGTCGGTCCCGAGGCGCAGGAGCGACGTAGCGGGGTATTATTTCGAGCTCGGCTTGGGGCAAACGAAAGCCCCTTCGGCCCATCCCCGCGTGCCATTGAGGCAATGCACCGCGCCGCCGCAGAGGTCTGGAAGTACGGCGACCCTGAAAACCACGACCTGCGTGAGGCCCTGGCCGCCCATCACGGGGTACAGCCATCGCGCATAGCCATCGGAGAGGGGATCGATGGCCTTTTACAACTCGTCGCTAGGCTTTTCATTCGGGAAGGTGCGCCGATCATCACGTCGGCCGGTGCCTATCCGACGTTCCTATTCCACGTGCACGGGTTTGGCGGACGGCCTGTACTCGTACCCTACCTTGAGGACCACGAAGACCCAGACGCGCTCGTGGCGGCGGCCTGGGAGCATCGATCTTCACTTGTCTACCTGGCCAACCCAGACAACCCGATGGGTACCGTCCATCCAGCAAGCCGGATTTTGGGCATGCTTCAGGACTTGCCGCAAGAAACGGTTCTCGCCCTTGACGAGGCCTACGTCGAGTTCGGCAATCCGTCTCAAGTTCTGGACGAGCAGTTTTTCGATCATCGGCTTGTCAGACTACGCACGTTTTCAAAGGCCTACGGTATGGCCGGCGCACGGATTGGCTACGCGATAGCCCCCAGCGAAATCGCCTTAGCGTTTGATAGGGTGCGCAATCATTTTGGCGTCAATCGCATTGCGCAGGCAGGCGCCCTTGCCGCGATAAATGATCAAGAACACCTCTCCTCCACCCTTGCGCAGGTCGCTGCTGCGAAGGATGAGATCGCGCGGATCGCACAGCTTAACCATCTCGAACCGCTACCAAGTGCCACGAACTTTGTCGCCATCGATACAGGACGTGACGGGCACTTTTCGTCAAACCTTGTGCGAGCGCTCGCAGAGCGTGGGGTATTCGTGCGTATGCCGACGATGCCACCACAAGACCGTTGCATCCGGGTGAGCGCCGGCCCCGCAAAGACTCTCGCAGCGCTTAAGGAAGCGCTCCCAGAAGCACTCGCAGAGATAGCACAGCAATAGGCAGCGTTGGCGTTTGGAGGTCATCGGCTGTTGCAAACTGCGGCGGCCCCGTCTACATCGGGCGCCGCGTGTAGGGCACTTCACAGTGCCTAAACGATGTTTAGGCTAGGCGCCGGTAGCTCAGCTGGATAGAGCACCAGACTACGAATCTGGGGGTCGGGGGTTCGAATCCTCCCCGGCGCGCCAATGAAAACAGAGACATAACTCACTAATTCACAAACTTATAAATCACTGGTTTACAGCTCAGTTTACAATTTGGCTTCGTTTCTCTCCGGTGGAGGCCTGTCCTCGAACAGTGTGGCGGCCACAACGGCGGCGGGTCAGCGTGTCGCTTTATCACCCCTTGGCTGCGCCCTGCCCTCGTCTTAGGACTCGGTCTCAGAGGCAGCTTCCTGTTGGCTTTTCGACAACTCGTTAAGCGTCGTAGCGGTCAGCCAACTTGCGCATGGCTTGGTTCGCAAGGGACGCTCGCCCGCCAAGATAGTGCGCGTCCAAAAGCTGCCCGACCGCATCCAAACTGTGTTGGGTGATGGCGGCAATCTCCGCTTCGTTGCAGCCCGCAAGGGCAAGGCGCGTGACGGCAGTGCCCCGAAGATCATTGAACGTCAGGCCCGTGATCGATGTCTTTGCCAGCACCTTGGACCAAGAGGTGCGGAAGCCATCTGAAGTCCAG
>JBCCYN010000096.1:0-19339 GCA_039189655.1 Pseudomonadota bacterium | reverse complement strand
GGACGCCCGGCTTCGCTCCATCTCCCATCCGAATGTGCTGGTCGTGGGTGACGCGGCCACAAACGTCGACGATCCACGCCCGAAGGCTGGTGTGTTTTCGGTTCGTTCAGGAATCCCGCTTGCCAAAGGCGTGGAGGCGATGGTGCGCGGCAACGTGCCTGCTCCCACAAAACTCCAGCGGCGCGGACTGGTTCTTTTGGCCACCGGGGATCGCAGCGCCGTCGGGGTGCGCAACGGGCTTGTGGCTGAGGGGCGTTGGGTCTGGCGGCTCAAAGATCACTTCGATCAACAGTTCATGGCGCGCCTTCGGGGCTGACGAGCGCTATCGCGCGGCCTCCTGCCGGGCTATCAGGGCGCGATGGCCGCCGTGCTCAAAGTCTTTCTTCCCTTCGCGGTCACCTACCTCGTGGCCTACGCACTGCGCGTCGTGAATGCAGTCGCTGGGGAACCCATCAGCCAGGAACTCGGACTTTCTTCGGCGGATCTCGGCTTCCTCACGAGCGTCTATCTGTTCGGCTTTGCCGTCTTCCAGTTGCCGTTCGGCATCTTGATGGATCGTTATGGACCGCGCCGGGTGGAAGCCGCGACACTTGTCCTGGCGGTGGTGGGGTGCCTCACCTTTGCGCTGTCCCAGGGGTTTACGGGCCTTGTCGCCGGGAGGGCATTGATGGGGGTTGGCGCCTCGCTCTGCCTGATGGCCCCGTTCACCGCCTATCGTCGCTGGTTTTCGGCCGAGCGGATGCCGCTGGTGGTGGGCCTTCTTCTGGTGTTCGGCGGCGTGGGGTCAGGGGTCGGCGGGCTTCCGGCCGAGGCCACCATGGAACTGATCGGCTGGCGCGGGTTGTTTTACGTGTTTGCCGCGCTGATGCTCATGTGCGCGATATCGATCGTTGTCGTCGTACCGCCCCGGCGCGAACCGGCCGCGGACCAGGACTTTTCGCGCATGACGCGGGAACTGGGGGCGGTGCTGAAAAGCCGAGCCCTTTGGCGGGTGGCGCCCCTTTCGGCGATCACCCAGGCGGGCTACCTCGCGGTGGTGGGGCTTTGGACCGGTCCCTGGCTGCGCGACGTCGCCGGCCTTTCTCCCAAATCGGCAGCCACCTGGCTTTCCATTGCCGCCGGTGGCCTTGCCATCGGATTTCTCGCCTACGGTTTGATTGCAAGCCGGGCCGAGCGGGCCGGTAAGTCGCTTCAGGTTTTTGTGTGGGGGACGGTGCTCACCGCCGTGGTGGCCCTCGCCATTATCGTGCTGCCGCCCCGCCTCGCGACGCCGCTTTGGGTGCTTTACGCGGGCCTCGGTTCCGGCGGGGTGTTGATGTACGCCATTTTGACCCGCGCCTTTAGCGCCGATCTCGCCGGCCGTGTGAACACCACCCTCAATTTCCTCGTGTTTTTCGTGGCATTCCTGACCCAATGGGGATTTGGCGTGGTGCTCAACTATTTCCCGTCCGAGGGTGGTGAGGGATCGCGCCTTGGCTATCAGGTGGCGCTCGCCCTCCTCCTTGCACTCCACCTCCTGTGCTACCTGCCGCTGCTCTTGCGCCCGCGGGAGACGGTTAGCGCTGAGTGATATTATTGGGTGAGCTCAACGAGTGCGTGGGCGAGCGCGAGACAAGTGCGCTCCAGATCATCCAGTGAGACACCTTCCTCCCCGGTGAAGTCGACGCCCTCGCCGACGATGGGCGGGCCGACGCCGTAGAGCGCGGTGGCAATTCCCGCCGCAGCATAGTGGCGGGCGCCCGACACCACGGGGGCCGACACCACCGGAACCGCGCGGGCAAAGGCGGTCTCGGCGTGCTTGGAGAGCGTGGCCGCCAGTTCGTCGCTCGCCGGGGTCGGCGTCACCGGATCAGCCAGAAGGAGACGGCGGCACTCAAGACCAATCCCGGCCGCGCCGTGGGCGGCGTGGGCGCGCTCCATCAATGAAATCAGCGCAGTTTCCACCTCTTCACCGTCTTCGCTCGCGAGGAGCCGTCGGTCGATGGTGAAGCGGGCGCGGTCGGCCACCACATTGACACCCCGGCCGCCGGACAAGAGCCCGACGGTGAGCGGCGCCTCGGTGCTTTGCGCCTCGGCATGAATCGCGGTGAGGATCGGCAGCGCCGCCGCGATGGCGTCCGCACCGTCCTGGGGCCGGGAGGCATGGGCCTGGCGACCGCGCAGCACCACCTCCAGATGGAGGACGCCTTCCTGGCCCACAATCACCTGGTAGGACGTCCCCGCCGCAATCACCGCCGAAGGGTTCGTGAGGCCCTGGCTCAGAAGGAACGCCGGGCCAAGGAAGCCACCCGATTCCTCGTCGGCGGTAAGGTGGAGTTCCACCGTTCCCCGGTCGAGACCGGCAGCGTTGAGCGCCTCCAGCACGGCCACGTAGGCGACCAGATCGCCTTTGGAATCTCGCGCGCCGCGACCGATGAGGATGCGATCCTTGATCTCGGCGCCGAAGGGGTCGCGCGTCCAGCCAGACCCCGCCGGCAGCGTGTCGATGGGCGCGTGAAGCGCCACGGTGGGTCCCGGTCCAAAGGTGCGACGCACGATGAGGTTCTCCACGTCACCGCGCCGGTGGGTCCGGGCAAAGGGTTGGGGAACCGGGTGGCGCTCCACCTCATGGCCCCGCTCCAGAAGGGCGTTGGCAAGCCACTGCGAGGCCTCTGACGTGTCGCCCGGCGGATTCTCGGTGGGTTTGCGCACCAGCTCGGCGAGCAGTTCGACCGCCGCCTCCTGCCGGGCGCTGACGGCGTCGCGAAGCGCCTCGTTCACGGTATGAGGACGGTGGAGCCGGTGGTGGCGCGGCCCTCCAAGGCCCGGTGGGCTTCGGCGGCGTCGGCGAGGGGAAATGTCTTGCCGATGGCGATATTCACCGTGCCCCTCGCCACCACATCCATGAGGTCGGCGGCGTTCGCTTCCAGTCGTTCGCGGGTGGCGATGTAGGCAAACAGCACCGGCCTTGTGGCAAACAACGACCCATGCTGCGCCAGGTGCTGGAGGTTAAAGTCAGTGATCGGGCCAGAGGACTGGCCAAAGGATACCCACAGCCCGAAGGGTTTTAGGCATGCCAGGGATGCCGGGTAGGTGTCCTTTCCCACCGAATCGTAGACCACATCAACGCCAATCCCGCTGGTCAGCGCTTTCACGCGCTCCACGAGATTTTCTTTGGTGTAGTTGATGGTGTGCGCATAGCCGTTGGCCTTGGCAAGTTCGGCCTTTTCGGGGCTGCTCACCGTGCCGATCATGGTGGCCCCCAGCGCACTCGCCCATTGCCCGGCGATGAGACCAACACCGCCCGCGGCGGCATGGAAGAGGATTGTCGTGCCTTCCTTGACGGGAAAAGTCTCGCGCAGGAGATATCGCACCGTCATGCCTTTCAGCATCATGGCTGCGGCGGTTTGGTCGCTCACCCCGTTGGGAACCTTGACGGCTGCTGCGGCCGGTAAGACACGCCGCTCGGCATACGCGCCCAGCGGTCCCGCATAGGCCACCCGGTCACCCACGGCGAATAGGTCGACCCCCTTCCCCACCGCCTCGACGATGCCGGCACCTTCATTGCCGACGGTCATCGGCAGTCCGTTCGGGGCCGGGTAAAGGCCGGAGCGAAAGTAGGTGTCGATGTAGTTAAGGCCGATGGCCGTGTGGCGCAGGAGGATTTCCCCTTCGCCAGGAGTGGGATCGGGCACCTGCCGGTACGTAAGAACGTCAGGACCGCCCGTCTCGTCCTGTACGATGGCGTGCGTCATCTTCTCACTCCGATTTGGCGCGCGCGACGTTAGGTTCTGCTTAGCGCACGATCAAGCGAGGCGACGCCGAGGAGAACGCGCCGATGGCACAAGCGGACGGAACAGGGGCCGGTTCTTTGCCGAACGAGACCACGCTTTCGGTGGATATCGCCGTGGTGGGCGGTGGGCCGTCCGGGATGGTAACGGCCCTTTGTGCTGCCCAAAGCGGCTGGACGACGGCGCTCGTTGCCCCTGCCCTTGCCCACGACCCGCGCACCACCGCGCTCTTGATGCCGGCGGTGGAGCTTCTGGACGCCCTCGGCGTCTGGAAAAACGTCGAGGCGAGCGCCGCACCCCTTGCCACCATGCGCATCATCGACGCCACCGACCGTCTCCCGCGAGCCCCTGAAATTTCGTTCAACTCCCAGGAAACCGGGCGCGATCAATTCGGCTTCAACGTGCCCAACAACGCGCTGAACGAAGCCCTGCGGGCCCGGCTCGTGGCCACCGATGCGATTTTCCACGAAGCAACAGTCGCAGCGGTCCATCCCGGAACACCCTTCCGGTTGCGCACCGATGAGGCGGTGATTTTGGCCGATTTCGTGGTGGCAGCCGATGGCGCCAACTCCAAGGTGCGCGATGCGTGCGGGTTTTCCGTTCGCCGCTGGTCCTATGACCAGGCCGCCTTCGTGACGACGCTCTCCCACCAACGGCCCCACGGCGACACGTCCACCGAGTTCCACACCGCCGCAGGTCCCTTCACCCTTGTTCCCCTGCCCGGCGAGCGGTGCTCGCTGGTGTGGGTTGGACGCCCGGACGAGGTCGCGCGGTGGGCCGCCCTCGACCCTGGCCCTCTGGCGCGGGAGATCGAAGCGCGCGCCCAGCGCATCTTGGGCCGGATGCGGGTGGACGGGCCCCGCGGCACGCTCCCCATGGAAGGCCTGGTGGCACGCTACTTTGGCCGAAACAACGTCGTGCTAGTGGGTGAGGCGGGACACAAGTTTCCGCCGATCGGTGCGCAGGGTCTTAACCTCGGGATGCGGGACTGCGCCGTCCTTCACAAGCTACTGAGCACAGCGCGGAGCGAACGGTCGTTGCGGGGCGTTGCGGATCGCTACGACAAGGAGCGCCGCGTCGACGTGGCCGCCCGCACGGTGGGGGTGGACCTTCTCAATCGCTCGCTGCTCACCGATGCACCGCCCGTGGCCGCGCTTCGGGCAGTGGGCGTCGCGGCCGCGCGCAACATAGAGCCGCTGCGAAAAGTCATGATGCGGGTGGGCATGGGCGTTTAGGCAGCCGTTTGACGGCGCCGGACGGTCAAAGATGGAACGGCAGGTAGAGCGCGATCTGGGGAAAGATCGTGATGATGAAGACGGTGAGCAGCATCAGAAGGAGGAAGGGTATGACGCCCTTGGAAACTTCTGAGAGCGAACCGCCCCCCACCGCCTGGATCACATAAAGATTGAGCCCCACCGGCGGGGTGATAAGCGCGCACTCCACCATGATGACGAAAAAGACGCCGAACCAGATGGGGTCGATGCCAAGGGCCAGAAGCGAACCGGCAAGCACGGGCACCATGATAAGGAGCATCGACAGCGCCTCCATGAAGAGGCCCATCAAAAGTAAAACTAGGGCGACTGCCAAGATAAATAGCCCTGCCGAGTCGACATTCGCGGAAATGAACGCCGAGACATCTTGGGGGATCCTGTAAAGGGCAATGGCTTTGCCAAAGACCTTTGCACCGGCGACGATCAACAAGATCACGACGGTGGTGCGCATGGATTCCACCACTGCGTCCTTCAAGTCCGCAAGGGTGAGTGAGCGAAGGATCACGCCGGTGACGAGGAGCGCGCCGGCAAAGCCGATGGCAGCGGCCTCGGTGGGCGTATACCAGCCCTGATAAATCCCGGTGATGACGATCCCGGCAAGGGCAAGCGTTGGGAGCGCCCTGATCCCGGTGCGCTGGCGCTCGGCCCAGGAGGCCCGCGGCACCTTTTCCAAAGACGGCATCGTCCGCGAATAAATCATCGAAAAGGCGATGAAGAGCGCAATCATCAAAAGGCCGGGACCGACCCCGGCGATGAACAGCGACAGCACCGACTCTTCGGTGATCACGCCATAGACGATCATGATGAGTGAGGGCGGAATAAGGATCCCAAGGGTCCCGCCCGCTGCCAAAATGCCGAAGGTGAAGGCGCGCGGATAGCCGCGGCTTGTCATCTCGGGGATGGCGACGGTGCCGATGGTGGCGGCGGTGGCGACGGATGAGCCTGAAATGGCGGCAAACACGCCGCAGGAGACGATCGTTGCCACCGCAAGCCCGCCCGGAAGGTGGCCCACGAATGCCTGGACGGCGGCGAACAGATCCCGCCCGACGCCGCCCTTCAACATCACGTTCGCCATCAGCAGGAAAAGCGGCACCGCAACGAGGACGAAATTGTCCATGGCCGACAGGAAACCCGCCGGCGCCATCAACGGCGAGAAACCGCCCAAGGCCAGCAGGATCACCCCGAGCCCGCCCAAGGCAAAGGCCACGGGAACGCCGACGAGAAGGAGCGCGAAAAGCCCTGCGAGGATCAAAAGTGCTTCCACGTCAGGGCCGGCAGGTGTCGTCCGAGGTCATTTCACCTCGGGCATTTGGGTGGCTGCGCGCAGGGCTTCCACGATGGCTTGGGCGGCAATGAGCCCAAAACCCACCGGGATCGAGGCCTGCATCCACCAGGATGGAATGTCGAGCATTGAACCGGTGGTGCGCCCCACCTCAAAACTTTGGGCGGCAATGGGTGCGCCGTTGAAGGCCACAACGCCCGCAATGACCGCGACGAACAAAAGGCTGAAGATGTCGGCCAACCGTCGCAGGCCCGGCGGCGCGTGATCGATGACCACCGAGACGCGAATGTGATGGCGCGATTTGATGAGCGATGCGCTTGCCACAAACACGGCCCAGATCAGGAAAAGGCGAGACAGTTCCTCAGCCCAGATGGTGGGCGCGGTGAAGAAGTATCGCGCAACCACCTCATAGGTGAGCATGGCTCCAATCAAGAACAGGAGCCATGCCGCAAAAGTGGAAAGCGCCGCCGCAAGCCGGTCCAGGCCAGCGGCAATGGACGCGCGGATGCGCCCTAAAGCGCCCACCTTGGCGACGAGCGCCTAAAGCTGCCGCGCCGCATCGTAGACTTTTTTACCGAGTTCACCGGCGCTGGAGAGCCAGTTTTCGATCACCGGCTGGGACGCGGTCTTCCAGGACTCCACCTCCTTTTCGGAAAGCTCGTAGACGTTCATGCCGTTCTGCTTTGCTTCCACATAGGCGGCCGCTTCAATGTCCGACACGCGATCGCGCACGTCCTTTTCAGCCCGCAGCGCTGCTTCGTTGATCCACATTTGCTGCTGCTCTGTCAGACCTTCCCAGTAGTCTTCGTTGATCACCACGATGAACTCGATATCGGCAACATTCACCTTGGTGATGGTGTCCATGACGTCCCAAAGACTGCGGCTTTGGACGCCCGAGACGCCGGTCATACCGATATCCACGGTGCCGCGCTGGTAGGCGAGAAACTGTTCTGAGCCGGAGATGAGCGTCGGCGCGCCACCCACGGTCTGCACCCAATCGCCCAAGGTTTTGCCGAAGACCCGCGCTTTTTTGCCTTCCATGGCCGCAGGGGTCGCGACGGGCTCGCCGTTGGAGAGCAAAATCACGGTACCGTACGCCTGCCACCACAAGACCTTTGATCCGGTCTCGGCGATGGCCCCGTCGATGAGGGTTCTCACACCGCTGCCGGGCGCCACGGCGGCCCGCACCTTCTCCTCGGTGTTGAGGAGGAAGGGCATGTAGAAGACGTCCACCGCGGGGATTTCGCCCACGTACCTGGTAAGGGACGCAACGCCCATCTCGATCTGGCCGGACCCCACCGCTTCGGGGACTTCCTTGTCCTTATAGAGCTGGGCCGAATCGTAGATTTCCACGGCGATATCGCCACCGGACAGCTTTTCCACCTCCTCCTTAAACAGAAGAAGATTTTGTCCCAGGTGGGATTTTAGCGGCAGCTGCAGAGTTACGCGCAGGGTTACATCCTGCGCGCTGACCGGGGCCGTGCCAAGCAACGCAGCCGTCGCTGCAATTGCAATGGTGCCGGCAAGACGCTTGACGTTCAGCAGTTTTTTCATGGGTAACCTCCCTTCATCGGCGCGCGGGCGCTGCGGGCCCTTCGACTTGGCGCCAGTTTGTTGAGGGTAATTGGCAACAAAGTCGGTGGCCTCGCAAGGGGCAACCTGGTGAGGCCATGGGCGGTAAAGGTTGCTTGCAGGGATGCGCCCTTTGCACCAAGTCTCCACGCTATGGCGCAGCCCCCCCTACTCATGTTGCAAGATGCCTCGCTGACCTTCGGCGGGACGCCCCTTCTGGAGGCGGCAACGCTGTCGGTGGCGGCCGGCGAGCGGATAGCCCTGGTGGGCCGAAATGGGTCGGGCAAGTCGACGCTCTTAAAAATTGCGGCCGGACTGGTGGAAGCGGACGCCGTGCGGCGTTTCGTTCAGCCGGGCGTCACCATGCGCTATCTCGCCCAGGAGCCCGACCTCAGCCGCTACGCCACCGTGGGCGCCTATGTGGAGAGCGGCCTTGCGCCAGGCGATGACCCCCACGCAGCCCGCCGTACCCTTGATGCGCTCAGCCTCAATCCCGAAAAGGCACCCCAGCCCCTTTCCGGGGGAGAAGTGCGCCGCGCCGCCCTCGCCCATGCCCTGGCGCCCGATCCCGACATTTTGCTGCTGGACGAGCCCACCAACCACCTCGACATTGCTGCCATCGGCTGGCTGGAGGCGTTCTTGCTGGAACGGCGCAAGGCCCTCGTCCTCATCAGCCACGACCGGAGGCTCCTCACCACGCTCTCCACCGCGACCGTTTGGATCGATCGCGCCCGCACCCACCGGATGGAGCAAGGTTTTGGCCAGTTCGAGGACTGGCGCGACGGCATTCTTGCAGCCGAGGACGAGGAACGGCGTCGCCTCCACAAGAAAATCGAAGGGGAAAAGGACTGGCTTCGCTACGGTGTCACCGCCCGCCGGAAGCGCAACATGGGCCGGCTGCGTAAGCTGGAGGCCATGCGGAAGGAGCAGCGCGAAGCCCGTCAGCGCACGGGCGTGGCCAAGCTTGCCGTTGCCGACGCCACCCGCTCGGCCAAGCGGTTGATTGTGGCGGAGGGCGTGAGCAAGGCGTTTGACGGCCAAACCGTCGTGTCGGACCTTTCCATCACCGTGATGCGCGGCGACCGGCTGGGCATCGTCGGCCCCAATGGCGTGGGCAAGACCACCCTCGTCAACCTCCTCCTCCAGCGCCTCCCACCAGACAGCGGAACGGTGCGCTTCGGCGCCGATATCGCGGCCCACATGATCGATCAGACCCGAGAGGGTCTCGACCCGACCCGTCCCCTGCGCCAGGCCATCAATCCATCGGGCGGTGATCAGATCACCATCGGCGGCACCACCAAGCATGTGGCGGGCTATTTGCGGGATTTTCTGTTCTTGCCCGAGCAGTTCAACACGCCCGTTGGTGCCCTTTCGGGGGGCGAGCGGGCGCGCGTCCTGCTGGGTCGCACCTTTGCAACGCCGGGCAACGTCCTTGTGCTCGATGAGCCCACCAACGACCTTGACCTGGAAACCCTCGATCTTCTCGCGGAGGTGGTGGCCGAATACGATGGGACGGTCATTCTCGTCAGCCACGACCGCGATTTTCTCGACCGCACGGTCACATCGACCCTTGTCGCCGAAGGGGGTGGACGGTTCGTGGAGTTCGCCGGGGGGTATTCCGACATGCTTGCCCAGCGCGGTGTGGAGCCGGTGCCGACGGTCTCCAGCCCGAAGCGCGCCCCGAAGGCAAAGGCTGCAGCCGGCAAGGACGATGCTGATGCTGCGGCTCGACCTCGGCCCAAAAAACTCTCCTTCAAGGAGAAGCACGATCTGGAAACGCTTCCCCAGCGCCTCGATACGTTGGAACGGGAGATTGCCGCGCTGGGCGAGGCGCTGTCTGACCCAGAACTCTACGGAAAGGATGCCAAGCGGTTCGCAGAGCTTACCGAAGCTCTCAGCGCGCGCCAGTCGGAGCGGGATGCGGCGGAGGAGCGCTGGCTGGAGCTGGAGATGAAGCGCGAAGAGTTGGAGGCGGGCTGACCTTGGCGTTGGAAAACCTGCCCTCGTCGGCTGTTCGCATCACCGATCGGGACGATCCGCGCATCGCGCTCTTTCGCAATGTCCGCGAGCGCGACCTGGTGGGCCGGCAGGGAATTTTCATTGCCGAAGGGGCGAGCGTCCTGCGCGTTCTTTTGCGAAGCTCCATCGAAGCGCTGGCGATCTTGGTGGAAGAAGGCCGCGCCGCCCGCATGGACTGGCTGAGTGATCGCGGCGCCGCGCCGCTCTACGTGGCGCCCCAGAGCGTAGTCGATGCCGTGGCCGGGTTTCACCTCCACCGCGGCATTTTGGGGGCGGGCCGTATCCCGCAAGGCATTGAGGTGTCCGACCTGCCAGCGGGGGTTTTGCGCCTTCCGGTCCTCATCGGCCTTTCCAACCACGATAATGTGGGCGGTATTTTCCGCAACGCCGCTGCATTCGGCGCCGCCGCGGTGGCGCTCGACGGGGGGACGGCGGATCCATTTTACCGCAAAGCCATTCGCGTCGGCGTCGGCGCGCCGCTCGTGGTGCCGACCATCCGCACCGACGACCCGCTCGGCTTGATGGACCTGCTGCGCAGCCACGACATTGCCCCCTACGCCCTCACCCCCGGCGCCGGTACGGCCATCAACGATGCTGTACTTGCACCCCGGGCGGCGTTTTTTCTGGGGACCGAGGGCCCCGGCCTCCCCGAAAACCTTCTTGACGCTACCACTAGGCTCTCCATCGCCATGGCCGGCGGTTTTGATAGCTTGAACGTTGCCACCGCGAGCGGCATTGCCCTTCATGCCCATGCGGCCAGCCACGGCTTTGGGCGCAGCCTCACAAAACCGTCCGCGCTCGACCAGCTCGCCGCGATCGGCGCCGGCGCCCAGCCCTGACATGCGGCGGCTGGTGGCTTGATTTGGGTGCTGAGCAGCAAATGGGATGGCGTGCGCGTCTTGCAGGGCGTAATCAGGCGGCTTGCCATCGCCACGACCACCTGGAGAAACACCGATGCCCACACCGGTAAAAGTCACCGCCGGCCCGTTCACCTTCGGCGCACAGCTGGAGGACGAGGCCGCGCCCAAAACCGTTGCGGCCTTCAAGGCGGCGATGCCGTTTGTGAGCCAGGTGGTGCACGTGCGCTGGAGCGGCGAAGGCGTTTGGGTTCCGCTGGGCGACCGCGATTTCGGCGTTGGCTACGAAAACCACACGAGCTTTCCAGCGCCTGGCCACATGATCCTCTACCCGGCCGGCATCTCCGAAACCGAGATTTTGCTCGCCTACGGCGGCGTTTGTTTCGCGTGCAAGATGGGCCAACTCGCCGGCAACCACTTTTTGACTTTGACGAGCGGGCTGGAGAACCTCCACGCCCTCGGCACAAAGACCCTTTGGGAAGGTGCGCAACCGCTTCGGATCGAGGCGGCGTAGCGGTATGAGTGGGCTTGTGGTCGGTGCAGCGAGGGGCTAAATCAGCGCCACGCGAATTGGCGGAGTGTAGCGCAGTCTGGTAGCGCACCTCGTTCGGGACGAGGGGGTCGCAAGTTCGAATCTTGCCACTCCGACCAATGAAATCAATTACTTACTTAGCATCTCGACCGCCAACCACCCGGAGTGCGGACCGTTTCGCGGACTCTTTCCGCTGCGGCCGGAAAGCGCCATGTACACTCTGCTGATAGTCTGGATGATGGTGCCCATATCGGCTGTCGAGAAGCTGCTCGGTCATTCCCAGATAGCCCGCGGCTTCCCATTTATTCGCGGCGCCCTGCATCAGGTGCGTGGCGCAGGTGTGGCGCTGCCCTCGCCACCGACCTTGAGGTCACCGAGGGTTAGATCAAACGTTGGGAACACGTCCGGCCGGCTTTTCACGGCCACCTCGATCGTTTGGCCGGTTGGTAGCGCGACATCGACGAAATCGATCATGCTGACTTCGATTTGGCCGTGGAGGAATCCGGCCGCTATCGGGTGCCGGTCCAACGACTCCGCTATGCCCTCGATCCGCTCTTTTTCCTCCTGTGTGATGACTTCCAAACCGAGCTCCGCCTGCTGGGCGAGCCATTCCTTGCAGATTTTCTTATTGGGATGCCATGTCTCGCCGTCGACCTTCGCCGGTCGGACGATGAACCGGTTGTAAAACCCCGACTCGCCAAATAGGAGGTGGTGTGCAGCCGACCCCATCACCATCGGGCGGCTGGGTGGTTTCTTCTCCGCGTCTTTGTTGAGATAGCTTTGATCCCAGTAGTGGGCCGGGCTTTTGTTTTCGATGATGTGGAGGCCTGATGAAGAAATCTCAGGCACCGAGCACACCTGCGAATGGTACTTCGCCAACGGCAGGTCGGAGAACACGCCTGGCCCCAGGATCGTGTTGCCATCCCAGGGCTTCGCCGTGATTAGGGGCCGAGCGGAAACGTTCACGCTGCCTCCTCCTTGCCTTCGCTTTCTCGCTCGAGATGATCCGTCCAAAGCGCGTCGGCGAAAGCAATCGCCACCGCCTCCGCGTAGCGGACCCTTGACTGGTTGAAAGCCAGCGTGTGTTCAGTCTCCGCCTTCTCGAGGCGCGCAAAAGAGCGTTCCTCTAGCGCCACCTTTCCGGCGTGGCGATAGTCGTTGTCCGCGTCTGCCAGGGCACCTTCCGCCGCGACCCGCGCAGCGGTGATCGCATTGCCGAAAGCACGATCCGCTCGCCAATGAAGGCTAGACCTACAAATCTCGGCCCAATCAGGCCCGGCAACAGTATCACCGACTGGTTTTCTGTCAGCATCAAAGTCTTGGTTGATGAACCGAAGAAGGGCATGGGTTAGGTCATGCTTTGACCGAAACGGACCTTGGCTTGCGAGTTTTCCGGCAAAGCCCCACTCTCGCTTGCTCATTGCGTTTGCGTTCAGGCGGTCGATTGGAAAGACGAACATCACGCCGCCTCCGCCCAATGCCCCTCATAGGGGCTGTTGAAGTCGGGTGTCGGCCGCCACACGATGTTCGCTTCAGCGCGAGCGCGTTCGTGGAAGCCATCATCCGCCATCGCCGCATCACGGGCGCGTTCAGCGATACTGCGAAGCGTGGAGTCTTTGCTGGTCAGCCAATCAACGCCCGCGTCATTCGTACGAACCGCTCTGATGGTGAGGCGGTAGTCGTCCCCGGCGATGACGATGTCGAACTCAATGTCGAAATCGATGTCGAGTTCCTGGAGTGCGGAAACCGCCTTAAAGGCCCTCAGGCGGATCTGTTTAAAGACTTCGTGCCGTCGGATGGCTTCCGGCGTCCTTGAACACAAGGTCACTACCGTTCTCAGGTCGGATGGCTCCGAAAAAGTCACTGAACAGGTGCGCGTCACGCCGAAGGGGCTGACCAAACTCGCTCAACCTCCAAGCGGCGTCCGCGCCGGCGGCGTTGGCGACCCGAATTTATGAGCGGCTGGCCGAGCGGATTGGCGATCCGGAACCCGAACAGGAGAAGTTGCTGTGACCGACGCGATCACTGCCGCGATCCGAGAACGCCTAATAGAGGCCGCCTTGACCGAGCTCCGCATCCCCGCCGTCCGCGTCCGCCCGGCGGTTGTCAAAGGCTTCTGGCCTGCCATCCCCAAGGAACCATCGGAACGCTTCGCCGCGCAGGTCGGTGAGGAAGACAAGGCGAAGGCCGACCGGTCCGATTTCCACCCCGTTGACGAAGCCCGCAAGCGCGATGCGACCCCCGCGGAAGTCACCCGCCACGACGAATGCGAGGAGTGGATCATCAACCACGTCCGTCGCCAGGAAGATCGGCGCGCATTGCTCGCGTGGGCAATGTCCCGCGTTTGTAGGTTCTCTTTCCGTGGATGGTGCCGCCGGAACGGCCTCGCTCAAACCACCGGAAACTGGCGGGTTAACTCGGCCATCAACCAGATCGCATCCGTTTTGGGCAAGGAACAGAAGTTATTGCGAGAGAACATCTATATCGAGACCTGTTCAAACGGGCCAGAAAATGGCAGTGAAGTTGGCAAGCTGGACGAACAGCGCCCTAGTCCCGAGGCGTCATTCTGGAGGGCGCCCGGAGCGGTCCCCAAAGCGCCCGACGAGGACGATCCCGATGCACTGAAGAAGTCACGACAAGGAGTCATTGACGCCAACGAGCGGTCTCGCCGTCGCCGCATAGCGATGGGCCTCGAGCCGGAGGTGGTGTGATACGGCGTTCGAAAAGAGGAGGAAGCGACGCGGGATCCGCGCCGCTCTTTTAATCTACGCTTCTCGACTGAGTACGGATGCGGACAATTTCAGATAGCTCCCATTGTTTTTGGATTGCCTCATCGGTCCTAGTAGTAGGGACTCCTTTGCCTTCCTGCTCGACACGCATTTGATCCGCGTTTACTTTCCATTCTCGACGGTAGTTAAACCAAGCTAGCAATACTAAGCCCAAGCCGCCTACGCAATTCAAGTAGCTTAAATCATCAAACGAAAACCTTAAGTCAAATGAAATAGTTAAGAACGCTGAAGCAAATATCATCAAGCCGAAGATGGCGAATACCATCATCTTACGAGCAGCAGCCGCTTGTATCTCATCGTACAGCTCGATTTCCATCAAGTCTATATAAGTTTGAGTCTCTGCAGATAGGTCAAGATAACTCTGAGTAGGATGGAGACCTGAATAGCGTATAGAATCGAGATACCGTTTTTCTTCTTCGGTTAGATCACCATCATATTTTTTCCTTCTATACCATGGGACCCAATCAGCTTTTTTCTGCATCAGCTAACCTTCTTCTGAGATGTTGCCGCTCAAGCTATCACCATTCGGATCAAAATTGCCTTTCTAGTACGCGCATCTATCCAAATCGAACACTGCGATCAACAGTGATGCTTGCATTGCGGCGCAAGTGGTGGAGATCAGGACGATATCCGTACCGACCTGTCCCACGGCTCGGCCCGAAGCCGTTGGCCTCTGGTAGAGATGAGCGTCTATCGCCTTGCTCTGAACCATCGCCGGACCCGGGGGCGGTACCCGGCGACTCCACCAACCTATGGGGCTGAACTAGGATCAACGGGCTGACGACGAAACGGGTGCGCTCGGGCATGGCACCACCCTCATCGGGCCACTGCGTGAGCTGAAACAGATCAGAGCGGCTCTGTTCCAGAATTTCGCGCTCAGTCCGCGATGTGACGCTAGGAATTACGCCAATCTTGAAATGGTTGGCAGCGTTCGCGATGGCAATTTGAAACGGATCGGTCGATCGTGTTTCGGAGGCGCAAACGCGCCAGGCTGTTCCAAAATAGCCTAAATCTGTATCCAAGGTGGTCAATATCACCTGCAGTCCGAGCGCCAATCCGCTGACTGGCGACGGGGTTGCCGGTTAGCTTGTTTCAAAATACATTCGAAGGGATCTGATTGAGACTTACGAAAGACGGTGATTTCGGCTGTGCCATCCCCTGTAAGAGATACACTTCTTGGTCAGGTATACGGCTCTGTCACGACGTACTTTGTGCACTTTGCTCAATCAATTTTCTTCTTAAACAGCGCGCTTTCGATCGCAATTCTCACCTACATTGGTAACGAAAAAGTAGAAAATACTGCACAAGAAAGTGTTATAAATGCTGCGCCGTATTCCTTATATATTTCTACTGTAGGATTGATTGTTTCAGTCATTTCTCTGGCATTTGCATATATCGAACAAAGAAATTATTTCGTACTCTTAATTAAAATAGTAGATGATGAAGATGCAAAGTCCTTAGCGTTGTCCACATATACATGGCGCGGTTATGCGACATTGCTATCACTATTTATAGCAGTATTCGCTTTTATTGCCTCTATAGCGATGTTTGCATTCTTTCGGTAGCAAAAGGTTTTGACGCATGACTGTTAGAGAAGAGTGCATTCTGTTTCAGATCTGACCGGCTCGCCAAGTTGCGATCCCGTCCCGAAGCCCCGCCACTACAATTCAGCCCCTGGGGGTGGCGAACAGTGGCAACCTCTTATCACTGCGTGGCACAGGAGTATCGCGCTCAGGATTAAGCGGCGGCAAGGCATGACGAACCGGTTGCTCATTTCACCTGGATGTGAAATATTTAGCCGAAATGCATCAGCGTCGGTGTCCCAGTGCTCACGTTCAGTGTCCGCAGTTCCGAAGGGGATCTGCACAAAATCAAGGTCTCAAATCCGCGCGGTCGGCTTCGGGTTGTGTGCTCTTGCGAGGACGGCGCCCATGACGCGTTGTGCGAGCACCGCCTATCGCTTCTCTCCGGCGAAGCCAACATATCGACCAGGACCAAGGCCAACGTCGCTCGGCTGAAGGAGATGATCGAAGGCACCGACATCGAGAGATGCGTCAGCGAATGGCGCAGCCTGCAATCCGTAAGGGCAAAGATCAACCGCGATCTCCGGCGCACAGAGGTCCGCTTGTCGAAAGCACTGTGCCGTTAGCATTAACGTTTGGACGGTCAAGCGTTTCAAGAGCTATCCCACAGGCACGCGGCGTGAGCGTCCGGTGTGACCGCTCTGGCCGGACGCTCACGGTGGACGGGCTTCCCCGCCTGTTCTTTTGTTAGGCCTGAGGCGAAACCAAGACAAACAAAGTCGCGCAAATGTGGTCAGCGGTGGCGGGATTTTCCGCCGCCATCACGGGCACTGACGTGGCTGGTTATTGCACCGCCATTCTCATCAGAGCTTGTTGCCCAATTCGAAGGATAAGAGCTCAAATGTCAGCTCCCCGTTCGCGTTGAACTTCTGCACGATTCCATCCTGAGCGATGAGGCTCATGCATCGCAGACGGCCTTTGTCGGATGTCATCGATAGGCAAACTTGGTCATTGTCCGTAATGCCGTAGTAACCGCTGTCGCTCCACGAGCCGCCCACCATGCGGCCGGTGAGCGTGTTGTCGGTTCCATAGTAGAATACGAACGTGCGGTCCCCCGCACGGGCCGTGACTGTGCGATTGACGATCCGGCCCGATATCTCGTCCGCTGATAGACGTTGGCCCTCGGAAATAGCTTTATCCAGCGCAGTCTGAGCCTGCGCCGGGATTGCCGCGACGAGGAGTGAGGTGGCCGCAGCGCTCGCACACAATGCAGATTTCAACATGTTCGTTCCCTTCTGTTACGATGCCAAGGCAATGACCTTGGGTGGCTCAGGAGGGCACGGTTGGATAAGGGCCGCTTGAAATCCGTCTGCAGAATTGTGAATTCCGCGTGCATTCGCCTGGCCGCGCCGTGAAGCGGTACCGGTTCGGCGACTTCGAGTTGGATGACGGCACCGGCTTTCTCCGGCGCCGAGATGTCGACATCGCGCTGCAGCCCCAGGTTCTCAGCGTCCTGAGATATCTCCTCGAGAACAGAGATCGGATCGTCAGCAAGGACGAGCTGGTCGAGGCGCTCTGGGATGGGCGGATCGTCTCGGATGCAGCCCTCAATACACGCCTTCGCGACGTGCGGCGTGCGCTTGGCGACGACGGCAAGGAACAGCGCTTTGTTCGGACGTTTCCGAAGCGTGGAGTGCAGTTCGTCGCGCCGGTGACCGAGTCCGAGGGTCACGACGCCGTGGCCCCAAGTCTCGATCCGGACGCAACGCCGGGGCGCAATGTTCCGATTGCATCAAGGCGTCTGGTCCCACGACGCGCGGCGTTCGCAGTCGCGGGTCTCCTCCTCCTCGGAGCGGGCGCGATTGGGGTCTACCGGCTCCCGCACTCGCGGGTTCTGGACATGACTCTTTCGCTGCCGGCGCAGCCCTCGATCGCCGTTTTGCGCTTCACCACCGACGAGCCGGCCGAACACAGGCATATTGCCGACGGACTGGCCGAGGATCTCATCGCAGACCTTGCACAGTTCGACGAGCTGTTTGTCATTTCCCGCAATACCGCATTCACCTTTAATCCGGAGACCATCGATCCTCGTCAGGTTCGCCAGGAGCTTGGCGTCGAGTTCGTTGCCAGAGGCAGCGTGCGGCGAACGGATCAGAGCCTCCGCGTGATAGCGGAGCTGGTCGACACGGCGACAGGCGAGGCGGTGTGGACGGAACGCTTCGACCGTCCCGTCAGCGATGTCTTTTTGATCCAGGATGAAATCAGCGACGCCATCTCGGGGCGGATTCTACCCGAGATGGTGAAGGCGCGTGTCGTATCCACGCGCCGGACACCCACTGACGATCTGTCCGCCTGGGACCTCCTAATTCAAGCGAAGGCTCAGCAAGCCGTATTCTCCAAGGACGGCCAGGAACGCGCCATCAGCCTGGCGCGCGCCGCGCTGGATCGGGACCCGGACCTTTGGGCCGCCCTCAGCCTGATCGCTCAAGCGAAGGGTAATCTCTTCTTCTGGTCTGACGGGGACAAGCGCCTGCGTGACGATGCGATTTCCGCCGCCCGTCAGGCCCTTGAGATGACCCCCGACGATCCAATGGCCTATGCGGCACTGGGGTATGTCTACCGCTTTACCGGCGAGGAGAGCCGAGCGGTCCGGAACCTCGAACGGGCCGTGGCGCTCAATCCGAACAGCGCGATCATACGATTGCAGCTGGCGCACACGCTTGACTGGTTTCGCAAGCAGGAGCGGGCACTGCCCGAGATCGAAAGAGCGATCCGCCTCAGTCCGCGAGATCCGCTCCTGCAGAACATGCTCTTTTACAAGGCGCATATCCTTTTCCACCTGCAACGGTATGAGGAATCCTTGGAGGCAGCCGAATTGATGGGGGCTGTGGTATCGTCAGGTCCTTGGGAAATCTTCTATCACTTCATGCGCGCCGCAGCACTTGCCGAGCTTGGTCGGGAGGCCGAGGCGCGGGCCGCCATCGAAGCAGCTCAGTCGCTGAAGCCTGGGCTCACGCTGACGACGATGAAGGCACGTTTCGACCGAAGCAAGAACCACCCGAAGAACCGGGCTCTTTGGTTGGCAAGCCTCAAGAAGGCGGGGCTTCCCGATTAGAGCGGTTTCGGTTGAAATGGAATCATGACGAACAGAGCCAAACCGCTCAAGATATTGAATCTAGAGTATATACCCAAGGATGCTGCGCGGCGTGGGTGAAGAGGGAGCGCAACACCTAAAAGTTGATGGCTTGCCCAAAGGCTCAAAAATCGCCGGGCCAGCACCAACAAAAGGTTGAAAAAGGCGCGATATGGTGCTCACACCCAAACAGCGTCGTTTCGTTGAGGAGTACCTCGTCGATCTGAACGCAACCCAGGCCGCGATCAGGGCTGGCTACAGTCAAAAGACTGCCCGATCGATTGGTCAGCAAAACTTGACAAAACTCGACATTACCCACGCTCTCGCTGATGCGATGAAGGAGCGCACCGAGCGCACCGAACTTTCGGCTGATTGGGTGATCCAGCGTCTCCGCGAGAACGTCGAGCGCTCCATGCAGCGGGTGCCTGTCCTGGACCAGGAGGGCAAGCCCAACTGCTTGATCGAGGTGGTGCCTTCAACGGTGTCCACCGGCGGCCCTGTCCATGTCGATCACTACGCCGAAATTGCCGGCTTTAATCCGACATTCTGGGGCACGTCCGACACATGGACAGACGCCGCCGGGGCAGCCAG
>JBCCYN010000095.1:0-19347 GCA_039189655.1 Pseudomonadota bacterium | reverse complement strand
GTACCCCTCAGGAAACTGAGAAACCGCGAGATGATACCGTTTAATTTGATCAAGAAGATGCTTATTAGACGCAGGGTAGGCTTGGCTCAGAGGGGTGCCTAAGACTGCGATCGTCCGCCCGCCTTGTTGAAGCGCAGTTTGATGCGCGACCGTATCGATCCCTTGGGCGAGACCACTAACAACGATAATGTTCTTGCGCACGAGCGCGCGACAAAAAACAGCCGCTCGTTTGATGCCACCCTCCGAAGGCTTCCTCGATCCAACTACCGAAACACGTAAGCCTTCCTGAAGAAGGTCTCGGTTTCCTTCCAGAAACAGCAGATCCGGTGCGTGCTTCTCTTCGAAATCATTCAACGGCGGGATAACGTCGGCCGTCCGTACAGCGTCCATAGGATAGCCTTCCATGTGGTTCCATACCATGATTCGAACTCAGACCATCTTAATCAATAAAGCCAAAATCATACTCGCGGCCGTCACCGATGGACGGCCGCTCGGCTCACCGACGTTATCCTCCTCGGACTGTGGCCGTCGCGCAAGGACGCATAAGGATGCACGATTGACGGACGGCGGCCATCCGAACGTTCAACTCCGACAAACGCAGACCGAATCCAACCAGGAAAGAGTCCGCGAAGGAGTCCGCAAGGCGCCAGCTAAGAGTGGCTTCATCTCGCTAACGCATTGAAACTATTTGGCGACCCCGGAAGGATTCGAACCTTCGGCCTACGGATTAGAAGTCCGTTGCTCTATCCAGCTGAGCTACGGGGCCGTTGGAGTGGATGTTATGGCATCCGGTTGGCGACTAGAGCGACGGTCGCGCTCCGCAAGCCAACCCACGCGTTTCCTTAGCCGGCGACACCGATAGGGTCCAGACCCAATCAGGTCACGTCCACCATTGGTCAGATTTGGGTAAGATGAGTTTTCGGACGTGATGAAGGACAATGTCGTACATGTCCGGTGATTATCCCGCTCACAGGCTAGCCGGTCTCGGCTAGCCCAAACCGCGCATCGCTGCGACTCGATACTGCTGCGTCGCGCGGCCTTGGCAGCTCGCGAGTTTCGTGCCGCTAAGCGCCTTACCTCGGGCAAGCTGAAGCGCCTCGTTGAGCCAATTGTCCTGAGGCTATACTTAGCTTGTTTAATATCGATGTTAGGCAGGAAACATCGAGACTGAATCTTTCTGCCTGATCTGTGCACTCTTTTTACTGCTGAATTCGCGGGGCGTGCTGCCATTGATGGCTTTGGAGGGCCGGCCAAAATTGTAGCCATCGAAGAAGTCTGCAAAGCGCTTTACGATGGTCGAGATGCGATCGACTAGGACGTCAACGGCCTACTAAAGTCTGTCACGAATTCTTGCAGCAACCTTCCTCAACGGGCTTTCAGATTGGCAAGAGTTATCCCGATTGACGTCGTGGCTGGCTCCTGCTTTTGGCATCGCGTTGCGCCACGAAGGTGCACCATTGGATCGACCTGAGGAGCCATCCATGCTCGGAATTTGATCTTTGGGTGGAAATCTCGCCCCGAATGTCTTTCAGGTCCATGGCGTTGATGCGGTCTGCAAGATGGTGGTGCGTCATGGCTGCCGAGGAGCCCGTTTCTCGCACTCTTTGACGGACGACGTGGCTGCTTCGTCGGCATGGAAGCCTGGCCGGGTGCCCACCACGAGGGGCGGTAGCTGCATGTGATGGATCACGAGGTTCCACTAATGGCACCGGCCGATAGAAAAGTCCCACGCCAAGCGTGGATGGAGGAAGACGCGGCGCGTATGCCCTTCTGCCAAAGGTCACGCCCGGGCGCAGGAAGGAATTTATCGAGTTCGATGTTGGCGTCCGCAAGAGCGCCCGGAGCGTGCAGCACTGCCATCGCGCTCTATATCGCCGACGTCCTGAGGAAGGTGCTCAACTCCCTCCAGAAAGAGATCAAGGCCGACCTGGCCGTGGCCCGGGATGCGTCAGATCGGGTGACCGCTGAAACCGCTTTCGCTACCTTCATCGAGACGGACACGCCAAATATTCCAAGGCGTTCGAAGGCCTGACAAGAGGCAACGACGCGCTCTTTGCCAACTCCTACGTCGATGCAGAGCACTGGAAACACCTGAGGGCCTCGAACCCGATCAAGCGTGTCTTTACGACCATTCGGCCAGGACCCGCCCGCACGAAGGGCGCGCTCTCCCACCGCACGGCTTGCTCCATGGTTTTAAGCTCATGATGGCGGCATCAAACACATGGTGGCGGCAAGAAGGCGGAAATCGCCTGCAGATCATCATCGCCGGGTTTGAGTTCATCTGCGGCGTCGCGGACACCGCGTCCCCAATCACCGCCCTTTCTGAACGGCCCCGCCACACACATCCGAACATCGCTCGCGCAAGTGTTCAGAACGCCTGTCCATAAAACCTGACAATGGTTGCGGGATCGCCATGCGACATTGCAAACACGTCAAATCAAATTTGCCGTGGTGCCCTTCCGGCCGTCGCCCAAGTTTATCGTACGAGCCGCGAAGCTTAAGCTAGTGGGTCCAAGGGGATGACCGGTCGGCGCGGAAGTTGTCCGCGTAGGCAATCTTTTTGTCTGCCGTTCGTTTTTCGTCCTCCACCCGGTAGGAAAAGCCGTTGCGCTCGGCGTAGGCGATGGCTTCCTCCTTTGTGGGAAAGTTCAGATGCACCTGTCGATCGGTATCGACACTGGATGTCCAACCCATGAGTGGCTCCACCTCTGGCGGCCGATCCACCACTGGCTCAAGCCGCCAGTGGCGCGTTTTGCGCGTACCGGACTGCATGGCAGTGCGGGCTGGCTTGAAGATGCGAACTGTTTTGGCCGCCACGAAAACGCTCCTTTCTGTGTGGTCGGGGCAGCAAGATTCGAACTTACGACCCCCGGTTCCCAAAACCGGTGCTCTACCAGGCTGAGCTATGCCCCGTGTGCCACGGGGGTTAACTACCACCACGCGGTCTGAACCGGCAATGGCCTCTCACCGCATAGACGGTCCAAAGGCTCAGGGTCGCCCTCCCCGTGGGACACAAACGTTGGCGGCGCATCCCGGTTCCCAGGAGAAATGCCATCAGTTAGGGGCGTCCTCACCACGTTGCCGTCGACGAAATTAACCAGAATACGTGGCCCTCGGCTCGCTGCCCCTAGCTGGAAGCGCAGTTTTTGGAGGTCGGTCAGGATGCCTCAGATTTTGGTCTGGTGGCGTGCGGGACCGGAAAAATCCTAACGTTCGACGCGCCGATGGAGCAGCCGGTCGCCGGGCAACAGGCCGATCTCATCGGCAACCCCGGCGTTTACTTCAAGCACGAAGCGAGCGGGGCTCTTTGAGGGTATCGTATCGGTGGAAAAGGGCGTGGTGTTACGGGCGATGGAGACCACCCTGCCGTCGGCGGCAATATAGATTATGTCGAGGGGGAGGGGCGTGTTTTTCATCCAGAAGGCGCGAAGGGCCTCAGACGCAAAGTCAAACAACATGCCCCGGTCGCGATCCATCTGCTCGCGGAACATAAGACCGGTCGCGCGCTCCACGGGATCATCGGCGATTTCCACGGTGAAGGAATGCGCGCCCTGGGCGGTGACAAGAACGGCAATGTCGCCACGCTCTGGTGTTTGGGCGAGCGTCGCATCGTCTGATTGCCCGGGGGAGGGGGCACAGACGACCAAAGCTAGGACGACGGCAAAGGCCGCCGCGCAGCAATGCCACCAATACCTCTCCGTGCAGCGCACGGCGTTAGTGGGATTGGGGAACGCTTGTTCCAGATTCAGGCAAGATTTCAGCGGCCATCAGCCCCTTCGGACCGTTCCCGAAACGCACCTTCACTAGCTGGTTCGGCCGTAGCTCCGTGACCCCGAAGCGTCGCAGAGTTTCCATGTGCACGAAGATGTCGGGCGTTCCGTCACCCCGGGTGAGAAAACCGTAGCCTTTACTTCGGTTGAACCATTTGACCCGCGCGGTTTCGGCTGGGCCTTCGGGGGTGACCTGCACGTGGGCGCGCGAGGGAGGAAGCTGCGAGGGATGCGCGGCCTGGGATTCATCCATTGACAGGATGCGGAACGCCTGCAGTCCCTTCGGACCGTTGGTGACTTCGCAAACCACCCGGGCGCCTTCGTAGGCGCTCTGGTACCCGTCACGCCGCAGGCAAGTAACGTGCAAGAGAATGTCGGAGCCGCCGCTGTCGGGTACGATAAAGCCGTAGCCTTTCCCGACATCGAACCATTTTATGCTTCCGGACATCTCGGTGAGATCACCGAGACCCTCCAAACTCTGCGCATCGTTTCGCTCTGCGACAGGATAGCCATCGTAAAGCCGCACAAATTTATCTTCGTTCACCACGCTACCCGCCACATCACGCCCGAGACATTCACAATCGACAGATTAACGATTGCTGACAGAGAAGTTACCATTCCTTCACCCTAAGTGCGACAGGCGAATACGCTTGCGTTGAGACGTGTTGCCGATGGGACACAGGATTTTAGACAAATTTGATCCTTTCCAACGGCCCAAAGGTTTCCGCCAAAGCCGTTCGGATCACGATCGCAGCAAACCGGTCCTGTTCGGTGGGCTCGCGCGAGGCGATGACGAGCTTGGCGCCCGCTTCCAATGCAACCAGCGGCAAACCCGCCGCCGGATAGACCACCAGGGAGGTGCCGGCGGCTATGAAAAGGTCGCACGCCTCGGCTGCGGCAAAGGCGTCGACGGTTTTTGCCTCCGGCATTGCCTCGCCGAACGAGACGATCGCCGCCTTGACCAGCCCATCGCAAAGGCTGCAGCGGGGCGAGCGACCGGTGGCTTCGATCTGCGCCTTCGCGTCGACAATTTCGGACCGCGTGCCGCACTTTAGGCAGTGGGCGTGGGTTCCTGTGCCGTGGATTTCGATCAGCTTTTCGGATGGAGTGCCGGCGGTGGCGTGCAGGCCATCGATGTTTTGCGTCACCACCGTGGTGACCGGGCCATGGGTCGCCGCTTGGGCGATTGCCCGGTGGGCGGCGTTTGGCTTGGATCGGCGGAACAAGGCATCCATCTCGAAGCGCCGCCGCCAGTCCTCCAGCCGGGCCTCTTCGGATCTGCAAAAAGCGTTGTAGTCGATGGGGTCCATCTGGGACCACAGCCCTCCAGGGCTCCGAAAGTCCGGAATTCCCGATTCGGTGGAAATGCCCGCCCCGGTCAGCACCACGACCCGCCGCGCCGCCAACAGCGCATCGCGCAGCGCATCGGTAGCCTCGCAGGTCTCGGTGAATGTGCCGTACGCCATACCGCCGATTTGTCCACGGGCGTCCGGCGCCGGCAAGGCATAGTCGTTCCACATGGCTAAAAGGCGCTCCTATAGGCGAGGGCTTCGGCAACGTGCGGGCGCCGCACCGCATCGCAACGGGCAAGGTCGGCGATGGTCCGGGCCACCTTCAGCGTCTTGTGGTAGGCCCGGGCCGAAAGCCGGCGTTCGTTCGCCACTTGGTCGAGGAGACCGCGCGCGTCCTCGTCGGCGACAAATGCCTTCTCCAAATGGCCGGGTCCGCATTCCGCATTCGTCCGCGGTGGGTTTTGAGTGTTTTGGGTGCCGAGGCGTGCGCGCTGGAGTTCCCGCGCATCGGCCACCCGTGCGGCGACTGCGGCGGACGGCTCGCCCTGGGGTGCGCGCAGATCCGATGGTGAGATGGCGCCCACGCGGATCGACAGGTCGATGCGATCAAGGAGGGGGCCGGAAAGCCTCGCCGTATAGTCGCTCTCGCAGGCCTTGCCCCGTTTGCAGCTGTGGCCGGGCTCGCCGGCAAGACCGCAACGGCAGGGGTTCATGGCTGCAACCAGCTGGAAGCGTGCAGGATATGTCACCCGATGCTGCGCCCGCGCGATGGTGGCGTGGCGGGTCTCCAGCGGCTCCCGCAGCGCATCCAGCACCTGGGGCGCGAATTCCGGAAGCTCGTCCAGGAAGAGGACGCCGCCGTGGCACAGAGAAACTTCCCCTGGTCGCGCCCGCGGTCCGCCGCCCACCAGCGCGGCCATGGACGCCGAATGGTGGGGCGCACGGCAGGGGGCGAGGGTGTCGAGCCGGCCGTCGCCCAAATGGCCCGCCACGGACCGGATCATAGCGCTTTCCAGGAGGGTTTCCGGGTCAAGTTCCGGCAGGATGGAGGGAAGGCGCTGGGCCAGCATGGATTTGCCGGATCCGGGCGGCCCAACCATGAGAAGGTTGTGTCCGCCGGCTGCGGCAATTTCGAGGGCGCGTTTGGCCGCCTCCTGTCCCTTCACGTCCGCAAGATCGCCCTCGACCGAGGGTTGGTGGCTGATCTGCGGCAGCGGGCGGGACAGAACCTGCGAGCCGCTCATGTGGTTGACGAGGGCAGGGAGGCTTCCGGGCGCTAGTATTTCCAGGCTTTCGGACGCCCAAGCCGCTTGCGCACCGTCCGCCTTGGGACAGATGAGACCAAGACCCAGCGCGCTGGCGCCCACGGCCGCCGGCAAGACACCCGCAACGCCCACAATGCGACCGTCGAGGCCCAATTCGCCGAGGATGACGCTGTCTTCCACCGCCTCCTTCGGAATGGCCCCTAGCGCTGCCATCAGTCCGATGGCGATGGGAAGATCATAGTGGCTACCGGCCTTCGGCAGATCGGCCGGCGCGAGGTTCACGGTGATCCGTCGCGGCGGCAGTGCAAGACCCACCGCGTTAAGTGCGGCGCGGACGCGCTCGCGGCTTTCCGTCACCGCCTTGTCACCGAGCCCCACAATGGAAAACGCCACAGCGCCAGGACTGACCTGCACTTCGACGGCTACCGGAACAGCGTCAATGCCGCGGAAGGCGATGGTTGTCACTCGGCTCAGCACGGCGGCCTTCGGTTGGAATGGGCAAAAACAACTTATAGTAGATATAAGGAATGCTTGCAATCGCGCGCGCGGCGTTTTTGCTCTTCACAACGGCCGGTGGCGGAACAACATTGCGGTCGTGGCCTTGCCGCAATAACGTCTTAAGTGTGGACGTGGGCGGTGTTGCTGCGGCGGCACGGGTACGGACAAGGGGCGTTTAGCGACCATGGGATTCATCAGATCGATGGCCGGGCGGAGGGCTGGTCGTTGATCACCGGCCTTCGCGGACGCCGGCGCGCGCGCACGGTGGCCAAGTTACGCTCGCTAAGCCCTGTGGTCCGTCGCTTCGTTCCGCGTGGGCGAGGCGCCGGCTCCATCAAGGGACCGTGGACCGGTGCCCAACCCTATCTGCCCGGCCGCCGGATTGAGCCCCTCGACCGCAAAACGCCCACCATCGGCCAGCTGGGCACGCTGGAGGTTCGCCTGGCGCGCACCGCCGGTGAGATCAAGCGCGCCCAACAGGTGCGCTTCCAGGTCTTTTATGAAGAGCTCACCGCCGAGCCCGATGCCTACGCGCTGGCCACCCGGCGTGACCGGGACGCCTACGACGACATCTGCGACCACCTCCTCGTGCTCGACCACAATGTGGCCGCCCGTCCGTTCCGCCGGCGCAAGCCGCGCATTGTCGGCACCTACCGCATGCTGCGCCAGGAAATTGCCGAGAACCACGGCGGTTTTTATTCCCGGGGCGAATACGACATCGCGCCCCTCATAGAGCGCCATCGCGGAAAGCACTTTTTGGAGCTCGGTCGCTCCTGCGTGCTGAAGCCCTACCGGGACAAGCGCACCGTGGAACTTTTGTGGCACGGCGCGTGGTCCTATGTGCTGCGCCACCACGTGGACGTCCTGTTCGGCTGCGCATCGCTCAATGGCACCGACCTTGACGCGCTGGCGCCGGCCCTGTCGTTTCTCTATCACAATCACCTCGCCACCGGGGACTGGGCCGTGCGGGCTATAGATGAGCGCTATGAACCCATGGACCGTCTACCGAAGGACGCGGTGGATCCCAAGCGGGCGCTGCGGGCGCTACCGCCCCTCATCAAGGGCTATCTGCGCCTTGGCGCGTACGTCGCCGACGGTGCGGTGATCGACCAGCAGTTCGGCACCACCGATGTGATGATTGTGTTGCCCGTGTCGAAAATCTCCCACCGCTACATCAACTATTACGGTGCAAATGCCACCCGCCACGCCTGACGGTCCGGGTCTTTGCTGAAATTTGCCATCATCGGCGCCGGCATGGCGGGGGCTGGCGTTGCCCGCACCCTTTCAGATGCAGGCCACCGGGTCACCGTCTTCGACAAGTCCCGCGGCGCTGGCGGGCGCATGGCAACGCGTCGGGTCGATTTGGGCGGCAAGGAACTCACGTTCGACCACGGCGCCCAGTGGACCAGCGCCCACGACAAGGCCTACGGCGCCTTTCTTGAGCGTTCCGTCAACGCCGGGCACGGCGCGCCATGGCCGGCGAGCGGCACGCCCGACGCAGTGGTGGGAATGCCCGCCATGAACGTGCTGGTGCGCGGCGCCCTCGGCAGCATTCCCGCCCGCTACGGCTTTACCCTCAACGCGATGGAACGACGGGCCGGCGGATGGCACCTCACGGCAAAGGAGGGCGCCTTTGACGAGCTGTTCGATGCAGTCGTGCTCGCCGTCCCCGCGCCCCAACTGGTGCCACTGGTTGAAGACCACAATTCCTCGTTCGCCGATTTTGCGGGCCGCGCCCGCTACGAGCCCTGTTGGGCCGCCATGCTGGCCTTTGAAGACGATTGGTCGTCAGCGCTTACAAAAATTCCCCACGACGCCCTTGCCAGTCACGACATCGCCTGGGTCGCCCACGACGGCGGCAAGCCGGGCCGCATCGGCGCCACCCTCCTCGCCCACATGAGCGGGGTCTGGTCGACGCAAAACCTTGAGCGGGAGCGTGAAGACATCGCCGCTGAGCTTGCGGCCACCATTGCCCAAAACCTCTCGCTGCCGCCCCCGTTGTGGGTTCGCGCCCATCGTTGGCGCTATTCCCGCGTTGTGGAGGTGGCCCGCCCGGATAAGGCGTTCTGTGTCGACGCGATGATCGGTGTCGCCGGCGATTGGACGGCAGGGGTCGACGTGGAAGCGGCCTACCTTTCGGGATTGCGCTGCGCTGATGGGATTCTGTCAGAGCTTGGGGCCGGGGCCGGTGACGGTCGCGCAGGTTCCCGTACCCCATGACTATGTCGATGGTTTTCTCTACGCTTTCTGGCGCAGACCGGACGCCTATCTTGTTCCGGCTGTCCGCTCCGTCATGTCATCGTTCCATGCCCTGGGGGACGTCTCCGCCGAGCTGCATCGGCTGAAGACCGACCTTGATGGCGGCGCTTGGCAGAAGCGCTACGGAAGGCTGCTTGATCTCGACGATTTTGACATGGGCTATAGACTGGTGACGTCGCGCTAGGTGTTTGATCCCATGATCGGGTGACCTGCACTAAGCTGTGGAAGCCATGAAGGTTGTTCACGCTGGCCAGCGGCAAGAACTCCCACACCAGCGCCACGTATCCCGTATAGTTCTTTTGGTGGGACACCAAAAAAGCGACGTTCTTCCGGAGCCGACGATTTCAGAAGCCCGGGCGGTTCCTGACGGGTCAACCCCGAAGAGCGCAAGCGTGGGTTGAGGCGTCTGGCACTGCGCGGGACAATGGGCCAAGGCGGGAGAGTTTTGGCACGGTGCCTTACAGTTGCGCCGGTATGAACAACGTTCCTGGTATCGACATCTAGATTGGTATTGCCTTCGAGTTCCGTATCCAAAGTGCGTCGCCCATTTGGATACCCACTTGCCCACCGGCCAGGTGCGCGTTTGCCGTCGTCACTCTTCGCCTTGGGGCGCTTTGGTGAGCCGCAACTGCGTGATCCGGTTACGCTCCCGCTGGGACACCTCGAACCGCACACCATGGAAGGTAAAAGCCTGATCCACGTCCGGGATCATCTGCGCTTCGTGGATGACGAGCCCCGCCGCCGTCGTCGCCTCCTCGTCGGGGAGCGACCAGTCGAGCGCCCGGTTAAGATCGCGAATGGTGACCGATCCGTCCACCAGCACCGACCCGTCCGCCTGGGGCATCACCCCCTCAACGGCCACATCATACTCGTCCTCGATCTCGCCGACGATCTCCTCCAAAATGTCTTCCAAGGTGACGAGGCCCATCACCTCGCCGTACTCGTCCACCACCACGGCAAAATGGCTCTGACGCTTCAAGAATGCGTTGAGCTGGTCGTGAAGGCGTGTGGTGTCGGGGACGAACCAGGGCGGATTGGCAATGGCCGCCACGTCGAGCTTTGTCATGTCGCCCTTGGCCGCTTGGACCGCGCGCAAAAGATCCTTGGCGTGGAGGACGCCGATGATGTTTTCGGGCTTTTCCTTCCACAAAGGCAGTCGCGTATAGGGCGAGGCCAACGCTTCCTCAACAATGACCTCCGGCGGATCATCGGCGTTGAGGAGACGCATGCGGGTGCGGTGCACCATCACTTCGTTGACCTCGATGTCGGCAAGGTCGAGGAGGGCGCCCAGCCGGTCCCGCTCCGCCTTGTGAAGCCCGCCCTCAGCGTGCTGGAAGTCGACTGCACCGCGGATCTCTTCCCGCGCCGACTGGACCGCTTGCTCGTCAGCCCGCACGCCGAAGAGGCGCAGGATCAGGCGCACGATCTGCTGCACCGTCTTTGTCACGGGCGAGAACACGAAGACGATGACGCGCACCACCGGCGCCACCACCAGTGCGAAAGGCTCGGGCCGCAATATGGCGAGGGTCTTGGGCAGCACTTCTGAGAAGATGAGGACGAGCGCCGTCATGATGACGGTGGCGTAGGCGATGGCCGCATCGCCGAAAATTCGCAGCAGCGCGCTGGTGGCGAGGGCCGATGCGAGAATGTTCACGAGGTTGTTGCCCACCAGCAGCGCACCGATCAGCCGCTCGCGGTTCTGGGTCAGTCGCGCCGCCGTGCCCGCGCGCCGCGATCCCGCCTTCTCCAGCTGGTGCAGCCGCGCACGGGACGCTGCCGTCAAAGCCGTTTCCGAGCCCGAAAAGAAGCCCGAAAGCGCCAGCAACACGAAGATGATGATGACGGTGAAGACTAAGTCGAATGGGATTGTCATGGGTCCGCCCTCAGACGGCAAGCCGGGTCATGATGACGCCAAGCCCTCCTCCTGAAGAAATTTCGAGATAATCTGGGGTTCTACGCCCTGGGACACAAACGCTTTGCCGATGCCGCGCACGAGGACGAACCGCACCACGCCGTCCATAACCTTCTTATCCTGGGTCATAGCCGATTGAATTTCTGGCTGGGAGGGCCGCAAGGGAAGCTGCGCGAAGGTGGTGGGAAGGCCCACCGCGGCGATGTGTGCCGCCGCTCGTTCCGCGTCCGGACGGGGGCAGATGCCCAAGTTCGTGGACAGGCGGAAGGCGAGGCATATGCCGAGCCCCACCGCTTCGCCATGGGCAATGCGCCCATCGTAGCCGGCGCACTGCTCGATGGCGTGGGCGAAGGTGTGACCAAGATTGAGGAGCGCCCGCTCGCCGGCCTCCAGTTCGTCCTTCAGTACGATTTCCGCTTTGGTCCGCACCGCCGTTCCGATGGTGGTGCTCAGGTCATCGGTCAACGCTCGGGCACCGAGGCGCTCAAGCCTGTCGAAGGCCGCCGGATCATTGATGAGCGCTGCCTTGGCAATCTCAGCATAGCCGGACCGCCGTTGCCGATCGGGAAGGGTTTTTAGCGTTCCCATGTCGGAGATCACCAGCGCCGGCTGATGGAAGGCACCGATAAGGTTTTTGCCCTCAGCATTGTTGATGCCGGTCTTGCCGCCCACGGCCGAATCCACCTGCGCCAGGAGCGTCGTCGGCACCTGCACAAAGGGCATGCCGCGCCGGGCGATGGCAGCGGCAAATCCGGCAAGATCCCCCACCACGCCGCCGCCCAGCGCGATCACCACGTCGCGCCGTTCCAGCTTCGCGGCAAGGATGTCATCGGTCAGTTTGGTGAGCAAAGCCCAGGATTTTGCGCCTTCGCCAGCGGGCACGATGTGGGTCTGTGTCTCGATGCCGGCAGCCTTGAGCGCCCCATCGAGGGTTTTAAGGTGGAGCGGGGCGACAATCTCATCGCTGACCACCATCGCCCGGCGCCGGCCGCAACGGGCCGCAATAAGGGTGCCCGCGTCCTCCAAAAGGTCATCGCCGATCAGCACGTCGTAGGCCCGCCCGGGTAGCGGAATGCTGACGCACCGTCTTTCTTCGTTGGAAGGGGCGGTTTCCACGGTGGACATCATGATGGTCCCGGCCGGCCTTTGCGCACGCTTCCCCGGGCGCGCAGGGCCTTTACGATGCGGTTGACCACCCGCTCGTGGGGGCCGGCGGAGGAGGTGATGCGGATCGCCGCTTGGGCAAACACCGGATCGCGCTCGGCGCGCAGCTGGATGAGCTTGGCGCGGGGGTCCACGTCGTGGAAGAGCGGTCGGTGGGACCGCCGCACGATACGCGACAGAAGGACGTCGGTGGAGGCATCGAGCCACACCGAGATGCCATTGGCGGAGATGGCGTCCCGCGTTTCCTTGGACATGAACGCGCCGCCCCCGGTGGCAACGACCTGGGGGCCTTCCCGCAACAGCCTGCCGATGACCCGCGCTTCCCCTTCGCGAAAGGCAGCCTCGCCGTGGGCAGCGAAAATGTCGGCAATGGACATGCCTGCGGCCGCCTCGATCTCAGCGTCCGCATCGGTAAAGGGAACGCCCAAGCGTGCCGCCAGGCGCCTGCCGACGCTGGATTTGCCGGCCCCCGGAAGCCCCACGAGGACAATATTCTCGTCCACGCTCTGCCGCGATTGCCCCGGTGCTTGCGAAACGCCGACGCCGTGTGTGTCCATGGCTCCCAATCCGCGGCGTCGCCGCCTCCCTCGTCCTTCCAAACGGACACAATTGCGCCGCCGAGCGCAAGACGCTTCGTGCGATCTCCTCAACCAGGTCATCGCGCGGGGCCTTTCAACTTGCAACGGACCTTTTTAGTGCTTTGCAAGACCGTTGCCGTACGCTCACCCCCTGTGAACGCCGCGGCACCCTGGGCAAAAGCGCCCGCAACCTGCCCCGGCAACCGGGTGGAGGGGCGGCCGTGGCGGTGGCGGCGTGTTTGGAGATGATGGCGGTGGAGCGGGATGCTTCGCCCCATACGCTGGACGCCTACCGGCGCGACCTTTTGCGCTTCAGCGCCGTATGCATCGACCGCGGGCGGCGGCCCGATATGGCGGACGAGGACGATATCCAAGCGTTTCTGGCCGTGCTCGCGAAGGACGGAGAAGCGAAGAGCACCCAAAATCGTCGGCTTTCCGCCGTGCGCCGATACCTGCGCTTCCTCTATGGGGAAGGGGCGCGGGGGGACGACCCTGGTGCGAGGGCCGTTGGGCCGAAGCGGGAAAAGCCGCTCCCAAAGATCCTTTCGGTCGTCGAGGTGGAGCGGCTACTTGCAGTGGCGCTCGAAGCTGCGGCAGCGGGCGATCCGGCCGCCGTTCGAAGGCTGGCGCTTGTGGAAATTCTTTATGCGGCAGGACTGCGCGTCAGCGAGCTGGTGTCACTGCCGGAAGGCGCTATCCGCGCCGGCAAAACAACCATGATCGTTCGCGGTAAAGGGGGGCGCGAGCGGGTTGCACCACTCACCGATGCAGCGCTGGCCGCGGTGGATCGTTGGCGTGCGGTGCGCACTGAGCCGGTCGCGGCACCCAAATTTCTCTTCCCAGCCCATTCCTCCAGCGGGCACCTGACGCGGCAAGCCTTTGCCCGCGAACTCAAAATTCTCGCCACCGCCGCCGGCCTTTCCCCCGCCGCCGTCTCGCCCCACGTCCTTCGCCATGCCTTTGCCACGCACCTTCTGTCCCGGGGCGCCGACCTTCGCGTGGTGCAGGTCCTCCTCGGACACCAGGATCTTTCCACCACAGAAATCTACACCCACGTCCAGGAAGAGCAGCTGGCGGCCGTCCTTGCGGACTGCCACCCTCTTTCTTTACGCCCCCGTCCTTGACAGCGTATGCCTCGGTAATCACGTTCCGCCCGCATCCGATGGGCAAATGGCAGGCGATGCGCACCTTCCTCGAATTTGAAAAGCCGGTGGCCGACGTTTTCGGCAAAATTGCCGAACTGCGGGCCGTGGGCGACGGCTCGGCCGTCGATGCTGCCGACGAGATCGCCAAGCTGGAGGATAAAGCCGAGCGGGCGCTGGCGGACATCTACGCCAAGCTCACGCCTTGGCAGAAAACCGAGGTGGCGCGGCACCCGGACAGGCCCCACGCGTCCCACTATGTCTCGCGGCTGGTGGAGGACTTTTCGCCCTTGGCAGGGGATCGCTCCTTCGCCGAAGACGCTGCCGTTCTTGCCGGTGTGGGCCGTTTTCGAGGGCGCTCCATCGCCGTCCTGGGCACGGAGCGGGGCGCCGATACCGAATCTCGCCTAAAGCACAATTTCGGCATGGCGCGCCCGGAGGGCTACCGCAAGGCAAAGCGCATCATGCAGCTGGCGGAGCGTTTCAGGCTCCCTGTGGTGACCCTCATCGACACCGCCGGCGCCTACCCGGGGATTGGCGCGGAGGAGCGCGGCCAAGCCGAGGCGATTGCCCGCGCCACAGAACAAGCGCTTGTCCTCACCGTCCCCTCCGTGGCCGTCATCATCGGTGAGGGGGGCTCCGGCGGCGCCCTTGCCCTTGCCACCGCAAACCTCGTGGTGATGCTGGAGCACGCCGTCTATTCGGTCATCTCGCCCGAGGGCGCGGCCTCCATTTTGTGGCGCGACGCGGGGCGGGCCCAGGAGGCAGCGTCGAACCTCAAAATCACTGCCCACGATTTGTTGAAGCTTGGCGTCGTGGATGAAGTGGTGGATGAGCCCATCGGCGGCGCGCACCGCCGTTCTTTTGCCGCAATCGATGCTATCGGAGATTCAATTCACCGCGCGCTCTCTGAACTTTTAGAGCTCGACCCCAAAGTCCTTAAGTCCTCGCGTTCGCAGCGATTTTTGGCAATCGGACGCACACTTGATGCTTGAGCGTTGCTAATTTCACACAGCTGACGCGCAACCGCTCGGTCAGGCTGCCGCAAGCTCGCTTCTCCATTTGTAAGCCGGTCGCTCGTTCGGTAGAGCGCAATGGTGGCGGAGGTGTAATTTTCGCCGGTCACTGTGGGGCATATGCATGACGCTTAGCGTTCACCGCTCGGTCAAGAAGTTCCGTATTCCGCGCGCCCTGCTAGGCGCCTCGCTCGCGGCTCTCGTCCTTGCCGGTTGCCAGGTGAGTGAGCTGGCCACCGAAGGAGCGCACCTCGCACCGCTGACCCATGAGTTAAAGCGCAAAATCAGCAAGATGGGCATGGACCAGCGTTCCCCCATCCTGGTGCGCATTTTTAAGGAAGAAAGCGCGCTGGAAGTGTGGAAGCGGGACCGTTCAGGCCGCTACCAGATGCTCAAAGAGTATGAGATCTGCGCATGGTCCGGCGAACTCGGCCCGAAATTCAAAGAAGGCGATCGGCAGGCCCCCGAGGGTTTTTACACCGTCACGCCGGGACAGATGAACCCGAACTCGTCCTATCACCTGTCCTTCAATATCGGCTTCCCGAACCAGTTTGACCGCAGCCACAATCGCACCGGCTCTCACCTCATGGTGCACGGCGATTGTTCTTCGCGCGGCTGCTACGCCATGGAAGACGACCAGATCGAAGAAATCTACGCCCTCGCCCGCGAAGCGTTCCGCGGCGGCCAGCAGGGTTTCCAGATCCAGGCCTTCCCCTTCCGCATGACGCCGGAAAACATGGCGCGCCACGCCGACAACAAGCACCTCGCCTTCTGGGAAATGCTCAAAGAGGGCTCGGACCATTTCGAGGTGACGCGGGCCGAGCCGGACGTGGACGTGTGCGGCAGGCGCTACGTTTTTAACGCCACACCGGAAGACGGTCGCTTCAGCGCGCGGCAGGATTGCCCGGCCTATGATGTGGCCGACGATGTGGAGCAACTCGTCGCCGCCAAAACCCAGTCGGACCTTGAAAAGCGGCAAAAGCTGATCACGCGGGCTGTGGCGAAAAAGGATCGCGACGATCGCTGGGCCGAGCGCGAAAAGGCCATTGCCTCGTTCTTCGACCGCTCCCGCTCCGGCGAGGATGAGAGCACCGAGACCCCGGCGGCATCGGACCTAGTGGCAACGCAAGTGGCGTCCGTCGGCACCCCGGTCCCCCGTCCTGCGCCCCGGGCGGCAGGCATCCAAACCGCATCGGCGAAGCGAGGCGGGCTGAGGTTCCCGAATCCGTTCAAGCGCGGCAGCGCCGCCCCGGTGGCGTCCACATCCGGCATCGACGCCGCCCCCGCCGCCGCACCTGAGGTAGCGCCATCTGCGGCGCAAGCGTCGCCCCAGGTGGCTACGGCCAATGCGGCAACCACCCCCCAGGCCAACGTGACGCCGGTGGAGCCGCTCGCATACGCCCCGGCCGCTAAGGAAGAGGGCGGTTTCTTCTCAGGCCTTGCCAAGGGAAGCCGTGGCATTTTCCGCCGGGCCGGATCCGTCTTTAACTGACAGCCGCCGCCCCGGCCTATCGGGGCATCCCGACGGCCCGGGTCCCGCAACGGCGACGCGCAGTAGCGTCGTTGTTCAGTGGTTCTGAACTCCAGCCATTTTGACGCTCGCTCCTGCGAACGGTGGTTGGTTCAAAACCAATATAGAATCAGATGCTTACCGGCGTTTTTTGCAGACCTTGAATTCCGCGGCGACGGTACTGCAATAAGTGACGCCCATCAGGTTTGGCATACGAGAGCCGTTTTTCAGCGAGTTCATGTTTCCAGCGCCCGCGATGCCAATCCAACGCCACGGACTTCGTGACGGGATGACACGGGTTGTCTCGCCACCCGTTGGTGCGCTCTATGGGTGAGTTGGTCTCCGCGCGGCGCGAAACGATCCACCTCGTCGCCGGCGACCACCGTAAACCCGGCAACCTCTAGCGCGATTTTCCCACCATGGCGGACCCCTTCCAAGATCTTTCAACCGTCGACGACGCAACGCTGAAAGTCATCATCGAGTCGCTGGAGCGCCGCGCCGCCGACCCGCAGATGGTGTCCATCATCGACGGCTACCTCAACCGGCTCAGCGTCCCCGAAGCGGCAACGATCCTGGACATCGGGTCCGGGACGGGCGCCATCACCCGGCGCATTGCAGAGCGCTATATCGACGTGGCGGTAAAGGGGGTCGAGCCCGCCGCAAAGCTCGTCACCGAGGCTCGCCGCCGGGCCAAGGAGCTTTCCAATCTCACCTTCCTCGATGGTGACGGCACGCGCCTGGAGCTCGCTGACGAAACCGTCAACGTGTCGATCTTCCATACCGTTTTGAGCCACGTTCCCGATCCCGGCACCCTCATCGACGAGGCTGTGCGCGTCACGCGCCCGGGCGGCCAGGTGGTGATTTGCGACGCCGATTGGTCAAAGCTCACCTTGGCCTCCTGCGAGGGCGATCCCCTCGACGCGTGCGCCGCCATTTTTCGGCGACACTTCGTGACCGATCCCCACCTCACCTCCAAGCTCCGGCCCCTTGCCACCTATGCGGGCCTTGAGGTGGACGTATTCGAGATCACCAACCGGCTCGATTTCGGCGGCGGCGGTGGATTGTCCTGGGTGGAACTTTCCGGAAAATACCTCGCCGACAGCGGCATCATCGGGCGCGAACTTGCCGATGCCCTGCGCGCCGAATACGAGCGCCGCGCGTCGTCCGGCACGCTCTACGGCTTCCTTCCCTTCGTTACCTTGATTGCCCGCAAGGAAGGCCGGTAGCCGCCGCCATGGCTGACCTCTCCCGCTGCATTGCCCAAGGGGTCGGTGACGAGCCGGCCGATCTGGTGATCCGCGGCGCAAAAATCCTCGACGTCATGACCGGCACCGTGCGGGAGGGCGACGTGGCGATCTGCGAGGATACCATCGTGGGCGTTTACGATCGCTACGAGGGAACGCGCACCATCGATGCTGCCGGCCTCACGCTGGTGCCGGGCTTCATCGACACGCACCTTCACGTGGAAAGCTCGCTCGTCACGCCCTTCGAATTCGACCGCTGCGTCACGCCCCGCGGCATCACCACGGCCATCTGCGATCCCCATGAGTTCGCCAACGTGCTCGGCCCCGCTGGCATCCGTTACTTTCAGGACGCGAGCCAGCATCTGGTGATGGATTTAAGGGTGCAGCTTTCCTCCTGCGTGCCCTCCACGGCCATGGAGACGGCCGGCGCCGCGGTAACGGCAGGCGATATCGAGGACTTGAGAGGTCATCCGAGCGGGATCGGCCTTGCCGAATTCATGAATTTCCCGGGCGTGATCGCCCGCGACGCCCAATGCCTTCAAAAGCTTGAACTTTTCCGCGGTGGGCACATTGATGGCCACGCTCCGCTTTTGTCAGCCCATCCGCTCAACGGCTACATCGCCGCCGGCATCGTGACGGAGCACGAGGCCACCAGTGCCGCAGAAGCCCTCGAAAAGCTCTCCAAGGGTATGACCATCCTCATCCGCGAGGGTTCGGTATCAAAAGACCTTGCAGCGCTCGCGCCCATCATCAACGCCCGCACGGCTCCCTACATCGCCCTTTGCACCGATGACCGAAATCCCCTCGACATCGTCGAAGAGGGCCATCTCGATCACATGATCCGGGAGCTCATACGCCTCGGCGCTGAACCGGTGGACGTCTATCGGATCGGAAGCCTTTCGGCTGCCGAGGCGTTCGGCCTCAAGGATCGCGGTGCCATCGTGCCCGGTCGCCGCGCGGACATTGTTGCGGTGGACACCCTTGAAAACTGTCGCGCCGCGTTTGTCCTGTGTGCGGGCGCGCTCGCCGACGAAAATGCGTTCGCAGCGCGCACCGAAATCCCACCCATTGGCCGCAATTCCGTGATTGCGCCGCCCGTCGACGCCACCGCCTTCCGCTCCACCAGCAATGCCGAGGACACCGACGTCATCGGCATCCTTCCGGGAAAAATCATCACGGCCCACCTCAAAGAAGCCATCGCCGTCGAGGAAGGCGACAAGCGGCCCGACCCTGCCCGGGACCTGGCGCGGGTTACGGTGATCGAGCGGCATGGAAAGAACGGTAATATTTCCAATGGCTTCGTGCGCGGGTTTGGCATCCAGCGGGGCGCCATCGCATCGACGGTCTGCCACGATCACCACAACATTGCGGTGGTGGGGATCGACTATGGCGCGATGACGCTCGCAGCCAATCGCCTCCGGGACATCGAGGGCGGCTTCGTGGTTGCCGAGGGCGATAAAATTCTTGCCGAGCTAGCGTTGCCCGTGGCCGGCCTCATGAGCCCAAAACCGTTTGAGGAGGTTCATACGGCGCTCCGGGACCTGCGGGAGGCCGCATTTTCCCTGGGCGTGAGGTTGGAAGAGCCGTTCCTTCAACTCGCCTTCGTGGCGCTTCCGGTGATCCCGGCGCTTAAAATTACCGACTGCGGCCTCGTCGACGTCCATGCCTTCCGCATCATTTCAAGGGACGGCAAAGCC